>PKXS01000130.1 GCA_003132425.1 Gammaproteobacteria bacterium | reverse complement strand
CAAGGCATAGAGTTCAACGGATTTATCGAACCGTTACCGATCTGGCGAGTGAACGAGCCGTGACGAACCGCATTACCGCTTCGCTGCTCTACAACCATTTGTCGTGTCCGCATCGCGTCGCGATGGATGCGTTTGCCGATCCGTCGAAACGGGATCCGGTGAGTCCGTTCGTGCAGTTGCTGTGGGAGAAAGGATCCTTGTTCGAAAAGGAGACGATGGCCGGGTTGGGCGTGCCGTTTGTGGACTTATCGGTTTTCCGCAGTGAAGAGAAGGAGCGGCAGACACGGACCGCAATGATGCGAGGCGAGGCGCTGATCTACGGCGGGCGATTGTCGGTGGATGAATTGCTCGGGGAGCCGGACTTGCTGCGCAAGGAAGGCGCCGGCTACGCCGCAATCGACATCAAATCGGGGAGCTGGGATGAGGGCGGGGACGATGAAGAGGACCGGAGGCCGAAGAGGACCTACGGCGTGCAGTTGGCGCTGTATACCGACATTCTGGAACGCTTGAGGGCGTCTGCGGGCCGCTACGGGTATATCTGGGACGTCCATGGAGATGAGGTCCGATACGATCTCGATGTAAAACTCGGCCCGCGTAGTCCGTCGATTTCGCAGCTCTATCGCGACGCCAAATCAGAGGTGGAGCGAACGCTTGCGCAGGAGCACAAGCCGCGGCCGGCGGCGGCATCGGTGTGCAAGCTCTGCGCGTGGTGGTCGAGCTGCTTACGGGAGATGCAGGCGGCGGGAGATCTAAGCCTATTGCCGCAATTGGGGCGGGCAAAACGCGATGCGTTGACCGATGCGTTCGCGACGGTGCGGAGTTTGGCGAGCGCGGATTTGTCGCGCTATGCCGGGGCGAAGAAGTCGCCGTTTCCCGGAGTGTCCGCGACCACCCTTGCGAAATTGCAGGCCCGGGCGAAATTGGCGGTGGATCCGCATCCCGTGCCGTTCTTTCGCAAACCAGTCGAGCTACCGACGAATCCGCTCGAGCTGTTCTTCGATATTGAAGACGATCCGATGCGGGATTTGGTGTACCTGCATGGGTTCATCGTGCGCCGCAATGGCGATTGGAACAATGAGAAATTCGTCGCGGTGTTTGCCGAGCAGGCCAACGAGAGGGGCGAGAGGGATGCGTTTGCCGCGGCCTGGGACTTCTTAAGCCGGCATGCGGCTTACATGGTGTACCACTATTCCAAGCACGAGCGCACCCAGTATTGCAAGCTTCAGCAGAAGTATCCGCAGGTATGTTCGGCCGCCGATGCCGAGGCGCTATTCTCGCCGGGGCGATCGTTCGATTTGTATTTTGATGCGGTGTTCAAGTCCGAATGGCCGACGCTCGATTGGTCGATCAAAAGTCTGGCGAAATTCTTGAAGTTCCGGTGGCGGGATGCGGATCCATCCGGCGCCGCGTCGATCGAGTGGTTTGATCAGTGGGTGCGGACGCAAGATCCCGCGGTCAAGCAACGAATTCTGGATTACAACGAGGATGACTGTCGGGCGATGCGGGTGCTACTTGATGCGATGAGAGAAATGGACGTGAGAGATGCGGGATGACACGATGCGATTCACGCGCGGCGCCGGATCGAATAGTCATCTTCGACGATGTAGGCGTCCTCGGCGGCGGCCCAATTCAGCAGCGCATCGCGGCGCGCCAGGGAACAGTCATTTTCAGCGGACGGCGGCCAGAGCTGGGAAGTGAATTGGATCTGCGAGCTGTCGCGATAACATTCATGAGGGGCTGGCGCGGACGGTGCAATGGGGGCAAACTGGAAATGTGATTCCCGAGCCGTTTCCACAGTGAACCGTAACTCAACCCAATGGAGTTAGTCATGAGCAAGCTTTTCAACATCCCCGGTGCTTGTGCACTCGTCGCCGCCGCAGCGCTTATTGCGAGCAGCGGATCGGCCTTGGCCGGCGAGGTGAAAGTGAAGTTGACGGGCGCCGAAGAGACGCCGCCGGTCGCGACATCCGCGACCGGAACCGGAACTATTTCGATCGCGGCCGACAAATCCGTCAGCGGCACCCTCAAGACTAAGGGCATCGATGGGACGGTGGCGCACATTCATGTGGGCGCACCGGGTCAGAGCGGGCCGCCCATCATTACGCTCACCAAGGGCGCCGACAATACGTGGTTGGTCCCGGCAGGCTCCAAGCTCACGGACGAGCAGTACGCGAGTTTCAAGGCTGGCAATCTGTACGTGAACGTGCACAGCGCCGAGCACAAACCAGGGGAGATTCGGGCGCAGCTAAAGCCCTGATCGAAATAGCTGCATAGCATGCACGGGACGGAGAGCATGCACAGGTCAGGATCGGAGGCGAGCCCTGCCGTATAATCCGCAGCAATGAAAAACATTTCAACGCTCATCGTTGCCGCGACCATTGGCCTTGCGGGGCTACCCCTGGCAGCGCAAGCTGCCACCGATGGTTCGATCCGTCAGCCGGGAACGGTTGCCGGCGAACGCCTGGGGTCGGTGTCTTTCTCCGTGTCCTGCGCGGAGTCGGTGCGCGTGCCGTTCAACCGCGGCGTCGCGTTGCTGCACGATTTTTGGTACGACGAGGCTCGTCCGCAGTTCGAGAAGATTGCCAAGGCCAACCCATCGTGCGCCATGGCGCATTGGGGAATCGCGATGAGCGTATTCCACCAAATATGGGACCGGCCCGATGAAGCAACGATGACGTTGGGATGGCGGGAGATGCAGTCCGCGCAAGCGCACGGGGCGAAAACCGCGCGCGAGCGTGAGTATGTCGCGGCGCTCAGCGGCTTCTTTCGGCCCGACAAGCGCGATTATCAGGCCCGCATCGAAGGCTACACGGCCGCGATGGCCAAGCTCTACAGCGATTATCCGCATGATATCGATGCGGGCGCGTTCTATGCGTTGTCGCTGCTCGCGTCAGTGGCTCCGGATGACACCAGTTTGACCCAAGAGCGCAAGGCAATGGCGGTGCTCAATCCCCTGTTCGCGAAATATCCGGACCATCCGGGAGTCGTGCACTACATCATCCACGCCTGCGACACGCCGTCGCTCGCGCCGCAGGGGCTTGCCGCCGCGGAGCATTACGGCGAAATTGCCGCCTCGGCGCCGCACGCGGTGCACATGCCGGGGCACATCTTTGCGCGATTAGGAATGTGGCAGGCGGACATCGATGCCAATCGTGCCTCGGTGGCGGCATCGCAGGCGGCCGAGGCGCGCCACTTAAGTGGCGCCATGGACCAGTTTCACTCGGACGATTTCCTGCTTTACGCATACCTGCAAAGCGGCCAAGATGCGGCTGCCCGCGCGGTGGTCGGCGATTCTGCGGCCGCGCTTGCTCACTACCAGGCGATGCCGAACATGGCCGATCACTACATGGTCGGCATGTTTCCCTACTACCGGACCAAGCTGCCGATTTTTCTAGCTCTGGAGATGCGCGATTGGACGGCGGCGGCCGCGGTCGAACCGATCAAGGACGCACCGCCGGGAACCCAGACCCAGACCTACTGGGCGCGCGCCGTGGCGGATGGGCATCTACGCCGCGCGCAGCAAGCGCGGACCGATCTTGCCGACTACGATTCCTTGATGGAGCAGGTGAGGAAGGGCAGACACGCCTACTTGGCCGAGTCGACCGGCGCGCGGATCACGCGTGGCGAAATGCTCGCGTGGATCGCGTTCGCGGAGGGCAACGCGGCGCAGTCGCTGCAACAGATGCGAGACAGCGCGGATCTGCAGGACAAGGTTGGCCAGGGCGAGGTTGATATCCCCGCGCGGGAAATGCTGGCGGATATATTGCTCGAATTGGGCCGCCCGCGAGAGGCCCTGGTCGAATACAAGCAGGCATTGACGCTAAGCCCGAATAGGTTCAATGGACTGTTCAACGCCGGCATGGCCGCCGAGAAGATCGGCGACAAGGCGCAAGCGGAGGGCTACTACGCCGCGCTGCTCAAATCGACGAATAACGGTTCCCAATCCGCCCGGCCCGAATTAGAGCATGCAAAGACTTTCGACTCATCGACGAGGCTTGCGGGAAGATAGCGAAGGGCAGCCGATGGCCGTGCTTTGAAAAGGGGTTTCCCTACCGCCCAGCCCCGACATTGGCCGCCGCCGCGCGCAATACCCGCAATTTGCTGTCGAAATCTTCCTTGTTCAAATAGGCGCCGCACAGCCGCCGGAATCCCTGATACGCGCGGCGGCCATGCAAGGCGCGCCAGTTATCGAATAACAGCGCCGTGCCCGGTGCGAGCCGCATGGTGATTTCGTTCGCCGGATCGTTGATCAGTTGGTTAAAGAGCTTCAGTGCCCGATAGAAGGCGCTCATCCGCGTCGCCGGCAGCCGAAACGGCGCCCTGTCGTAGTTGTTGTAGGCGATTTGGAGAAAGTCGCCGTTATGATCCAGGCCGATCACGGGATGCTCGGCCCGCAGGTGAACGCCGTCGCCCAAATATTGCGCCGGCACCTGCACGGTCGATAGCATTTGGAAGGCAATCGGATCGGCCGTGCGAATCTGGTCCGCGATTTTGAAGCCATCGACCAGCGTGCTCTCCCCGCCGCTGCCGTCGAATGTCAGACAATGGAACATCTGGTAACCGGGCGAATCGATGCTGTAAGTGCCGTCCGTGTGCGGTCCAATCGCTGCCGACGTGTAGGCGGTGTCCTTGAACGCCAGATTGGCCGTGAAATCCCACATACCGCCGAAAATGGTTTCGCGCACATAGCCGATTCGTGTGGCCAATTCCTGGGTGGCTTCGATGCTCTGCGGCACTCCCGAGGCCAACGCAAAGCCATAGTCCGCGACCATCGACAGCCAACGCAGCAATCCCTCGTTGCCCGACATGATCTCGGCATGGGGCATCGTCGGAAAATTCTCTCCCATGGAGGCGTGGTCCCACAGCCGCCGCCGCGGCGCCGTGTCGTGGCCATTGGTCTGGGCGATATTCCACAGGAACTCCGCGGGCAGGACGCTGGTGCTGCCGTCGTGCTTCCAGACGATGCGTAAGGTCCGGCCGCCGTCGCCGATCTCGAGCGCGGCAGGCGCGATGTCCACTGGAATCGCGAACGTGTCGACCTGGCGTTGCAGGGTATCGGGATTGAGGCTTTGCTTCGAATGACAGTGATCGCGCAGCCAGAAAGGCGAGAATCGGACCGGGGGAATCTTGTTTTCCCAAGAAACCTCCAGCTCGTTGTCGATGAGTTTAGCCCCGCTCAACAACACCTCGGAGGCCGCGCCGCGATTGGCAATAGGGTCAATCATGCCGTTCTCCTTTCGTTACTGAACGAGTGTATAATAACGAGTCATGCGGCGTCAACCCGGAGGAGTCCCGCTAAATGCGGCCCCGCTAGGGTCGGCGGCCATTGCATTGGAATGCCATATGATCAGAGACTCCACCGAAACGGACTTTGCAGCGCTGTTGCGCCTGAACCTCGAGTCAGAGCGCTTCTTAAGTCCGTTGTCATTGCCGCAGCTTCAATCCCTGCATGCGCAAGCTTGGTACCGCCGCGTCGTCTGCGTCGAGGGCGCCGTGCAGGGGTTTTTGCTTGCGCTCGAAGCCGGCGCCGACTATGAGAGCCCGAATTACCGATGGTTCGCTGCGCGCTACGTCGAGTTCCTCTACATTGACCGCATCGTCATCGATGCCGCCGCCCGCGGCCGGCACCTGGCCGTACGCTTGTACGAAGACTTGTTCGCGCGTGCGAGAGAGCGGGGGCTCAAGCGGATTACCTGTGAATTCGATACCGACCCGCCGAACGATGCCTCGCGGCGCTTTCACCAGCGCTTCGGCTTTCATGAAGTCGGCAGCCAGCGCGTCGCGGGCGGTAAGAAGACTGTATCGCTGCAGGAAGCCCTCTTGTGAGAGCAGGCCTATGCCAGCCGGCGCACTCCCATCTCGCGCAGCACCTCGGCGATCGCGGCCACCGCCTGCCTCAAAGTATCCGGGCCGATCGCGCCGATGCAGCCGACGCGGAACGTATCCACGGCCGTCAGCTTGCCGGGGTATAGGATGAATCCGCGGTCGCGCACTCGGGCGTAGAACTGGCTGAAGTCGTAGGCCGGATCGGGCGGGGAATGGAACGTGACGATGATCGGTGCCTGCAGGGCGTCCGGCAAGAAAGTCTTGAAGCCCAGTGCACGCATGCCCGAGACCAGCGCGGCGCAATTCTCGGTATAACGCTGCAGCCGAGCTTCCCGGCCACCTTGGCGCTGGTACTGATCGATGGCGGCGCGCAGCGCGGCTAAGACGTGCGTGGGCGGCGTGAACCGCCACTGACCAGTCTTCTGCATGTACTGCCACTGGTCGACCAGGTCCATGGCCAGCGAACTACTGTTGCCGCTTGAGCGCTCCAGCGTCGCCCTGCGGGCGATCACGAAGCCCATGCCGGGCACGCCCTCGAGACATTTCCCGGACGCCGCAACAAGAGCGTCGAAGCGCAGTGTCCGCGCATCGATGGGAAGGGCGCCGTAGGAGCTCATGGCATCGATGATCAGGCCGCGGCCATGTCTTGCCACGGTCGCCGCGATCTGCGGCAGCGGATTCAAGATCCCGGTGCCGGTCTCGCAGTGCACCTGCGCCACGTGCGTGATCGCCGCATCGGCCGTCAACGCGGCGTCGATCCGCGCAGGGTCAGCCGGCTCCTGTTCGCCATGCGGCAACACGACGGCCTCGCGGCCCAGATAGCCCAAGATCCGCACGATCCGCTTGCAATAGCTGCCGTTGTCCGGCACCAGCACTTTGCCATTCTTCGGAACGAGCGTGCCGAGCGCCGCTTCGACGGAGAACGTCCCGCTGCCTTGCAGCGGAACGCAGACGTGGTCGGCTTGCGCATCGAGGATAGCCAGCAAATCCCGGCATACCGAGGCGGTCAGCGTGTTGAAGGCGCCGTCCCACGATCCCCAATCCGAGAGCATCGCAGACCTGGTGTCGGCGGAGGTGGTAAGAGGGCCAGGCGTCAGCAGTATCGCGTCCATCACGGGGTCCTCATTGCAACCGCATCGAGATTCACGGTAATTGTGGTTTGGTAGGAAGGCGGTTTACCGGAGTCTTGCGCCGGCCAAACCCGGGGTCCTTGAGGCGGCTGCGCTGCAGCGCTCCGGCGCGCTCGAGAACGGGGTAGGCGGCCGAGCAAAGGTGCGAGTGCACGCGCTTCAGATCGCGCAAGATGTCCAGATCCAGCGAGTACGACTCGATTGTTTCCGGCGTCCCCTCGCGCAAGCGTCCCAGATAGCGCTCGGCGGCCGCGAATTCCTTTTCGCGTAGCTGCGTCTTTGCCGCAATCAGCTGACGGGCGACGTTCATATCGCCGGACATGAATATTCCGACCGCGAGCTTCAGGCTATCGACGACGTGCTGGTGAAACTCAACGAGATCGGCTTCGCCTTCCTTCGAGAACGTGATGCCGCGCCTGATCTTCTTGGACGCAAGGTCCATCAGGTTCTTGTCGATGATATCGCCGACGTGCTCAAGATTGATCGAGAACGAAATGATCTCCATGGCGCGATAGCCGTCACGGTCATCCAGGCTGTCGCGGGTCATTCGCGTCACGAACAGCTTCACCGCCTCATTGAGGCTGTCGACGGAGTCGTCCATGCGGCTGATGTCGGCGACCAGCTTGCGATCGTTCGTGAGCAGCGCCGTCATCGCCTGCCGCAACATGGTTTCGATCAAATCCCCCATCCGCAGGACCTCGCGGGCGGCGCAGACCAGCGCGACGGCGGGAGCGCCGGCGGCGGTGGAGTCGAGATAGACGGGGGTGCCCGGATCCGCGGACTTCGGCTGGTCCGGCAGCCAGCGTTTGAGCTGCGTGGCCACGAGGTCGAGGGGGCCAATGAATAGGAGCGCGAGCAGGATATTGAAGGCGGTGTGAAAGTCAGCCGCCAGGCGCGCGGGGTTCGGCTCGTAGCGCTGCAGGATGTCCGCGATGGGATGCAGGAACGGCAGCACCAGCACGCAACCGACAATGCGCGTCAGGAGATTGCCGATCGGAAGCCGCCGGCTGGCCGGATTCCCCGGCTGACTGGTCTCGATCAGAGGGTTAAGGGCGCTGCCGATGTTCGCGCCGAGCACCAGGGCGAGCACTGCCGTCGGGGGAACGAGGTGGGCGGCTCCTAGCGACATCACGACGAGCACGACGGCGACGCTGGAGTGCGCAGCCCAGGTGATGGCGGCCGCGATAGCCACGCACAGAATCGGATGAGTGGTGATCGCGCCCAGCAGCGCGCGTGAGACAGCCGCGGTCTCCGTCGCCACCAGAGCGCCGAGGAAAATGTGCAGCGCCAGCAGCATCAAGCCGATCCCGATCACGACACGGCCCAGATCGCGGGTTCGGGTTCTCCCGCCGCGCTTGAACGCGATGACGCCGGTCAGCAGCAGGATGGGCGTCACGACCGCAATGTTGAACGACAGGATCTGCACGACCAGCGTCGTGCCCACGTTGGCGCCGAGCATGACGGCGAGAGCCGGAGCAAGATCCAAGGTGCCGGCGGTTACAAAGGAGGCAACCATCAATCCGGTTGCGGTGCTGCTCTGCAGAAGAGCGGTGACGAAGGCGCCCGCGAGAAATGCGCGCAGCCTACTTTGCAGGGCAATACCAAGGAGGCGCCGCAGATCGGCGCCGAATGCGCGCACGATGCCGCTGTGGACCATGTGCAGTCCCCACAGGAGCAGCGCGACTCCGCCCATCAAATCAAGAATGACCGTACTGCCCATGTGCGTTCGTACTCTAAGTTACCAGGGCAGCGAATAAGTTTTCGTGTTGCAGAAGCTTTTCATGGCCTCCAGCACGCCTTCTTTGTAGCCCAGCCCAGAATCCTTGATGCCCCCGAACGGGGTCATCTCCAGGCGGTAGCCCGGGACCTCGCGCACGTTCACGCTGCCGACGTGCAGCTCCTTGACGAAGCGGGTAATCATGTCGATGCGGTTGGTGCAGAGCGAGGATGACAGTCCGTAGGCGGTTCCGTTCGCGATGCTGATTGCCTCCTCCACCGTCTTGAAGCGGATCACCGGCGAGACAGGGCCGAAGGTTTCCTGGCGCACGACCGTCATGTTCGGTGCGACCCGGTCGAGCACCGTCGGGGAATACAGCGCGCCGCGGCGGACATTGCCGATCAAGAGCCTCGCGCCTGCCGCCACCGCTTCGTTCACGACCGTCTCGAATCGCCGCGCCGATGACTCGTCGATCACCGTGCCCATATCCATCGTAGGATCGAACGGATCGCCGTACTTGACGGCACGCGTCTTCTCGACGAGCAGTTCGATAAAGCGGTCGGCCACGCTTTCCTGTACCAGCATGCGCTTGATGGCCGTGCATCGTTGACCCGAGTTCTTGTAGGACCCACTCGCGGCCAAAGTCGCGGCTTCCTCGATATCCGCATCCTCGAGCACGATGATCGGGTCGTTCCCGCCCAGCTCCAGCACCTGGCGCTTGTAGACTGCCTTGGCGGCAATGTGCTTGCCGATTGACACCCCGCCGGTGAAGGTGACGAGGTCAACATCCGCGCTCATCAGCAGCTCATCAGCGATTTCGGCCGGATCGCCCGTCAGCACCGAGAGCATTTCAGGCGGCAGCCCCGCCTCGTAAAAGATATCGGCGAGCGCCAATGCGCTCAGCGGCGTCTTCTCGCTGGGCTTGAGCACCACGCGGTTGTTGGTCGCCACCACGGGAGCCACTTTGTGGATCACTTGGTTCAATGGATGGTTGAACGGAGTGATCGCGGTGATTGCGCCGAGCAGCGGCTCCTTCAGGGTGTAGACCTTGCGGCTCCTCCCATGCGCGGTGAGATCACACGAGAACACTTGGCTGTCGTCGACCAACGCCTGGTTGGCGGCGAATAGCAGCACATCGGATGCGCGCCCGACCTCGTACTGCGAGTCCTTCAGGCAGAGCCCCGATTCCAGCGTGATCAAGTGCGCGAGATCATCGTGCCTGGCGGCGATGATGGCGCCGGCTTTCATGAGAATCGTGTAGCGGTCGTGGCGCGTGAGCGGGGAGCGAAAGTCGCGCGCAATTTTCAGCGCGTGTTTGACATCGGCGAGGGTGGCCTTGGGAACGGTGCCGACCAGTTCGCCGCTGTAGGGATGACGAACCTCGATGACCCGGTCGCGGGACACTTTCTTGCCTGCAATGCGCAGCGACTCGCGAACAGGTGCGCGCGGTGCTGACGGTTGGGCGCTGGCGGACATCGAATTCTCCTACGAGGGCCGGGTGGCGAGGTTCAACCCAAGATCGAACGCATCGAAGTTGCGCCAGCGGCGCGGAGCCGGCTGCTCGCTGAGCCGGCGATTGACCAGCAGCGGTACTTTCTGTTCCGACGTGCCGCCGTGCGAGCGCAGCGGAACGTCAAGCCCTGAGAGATCGTGCCGCTCGCGGCTGGTGCCGATGACGGTGTCGAGTGTTGATACGACCACCAGGTCGCCGATGCGGTCCGGCGGCAGCTCGAAGCGCGCGGCCGCCTCAGCGCGCCCCAGCACCGTCTGGATTCCCGGAAGCGCCGCGATCCGTTCGGCCACCGAGCGCTGCGCCTCAGATGCGGGCAGGTACACCAGCGCGAAGGACCCGAGCGCGCCGTGGTGCACGACATACGGATCGGTGATCGGCAGGATCACCCGCGCCTGGTTCTTTCCAAGCCAGGCATCGAGGGTGTCCTGCAGGTAGATCACGTTGGGCCTGCCATCGCTTCCGTGCTTGGCGTTCATGCCGTGATCGGCGGTCAGGACGATGGTGGCCCCCAGTTCGTCGAGCCGATTAAGGTTGCGATCCATCATCGCGTAGAAATCATTTGCCGCCGGCGTGCCGGGGGCGGCCTTGTGCTGGACGTAGTCGGTCGTGGACAGGTACATCAGATCGGGCCGCTCTCGCTCCATCAGCTTGACGCCCGCGACGAAGACGAATTCCGACAGCGCCGCGCTGTACACGGAGGGAACAGGCATCGACACGCGCTCGAGCACGTTCTCGATGCCGTTCTCGGCCAAGCTGACCTGGTCGGCCTTCTCGGAGGAGAAGCAAATACCCTTCATGCGGTGGCCCAAGAGTTTGCGCAGCTTGTCCTTCGCCGTGATCACGGCAACTTTCGCGCCGGCGTCGGAAAACGCCGCCAGGATGGTTCCGGCTCGCAAGTGGCGCGGGTCATTCATCATGACTTCTTCGCCGCGCTCGGGATCGAAGAAATAGTTGCCGCAGATGCCGTGGACCGACGGCGGCACCCCGGTCACGATGGACAGATTATTGGGGTTGGTGAAGCTCGGCATGACGCAGTCGGCGGTGAAATAGGTTCCGGCGCCTGCAAGGAGGCGGCCGAGAAAGGGCGCGGCGCCCGCTGCGACGGCGGCAGTGATGTACTCGAACTGAGAGCCATCGACGCAGACGACCACCAGCGGACGGTCCATCCAAAGGTAGGTGCGGCCGTTTACAGTGATGTCGGTCGGCATGTTCCTTACTCCCCCGCGGCGCCGGCCGCCTTGTGCATTCGGGCGCGGCTTTCGGCGGCATGTTGGCGCAGCAGGTGACCCGCCCGGGCACCGTCGCGCGCGGCGATGGCCGCCACTACAGCTTTGTGCTCGGTGTTGGAAACCGCGAACCCGCCGCCGTCTTGAAGCCCGCGCAGGCGAAACAGCAGCAGCCCTTTGGTGAGCAACCGGTAGCTTTCCGTCAGACGGGCATTCCCCGCGAAGTCGACCAGCAGATCGTGAAACTTCAAATTCAACGCGTGGTAGCACTTGATGTCGTGCCTAGCCGTAGCCCCGTCCATCTCCGCGACCACGGCCTCGAGGTCGCGCAGCTGCTCGGGCGTGGCGCGTTCGGCGACCCGCTGGCCGATCAATTGGTCGAGCGCTTCGCGGACATCGTAGATCTCGTCCGCTTCGGCGACGGATATTTCACGGACAAAGACGCCGCGATTTTTCTCGGAGCGCACGAGCCGGGACTCCTCGAGCGCACGCAGCGCCTCCCGAATTGGGCCCCGACTCGTCCCGAATCGCGCCGCCAGTTCGCTCTCGTTGACGCGTTGGCCGATGGCAAGCTCTCCGCGCAGGATCAGCTGCTCGATCTCGACCTGCACGAGCGCTGGGAGCGAATTGGACTGCACCAGTTGCAGAGCAGTGAGAGCGGCAGCCTGAGCCATGGACCCGGTCAGTCGTTGATAGGGGTCTGGAATCGTATCTTAACTGCATATTGTTGACAATAATCAGTTGACACCGCTGTCTAGCCGTTAAACAGGCCGCCGATCACTTCTTCACCGATGGCAAATCCGGTCGAGGCGCCGACGCCGCTCGTGACCACAACCAAGCGGGCCCGAAGCGATGGCGCGTCGATCAGCACGGCACCATCGCTGGCGGTCGCATAGGTTCCGGTCCAACGCGCCCGGACGGCCGGCGGGGGCCGGCCGGTCACGGCCCGGTATTCGTCGAAGATCAACCGATAAACACCTTCGTCGGCGACCGGCTCCGCGGCAGGGTCATAGTGATGGCTGTCGCCGACAATCAGGCTGCCGTCGGGCCCTTGCGCGATGATGAGGTGAATGCCGTGCCGCAAATACTCGCTCTGCTCCGATTCCAACCGCCGCCGCAGCACGCCGGCCTCGGGCAGGCTTGCGAACCCTCCATAGCGCAGCAGACTTAGGTCCGACATCACCGTTCCCGGCAACGCAAAGCCCGGGCTTTCCAGGCGCAGCATTTGCAGTGTGCAGCGGCCGACGCGCGCAGCCGCCAGCCGCTCGGGAAACAGCGTGACCAGATCGTCGCCGGGACACACCACCACCGCCGCGGCGGACAGTGGGCCGCGCGAGGTGTCGAGCCTCGGCGGTTCAACCGCATGCACCGCCGTCTCCCAGCGAAATTCGACGCCGTGGTCGCGCGCAAGCCAGTCGGTGAGCATCGGGATCGCTTCGCGGGACTCGACGCGTAGCTCATGCGGGCTGCAAAACGCCGCCTTAAGCCCGGGCGTGCGCAACTCCGGACACTGCCGCCGGGCGGCCGACGGCCCCAGCAGCCGGCAGCCTTCGGCCATGTCGGAACGCATGAACGCATCGAGCAGGGCTGCGGATTCCGGTCGTTGAGCGGCGACCCACAGACCCTGCTGCACGATCGGGATGCCGGCCTTCGCCGCGACCTCCCGCCACACCTCGCGTGAGCGGCGGGCCCGGTGCCACACGGTGTCGCGATCCTGCCCGGTGACGGTAACCAAGCCGAAGTTGCGCACCGAGGCTCCGCGGGCGCGCGAGTTGCGCTCGATGACGATCACCTTGAGGCCGCGCCTGGCGGCGGCCAGCGCGCAGGACAACCCGACGATGCCGGCGCCCACGACTGCGAGGTCAAACTCCTTTGAAGGGGCGATCATGGATCAATCAGGCGCTCTAATCGCGATAACGGAGCAGCGCATCACCCAATGCATCTTCGAGCGATCCGAGCCACGGTTGGTAATTCCTCCACTGGTTGAGCCCCTCGCGGAAGATCGGCTGGCGCACCTGCTCTGAGCTTGCCGTGCGAACACTGCGCTCCGTCTTGTGAAACTCGACGCAGGCCGGCTCGAACTCGAGGCCGCAGAAATCGAGAATTCGCCGCACGTTGCCTTCGAGATCATCGACGACATCTTCATGCTCCACTCGCAGTATTCTTCCCGGGAGCACCGCATTCCAGTGCCGCATCAGCTCGAGATACGTTCGGTAATAGCGCGCGATGTCCGCAGTGCTGTAGGTAAACTCCTGTCCGCTGGCGAATAGTTGCTTCAAATTACTGAAGCAGCAGGCCATCGGTTCGCGCCGGGCGTCGATGATCCTGGCATTCGGCAGAATCAGGTGAATGAGGCCGATATGCCTGAAGTTATTCGGCATCTTATCGATGAAGTACGGCTTGTTCGTGCGGTAGCCCCGCGTATCGCTCAAGTATTTTTCGCCGAGCCGTAGACAGTCCTCGGGTTTAAGGTCGGCGAGCACACCCGGGTAGCGTGGGTTGTTCAGATCGGGTTCGCGCCCTTGCAGGTCGAGGACGAGCCGCGGGATATCGGCCAATTCCTGCGTGCCTTCGACGCGCGAATGGGAGGCCAGTATTTGCTCGAGCAGCGTCGATCCGGAGCGGGGCAGCCCGACGATGAATATCGGATCGGAACTCTTGGCGCCGACACCCGTGCGATGCGAAAAGAAGTCGTGCGTGCAGATGCCGATCTGCAGGCGCGTGTTGGTCTCGATAATTTCGGGCCGGTAGCGGCTTTCGGAGCGTTTGTGCGCGTTGCCTCGCTCGTAATGGCGCCATGACTCTGCATACTCGCCCCGATCCTCCAAGGCCTTGCCGAGAGCGAAGCACAGGTGGTAGCGATCGATCAGCGCAGTGGACGGCGCCGCTTCTTCGGCGCGCATGCGCGCGATCTCGGCGTCAGAGAAGCGATAGGTCTTCAGATTCGCAAGACTCCAGTACGCGTCGCCAAAGCTCGGGCGTGCGGTGGCGGCCGCACGGTACGCCGCGATGGATTCTTCGCGGTGCCCAAGCGTCTTCAGCGAGTGAGCGACCGACAGGTGCAGATCGGCGGCCCCCGGTGCATCCGCGAGGAGTTCCCGGTACAGCGCAATCGCCTTCTCGTGATCGCCGAGGCCGACGCTCGCGGTTGCGTAAAGCGTGAGGTATTGCCTGTTGCGGGGCTCGAGCTTCAGCAGCGTCTCGAGCTCCTCGCGCGCGCGAAGGTGCTTGTGCCGCTCCAGCAGCGTCCGGACATAGTCGAGGCGCGCTGCCTGATAGTCAGGCGCGAGCTGCATGACGGCCTCGAGCAGCAGTTCCGCATCATCGAATACCTCACGCTCGATGCCTATTTTGGCCAGCAGGCGCATGGCCTCGACATGATTGCCGTGCTTCAGGAGATAGGCGCGGACGATGTTCTCCGCAGGGGTCAGCTCGCCGTCCGAAAATAGACCCGTGGCGTGCACCACTTCCGGCGGCAGGCGCTTGAGCGTCGCGACGTGCGCGGCGGCCATGGCGGCGTTCTCGGTATCGCCCGTCAGTCGGTACAGACCCTCGAGCATGCTCCAGCTCGCAGGCAGCGCCGGATTGATGTTCACCCCCCGAAGAAAGGCGTCGATCGCCCGCGGCGCATCACGCGTGGCCACGTAGCAATGACCGCGCTCCTGATACAGGCGGCTGAATCCGGGGTGATGCCGCTCAAGACGCTCGAGCGTCGCGAGCGCGCCGGGGATGTTATTCAGGTACCGATCGCTCACTGCCGACATCAAGAGGACATCGCGGTTTTCGGGCACCCGCACCAACAGCGCCGACGCGGCGGCTTGGGCATCGGTGAAACGGCGCTGCTCCAGTAGTTCGCGTATCCGTCGAACCTCCGCTTCAACCGGCGAAGAATGGGCAGCGGCGCTCCTATCGTGCATTTGGATACAACTCCATCAGCGGCCGCAGAGGCCCGACGAATTTCTCATAATTTCTCCAGCGTCCTGCCGATGCGGCATTGATCTTTTGCCGGACCTGCCATTTGCTGGCAGTGATGACGAGGCGATCCGTCTGATGAAAATTCAGACACTTTGGGTCCCACGGCAGGCCGATGAAATCCAGCACTCGCCGGGTCCAGAACTCCTGATCTTCGATCAGCGCCTCATAAGGCATCTCCAAGAGCGTCGCCGCGGGAAGCACGGCGCGCCAGTGATCGGTGATGCGGACGTATTCGCCGTAGTAGTGCGCAAGATTGTCAAAATCGTTGGCGTACGGGCCCATATTGAAAAAATTCTGAAAGTAGATTGACAAGCAGGTATCGATCGGATGACGGCGCATGTGGATGATTCGGGCCTGCGGGAACGCGGCGTGGATCAGTCCTGCGTACAAGAAATTGGCCGGCAGCTTGTCGACCACGCGCAGCGCCTGGCCGGATAAGGCCGTCAGGCGATCGAGATAGTCGCTCGCCATGCCGGGCAGCAGGTTCGCGCCGGCCTCGCTTTTAAGCCCCGCCTTTTTATAAGCGACGAAAGCGCCATCCCAGAAAGTGACCTCCCCGGCACCAAACACGGCCGGGTGTGAGGCGAGAATTTGCTCGGTCAGCGAGGTGCCCGATCTCGGCATGCCGATGATGAAAACCGGAAGCTCCGAGGGGGAGGCGCGGGCCTGACACCGGCGCATGAACGGCGCATCGAAACTTTGGATGATCTCATCGACGCGCTGCGTCAGCTTCGCTCCATCGAAGTTTGATCCATAGCGTTTGGTCAGTTCGTTTGCCTGCCGGTAACTGCTGAACGCCTGATCGTATTGCCTGAGGTCGTCAAAGTATTTGCCGTGAGCGTAGCGCAGGCTGATTTCGTGTCCGAGCGGCAGCGGCTTTGCAAGCAACGCCTCGGTGCCCTGAAGCCACGCAGTATCCTCGCCCGTCATTTTGCGATGCGCCGCGATGCTGCAAAACGCAAAGGGAAATTCCGGATCGATGGCGATCGCTCGCTGGAATAATTCTTCCGCTTCGGAAAATTGACCTCGATCGGCGCGCAGTTCACCGAGGAGGGTCAGTGCCTCGACGTAGTTCGGCTCGATGGCGAGCGCGGCCTGGCAGCTTGCCTGCGCTTCGGCCGCGCGACCCTGCAGGCGCCGTGCCGTGCCAAGGCTCAAATGCGCCAAGGCATAGTCCGGCTGCAGGCCAAGCGCCTGGGTGTAACTCGCCGCCGCTTCATCGATTCGCCGGAATTCGAACAGCACTTGTCCTAAGTTACAGTGGCTCTCGGCGCGCTTGGGATCGAGTTCGATGGCTCGGGTATAGAGGGATGCAGCCTCGCGGCGATCCCCAAGGTCGCGCAGCACGTTGCCGAGATTATTGAGCGCCTCGACGTAGCCGGGGTTCAGTTCCAACGCCTGCCGGAAGCTCGCTACCGCTGCCTCGCGCTGTCCCAGCGCCGCTAAGATGAGCCCCAGGTTATTGTGCGCGACGCTTAAAGCCGGGTCGAGGGTTATGGCCCGCCGGCTGCTCGCCATGGCCTCATCAAGCGCTCCTAGTTGCCGAAGAGCGTTTCCCAGATTGCAGTGTACTTCTGCATCATCCGGTTGGATCTCGAGCGCACGCCTGTAGCAGGCCACGGCCTCATCACACTGACCGAGCGCCAGAAACGCGTTGCCCAGATTGTTTTGAGCCTCGATGAGCCCGGGCTTGAGCTGCAGCGCCTTTTGGTAGAGCGGAACCGCTTCACGTGCTCGCCCGAGCTCCTTCATTGCATTGGCGGCATCGACGAGGGCCGCCACGTCGTCGGGCTGGATTGCAAGCGCCCTGCGCAAGCTCGCCAGGCCTTCGGCCCACTGACCCTGATCGTGCAGGGCCGATCCTAGATTGCCGTGCGCTTCGGCGTCATGCGGCATCAGCTCTGCCGTTCTGCGCAGCGCCTGTAATGCGTCCCTGCCTTGCCGCATGAGCGCCACACCAAGGATCTTCCACAGTATCCCGGCGTTCGGGTGTATCGCGAGGAGCGCACTGGCCTTGAATTGCGCCTCGCTCAGCCGGTCATGATCGACCAGCTCGACCAGGGCGCCGATCTCGCGCGGGCTGAGTATTTGCGGCGGCGGCATCGCGGCGGGTTGCAGAGCGCAGCAGTGCTTGTATTTTTTGCCGCTGCCGCAGGGGCACGGATCGTTGCGGCCCGGTTTCACACCCAACTTATGCATCGCGGTAGTGGTTAAGCGCGTCGCCGAGCGCGTTCTTCAGCGGCTCAAGCCACGGCTCGAAGTGCTTCCACTGATCCAGACCCTCACGATTGAGGGGCTGGCGAACCTGCTCCGAACTGGCGGTGCGCACGCTACGCTCCGTCTTGTAAAAATCAATGCACGGGGGTTCGAACGGAAGTCCGCAGAAATCAAGCATGCGCCGCACGTTGCCCTCGAGATCATCGACGACATCCTCGTGCTGTATGCGAAGTATGCGTCCGGGCAGTACGCGATCCCAATGCCGCATCAACTCCAGATACGTTCGGTAGTAACGCGCGATATCGTCGATGCTGTAGGTGAATTCTTGGCCGCCGGCAAACAGCTGCTTCAGATTGCTGAAACAGCACGCCATCGGCTCACGCCGCGCATCGATGATCCGTGCATTCGGCAGCATCAGGTGAATGAGCCCTACGTGCCGGAAGTTGTTCGGCATCTTGTCGATGAGAAAGGGCTTGCCGGTGCGGTACACCCGGGTGCCGGCCAGATATTGCTCGCCGAGGTTGAGAAAGTCCCGGGACTCCATCTGTGCCAATATTCGCGGGTAGCGCGGATTTTCCGGGTCCAGGTCATGGCCGCGAAGATTTCTGACAATCTGCTCAATGTCGGCGAGTTCCTGCGTGCCCTCGACCTTCGAGTGCGAAGCTAAGATCTGTTCGAGCAGAGTCGAGCCCGAGCGCGGCAGGCCGATGATGAAAATAGGGTCCGGATCCTGCGCGCCCCAGCCACGGCGGTTGGCGAAAAACTCAGCTGTGCAGACCTCAATCTGCCGATGGGTGTTGTTCTCGATGATGTCGGCGCCATACCAGCTTTCAGAGCGCTTAAACGCATTGCCCCGCTCGTAGTAGCGGAAGGACTCCGCGAATTCACCTTGATCCTCCAGTGCCTTGCCGAGCGCAAAACACAGGTGGTAGCGGTCGACGGCACCGGTTGCCGGCGCCGATTCCGCGGCGCGTAGCTGCGCCAGCTCTTCATTCGTGAACCGGTAGGTTTTTAAGTTCGCGAGACTCCAATACGCATCGCCATAGCCGGGGCGGCAGGCCGCCGCTCTGCGATAGGATTCAATCGCCTCCTGCCGCCGGCCGAGAGTCTTCTGTGCATGGGCGATGGACAGATGCAGGTCGGCATCCTCGGGCGTCCCCTGAAGAAGCGCCCGGTACAGTCCGATGGCCCGTTCGTGTTCGCCGAGCCCTACGGAGCTGAAGGCATAGAGTGTCTTCAGCTCGCGGTTGTCGGGGTCTTTTTCAAGAAGCTGGTCGAGCTGCCGGCGCCCTTCGCTGTACTTATGGAGTTCGACCAGCACCCCCGCGTATTCCTGGCGGGCAGCACGATAACCGGGCGCGAGCTCGAGGACCGCCGCCAGCAGCAGCTCTGCGTCGGCGTACACCTTGCGCGCAATGCCAATGCCGGCGAGTAGGCGCATGGCTTCGACATGATTGCCGTACTTCAGCAGATAGGCACGCACCAGAGGCTCGGCAGCGTCCAGATCGCCGTCCATAAACAGCCCGGTCGCGGTCACGACCTCGGGCGGTAGATTCTCGAGCGTCGCCACGTGATTTGCCGCCGTCGCGGCCTCACCGGTTTGACCCGTCATGCGGTACAGGCCATCGAGCATGCGCCAGCTGCCCGGCAGAGAATGATTGAGGTTCACCGCGCTAAGAAAAGCCTCGATGGCCTGCGGCGCCTGCTTCATGTCGACGTAGCAGCGCCCACGCTCCTCATACAGGCGGCTGAAGCGCGGATGATGCCGCTCCAGGGTCTTTAGCGTGTTCAGTGCGTCGGGGATCCGGCCCAGATATCGCTGGGCAATGGCGACAAACAGCAGCACCTCCCGCTGATCGGCCGCTTCGGCGAGCAGTGCTTCACCCGCGGCGAGAGTCTCAGAAAACTTCTGCTGCCTGAGCAGCGCGCGAATCCGGGCTACGTCGGTTGCAAGCGCTGATGTGGCCGTTTTCGCGTCCGAAGAATCCATAATCGCCCAGGGGAAAAAAAGGGCGGACAAATGTCCGCCCTTGATTCTACGGCAACCGGCCGGAGCCGGTCGCCTTTGGATCCACCACTAGCCGATCAGAACTTATACCCAATCTGCAGCGTGAGCACGCGCGGCCGCAGCGGTATTTCGGACCTGATGAACTGACCGGAGGTCGAATTCGTACTCGCATCCGAGTTCGTCAGGTTGCTGCCCGTGATCTGCGCCGTCCAGCTGTCCTTGGCCACACCGACCGCCGCATCATAGGTCGTGTATCCCGGCATGGTGTAAAGACACAGGGTGGTAGTCGGAATAGGACTGCAGAACGGTCCGTTGCCGTCCGGGAAACTGGCCGGCTCGTCGCGCTGGCTGCCGATATGGTTGGCACCCACCATCGCGAACGTTTTGTAGTCGCCCATGGTCCAGTCGTAGCGCGCGCGCAGGTTGAACTGCAAGGGCGGCGAGAACGCCGGCGAGGTGTCGAGCACACCGTACGGGTTGGTGTAGGGCAAACTATTGATCTGGGTGATGCACGTGCCGATCGGAGTCGGATTGCCCGCACTCACCCTGTTGCTGGTCAAGCAAGGCGCGTTGGTCTGGTTGGTACTGTTCCACGAACTCGATCCCTGTACGGTGAGCCCTTCCGTCACGCGCGCGACCAATTGCAGCTCGACGCCTTTGACCACGTAGGTTGGCCCGTTGATGTCGAAGGTGGTGTTGCCAAGATGTACCGGATCGAACAACGGCAACTGAACGTTGCTCCAAACCATTTGGTACACGGAGCCGTTGACCTGGAGTCGATGGTCGAGGAATTCACTCTTGATGCCGATCTCGTTGTTGGTCAGATTGTCGGAATCGTAACCAACCGGCTTGAGCAACTGCTTGCTCGCGCCAACCCCTGCGGTGTACGGGGCCTCCGCGCCGGGGAAGACCATACCATTGGCAAGAGAGCTCGTGCGATTGAAGCCGCCCGGACGGAAGCCTTGCGAGTAGGTGTAGTACGCCATGATGTCCGGCGTGATGTGCCAGGTCAGGTTGCCGCGGCTCCTGAAGCCGCTTTCCTTCTTGTTCAAGTTGATGCCGAAGCCGCAAGCTCCCGCCGCAATGCAGGCTCCATTGGGGTGATTGAGGATGAGGGGGCTGCTGGTCTCGCTGTAGAACTCCGAACCCTGCTCGAATTCGTCGTAGTGGTAGTAGCGCGTCCCGCCGGTCACCGTCAGTACCTTCGGGATCAGGTCAAAATCGACGGAGGTGAAAAATGCAGCCTGCCGGTAGCCACGCTTCACGTCCTCGCCGAACGCCGTGTTGGAGTTTTCGCGCAGGCCGGGATCGGTCGCATAGTTGCCGGGAACGGGTCCCACGGCAGAGAGGCAGTCCGGACCGCCGGCCGCCGAAATCGCGAGGTTGGCCGCACTACATTGCGGAATGCCCAGGTAGTTGAAGTTCATCTGATCTTTGATGATGAAATCTTCCCAGAAGCCGCCGATGAGGCCGCGCAGCCGGTTCTCCTCGGGGGTGCTCAGGCGGATCTCGTGGCTCTGGTGAGTATTCTCGACGGTGTCGTTCCAGTCGCCGACCGGTGCGTAGCAGGTGGTCGGCTTGGCTGACTTGAAGTAGGCATATCGGGCACCCACGCCGGTGCAGGTGTAGTTCGAACCCACGGTGCTGCGCATGTAATTGGAATAGTCGGCCTGCTGATTGATGTGCCGGTCCAGGTAGCTACCGGTGTAGACAGCCTTCAGGAAATTGCCGATATTGCCATTGAGCGTCCAGGACGTGCTTTCGTAGCGGTCCTTGTCGTAGGCCGGGGTGAAGGCGGTGATCTGGTAAGGCTGCAGATTATTTCCGTCCGTACCCTGAGGATAGGAGTTGAAATAGCCGTCCGCTTCCATGTTCTGATAGTTCTGCTGAACCAGCAGGTTCCAGTCGTCGTTGAACTTCCACAGTGCCGACAGGCGCATTCCGGTGTAGGTCACCGGATTTAGGTTCGATCCCACGAGAGACCCGTTGCCGGCAGTCGGGGTGGCATTGACACCGGTAGCTGGGTTGGCAGCCGAAGAGATCGTCGCCGGCACATTGGAGATGTAGCCGCCACGATGGTCGCTGAAGATCACCGCGCGGATGGCCAGGGTGTCCGCGATCAGCGGCAGGTTGATGGTCCCGTTGAGGTTGTTGTTCGGGTCGCCGCCGGCAGTCGTGCCGTAGCCCACGTTGAAGTCGCCTTCCGTGACATCGAGCTTCGGCTTGTTGGTGATGTAGCGAATGGCGCCGGCCTGCGCTCCACCGCCGAACAGCGTGCCTTGCGGGCCCTCGAGCACTTCGACACGCTCCATGTCGACCATGTAGACGTCATTGTTGCGGGCCGGGAACTGCATCGACTGATCGTCCAAGTACAGGGCAACGTTCGGGAACGGCGCAGTCGTCGACTGCGATTGGTTGCCGGAGCCGCCGGAACTCAAGCCGCGCATGAAGATATTGCCCTCGCCCGGGCCGTTTCCGCTGAACGTCACGTTCGGCGTGTATCTCAGCAGGTCGTCGAGGGTCGTCACATTCAGCTGTTTCAGCTGCTCACCGGTGACCGCCTGAATCGTGATCGGCACGTTCTGGACCGACTCATTGCGACGCTGGGCGGTCACGACGATTTCTTGGATCCCTTCGGAATCGCTCGCAGTCGTGTCGGTTGCCGTTGCCGCGTGCGAGATTCCCATACCCATACCGGAGCCGCTCAAGATGGCGGCAATTGCATAGGATAATTTCGAATTTGAATTCATGTTATTGATCCCTTCCCTTATGAAGTTCTACTGTATCAATCTCGCCAACGTCCCCTCGCCATCGATTATATCCATATAAGGAGTATCGATCCCTACCGGCCTCTAAACCCGCAGATAAGGGCTGAGAATCACTTGCCCGACACGGTTCAGGCTCCCCTTGCGTTGTTGTTTACTTGCAGCGGCCCGCGGAATTTATAGCACGAATATGACCAAATTGTGACACCTGATTTTGTGACGCGTGATTTGCCTAATAGCCCGCGCGCCGTCAACACGATAATCTGCACTCGTGGCGGCTTCATTTACCCCGGGATGGCCCGGCCGAGCGACCGCTGGGTCCGCGGCCACGCGATCTGATGCTTTTTTACCACTGCTATCCAAGGGTTAGCTCGCGATGACAACGATTATTGAACCCGTCCGCTCGCTGGATGTGGTTCTGGAAACCGACGTCCTGGTGGTGGGCAGCGGCCCGGGCGGTCTTGCGGCGGCGCTGGCCGCGGCGCGTGCCGGTGCCCGCACCGCGCTGATCGACCGCAACGGCTGCTTCGGCGGCAACATCACGCAAGTGGGGGTTGAGGGCTTTGCCTGGTACCGGCACGAGCAAACCGTTGACTGCGAAGGCATCGGCATCGAGTTCGAGGAGCGCGCAAAAGCCATGGGCGCGGCGATGCCGGAGCCACAATCCCTAAGCCATGCGCTCGACGCCGAGATGTTCAAGTGGGTGGCCGACGTGCTGGTGCAGGAAGCCGGGGTCACGCCGCTGCTGCACCGCTTGTGCGTGGCGCCGATCATGGAGAACGGCGCCATTCGCGGCGTCATCACCGAGAGCAAGGCGGGCCGCGAGGCCATGCTTGCCAAGCGCGTGATCGATGCGACCGGGGATGCGGACATCGCGACCCGCGCCGGCGCCCCAGTGCGCAAGACACCCAAGGAGCAGATGCTGGCCGCGTCCGTCATGTTCTCCATGAGCGGCGTCAACAAGCGCCGTTTCATCGATGCAGTGAAGGCCGATCCGCAGACCTATGCTGACTGGTCGGGCAACGGTGAATGGGACTACGAAACCACGGGTAAGGAAGACAAGCTGTTCTCGCCGTTCCTGCGCAAGCCGTTCAAACAGGCGCTGGCCGCCGGCATCATCCCGGCGAATCTGCACACCGTCGCCGGCACTTGGGGCACGGTCACCGACCAGGGAGACCTCACGTATCTGAACCTGGTGCATATGCCGGAAATCGACGGCACCGACCCGACTGATCTGACCATCGGCGAGATGCGCGGCAGGCGCGAGGCGATCTACGCGCTCGAAGCGCTGCGCGGCTTCATGCCGGGCTGCGAGGAGGCGAAGCTGCGCAACTTCGGCATGACGCTCGGCATCCGCGATACCCGCAAGATCGACGCGCTCTACAATCTCACCGGTACCGATGTTCGCGAGCAGGGCCGGTTCGACGATGCGATCGGCATCTTTCCGGAGTTCATCGACGGTTATGGCATCTTGATCCTGCCGACCACGGGGCGCTACTGGCAGGTACCCTATCGCGCCCTGGTGCCCAAAGGCGTCGGCAACCTGATCGTCGCCGGACGGTGCATCGGCGGTGACAAGGTTTCCCATGCCTCTGCGCGCAACATGATGTGCTGCGCCGTGAGCGGCCAAGGCGCCGGAGTCGCGGCGGCCATCTCGCTGCAGCGTGACGAAGCATTCGATCAACTGAATATTGGCGCGGTGCAGAAGGAGCTGGTCCGGCAGGGCGCTCGCTGCCGCTGACCAAAGCCGCGACGCCTACAATTCGCGGTTCTGACGGGGCTCCATCGCAAGCGCCGCAATGTCCGGCGTTCCACCGAAGCGCAGGCGCGCGCTGAAGCCCAGCACCAGGAGCCCTAAGCTGATCACGCCGAATATGAGCGGCGTGCGCTGGTCGGGGATGAAGGCCATCGCCAGAACGATGCCGAGCATGCCGGCGATCGCCAGGTAGGTCAGGTACGGATACCCCCACATACGTATCCTAAGCCGCGCCGGATCCTCCCGTTCCACTCGCGCGCGCAGGCGCAGTTGGGAAATGGCGATTAGCACGTAGACGAATATCGCCACCGTTCCATAGGAGTTGACCAGAAAGGCGAATACCGTGTCCGGCGAGACATAGGACATGACCACGGCGACGTAACCGAACAGCGTTCCCAGCAAAATCGCGCGCGCCGGTACGCCGTGGCGGTTGAGCTTGGCGAGCCCTCGGGGAGCATCGCCGCGCCGGGTCAGAGCGAACAGCATCCGCGAGGAGGCATACAGCCCCGAATTCAGCGCCGATAGCACCGCGGTCAGAACCACGGCATTCATGATTTGCGCCGCGGCGGGAATGCCCATCGCACGTAGAGCACTGACGTAGGGCGTGCTGATACCCGCCGAATTCCACGGCACCAGGCACACGACCAGAAGGATCGAGCCCACATAGAAGAGCAGGACGCGCGTGATGACCGAGTTGGTCGCTTGGGCCACCGCTTTGGCGGGCTCTGCCGCTTCCGCGGCCGCGATCGCGACGATCTCGGCGCCAAAGTAGAAACCCGTTGCCGCGACAGCACCGGTCAGGATCGGAAGTATGCCGTTCGGCGCGAAGCCGCCATGCGCTGTGAGGTTGGCGATTCCGGGACCCGTTGCCGGCCACAAGCCCAGGACGTACGCGCCCGCGAACACCAAGAAGGCGACTATCGCAGCAACTTTGATCGAGGCGAACCAGAACTCGAACTCCCCGAATGACCTCACCGAGACGAGATTCGTCAGGGTCAGCAGCAGCAGCAGCGCCAAGCTGATGACCCACATCGGTTCGCCGGGCAACCAGAAGCGGACAAGGCCTGCGCCGGCGATCGCCTCCAACGCCACGACAATGACCCAGAAATACCAGTACATCCAGCCGGTCAGAAAGCCCGCGAGTTCACCGAGCGCCGGCCGGTCGCTCCAGGCGAGGCGGGCGTATTCGTAGAATGAGCCGACTGCCGGCAGCGCGACGGCCATTTCGCCGAGCATGCGCATCACCAGCACGACCAGCATCCCCGTGATCACAAAAGAAACGACTGCGGCGGGTCCGGCCGCCTTGATGACCACGCCGCTACCGACGAAAAGCCCGGCGCCGATGACGCCGCCGAGAGCAATCATCGTCATGTGCCGCTGCTTCAAGCTGTGGCGAAGCCCGCTTGCCGCTGGTGGGGTCCTCTTCAAGCGGCGCGCAACGCTTCCGCCACCGGCAGCCGCGCCGCGCGCAGGGCCGGAAAGAAGCCGCCGAGCAGCCCGATGAGGCAGGCCCAGATGATGCCGGTGACGATCAGCGCGCGCGTCACCGTCAGCTGGAACACGACCTGAGCGAAGGCGCCGCCGAGCGTGCTGACGCTGTGTCCGTTGAAAAACAGCCACGCCAGCGAGGCGCCGATGATGCCGCCGAGCAAGGACAGCGCCAGCGCCTCGATCATCACCGACAGCAGCACCGGCAGGGCGCCGAAGCCGATGGCTCTCAAAGTGGCGATCTCCGACCCGCGCGCGGCGACCGCCGAGTACATGCTGTTGAGCGCGCCGAACATCGCGCCGATCGCCATGATGATCGCTACCGTGTTGCCGACAACATTGATGATCTTGGTCAGGTCTTTGGCCTGCGCGGCGTAATACTCCGGTTCGCGCTGCACGTCCACCTTCAGCTGCGGATCGCTCGTCAGCGCATCCTTGAACGGCGTGAAGTCGGCCGGACTGTTGAGCAGCGCCACCGCCGAGCTGTAGCCGTTGCGTTCGAGGGACGAGCCCACCGTATCGACGTCGGCCAGGAGTTCGGATTCGTGAACGTCGCCGTTGCTCGTGAATACGCCGGTGACGGTCCAGTCAGCATTGCGCAGATGCAGCACGCTTCCCGTCGTGAGTCCGCGGAATTGCTTGGCGGCGCCCAAGCCTGCGATCAGTTCGCGCACTGCCGGGCGGAACATGCGGCCGGTCACGATTTTCAACTCCGGACGCACCTCGGTGAGCTTCAAGCCGACGCCGCGCAAGGTGACGTTGGCATCGGTGCCGGTATCGATCTTCGGGATGTTCACCACGGTCACAAGCTCGTTCGACAGCAGGGCCTTGCCGTTCGCGTCCTTGGCGAGGCCCGGCGCATTGCTGATGACGGCGATATCTTCTCGCGTCATATTGCTGTTGAGCTCGGCGTCGGAGCCGCCGCGCAGCACGATTGCCCGATCGGCGCGGCCGCTATCCGCCAGTGTATGCCGGAACCCCGCGCCCATCGCCAGCACGGAGACCAATACCGCGACGACCCCGGCGATGCCGATCACGATGACGCTGGAGGCGCCGATGCGCTGCGGCAGGGTCTGCAGACTCATCAGGCTGATGGCGGTCAGTTGCTTGAACATTATCCGGTTCCTTGTCGCGTCGCGCTCAACGCTTGTCGGCCAACGCGTCGACGATATTCAGCCGCATCGCGCGTAGCGCGGGCGGCAGACCCACGATCAGTGCCAGCAACACCGCTGCAACGATTCCGGGGAGCAGCGCCTGCGGCGAGAGCTCCACACCCTGTAAACCCTGTTTGATGATCGGCAGAGCCGCGAAACTCAAGGCTAGCCCGATGATTGCGGCGAACACGCACAGCAACAGAGATTCGGCGAGCACCAGACCGAGCACCTTGCCGTCGCCGAAGCCGACGGTCTTCAGCACCGCGAGCTCCGGTATGCGCTCGCGTACCGATTGCATCATGGTGTTGCCGGTGAGGAACAGCAGCGTGAAAAACACCGCGCCGAGGATTGCGCGCAGCACGAAGCCGATGTCGCCGAATTGCTTGATGAAGGCCATGGTGAAATCATTGGCGGGCTGCGTCTTGGTTTCGTTCGATGAATTGGCGAACAGCGCATCGATGCGGTTGGAAATCGCGGCGGCCTGCGATGAGTCGCTGATCCGCTCCTCGAACCAGCCGACGGTGCCCTTGCCGAAGTTGCGCCCCTCGTCGAATAGCTCGTAGTGGAACAACAAGGTCGATGCCTGCGCGCTGGCTTGAGTGGGCTCCTTGACATCAAAGCTGCCGACGATGTCGAAGGTCCAGTCCAGCGAGCCGTCGCTCTTCTGCGTCCAGATGGTCGAATGCAGCGGCACCTTATCGCCGACCTTCCAGTCGAATTTCTTCATCAGCTCGGAATTGACCAGCGCTCCGGTACGAGTGCTGCGGTACGCCTTCATCGCAGCGTCGCCGACGATGAACTCGTCCTTGTGCAGACTAAAATAGCTGTCGGTGTCGACGGGCAGGGCGAACACGAAGTTCTTCGACTCCTGATAATAGGCGCCGAACCAGGTGATCCAGGTGACTTCGTCGACGCCCGATACCGAGCGGATCTGCTGCGTGTCGGAAAAGGGCAGCGACAAGGTGATCGAGTATTTATTGGTGGTGATCAGCTTGTTGGCGCCGAAGGCGCCGCTGCTCGGGTGCGCGAAGGCGTAGTCGACCGTTTCCAGCATGCCGAACAGCAGAAAGGCGACGATCACGGAGAGCAGCGTGAAGATGGTGCGGGTCTTCTTGCGCCAGAGCGTGGCCCAGATGAGCGGGAAGTACTTCATGGGGCGCTGCGTCAGCTCAAGGTCCCGGCTTCCAACAGCGCGCCCTTGTCCATGTGCAGCCGGCGGCTGGCGAACTCGGCGGCCTTGGGGTCGTGGGTAACCACGATGATGCTCTTGCCATGCTCGCGATTCAGCACCTGCAGCAGATGCAGCACATCATCGGCGGATTTACGATCCAGGTCTCCGGTCGGCTCATCGCACACCAGGAGGGTGGGATCTGCGACCATCGCCCGTGCGATGGCGACGCGTTGTGCCTGCCCGCCCGACAGCTCGCTGGGCTTGTGCTTGGCGCGATCGGCGATGCCGACCAGGGTCAGCGCGGCCAGGGCGTTGGCTTTGCGCTGCGCGCCGGACAGGTTGGTCAGCAATAAGGGCAACTCCACATTGCGCTGAGCGCTCAACATCGGCATTAAATTGTAGAATTGGAACACGAATCCGACATGATTGGCGCGCCAGCGCGCCAGTGCGCCTTGCTTAAGTTGGTCGAGCCGCTGACCGGCGACGGTGACTTCGCCGGAGGTCGAGGTATCCAAGCCGCCGATCAGATTCAGGAGCGTGGTCTTGCCGGAGCCGCTGGGGCCCATCAACGCGACAAACTCGCCCTGCGGAATATCCAGGTTAAGCCCCTGCAACACCTCGACGGTCTGCTTGCCGCGGACATAGCGCTTCACGACATTGCGCAAGGATACGATGGCTTCGCTCACGGGTCTTAAGCTCCTTATTGCTCGATGCGAATCTTCGCGCCGTCCTTAAGCTGGGTGAAATCGGCGACCGCGACGCGCTCCCCTGCGGTCAATCCGGACAACACAGTGACGCTCGCGCTGCTGCTCGCCCCAAGCCGCACCGCGCGCCGCTCGACCGTGTCTTCGTGCACGACGAAAACCGCGCCGCTCGTGCCGGATCCCTGCACCGCATTGCTCGGCAGGCTGACGCCGGCCGCCGGTTTTCCACTGCGGCTCTGCGACGCGTCGGCCAGAAACGACACGCGCACGCCCATCTCGGGCAGGATGCGTGCGTCCTTCTGATCGAGCGCAATGCGCACCGTCACGGTGCCCTTGCTGCGGTCAGCGGTCGGAATCACGGCGATCACGTGTGCGGGAATCTGCCAATCGGGATAGGCGTTGAGTTTCGCGCTGACCTGCTGCGCAGGCTGCACGCGATTGATGAAATTTTCATTGACGTCGACCTGAATTTCGAGTGAATCCATGTCCACGATGGTGCCGATGCCGGTGCGCGTGAAGCCGCCGCCGGCCGAAATCGGCGACACCATTTCCCCGGGCTGCGCGGCTTTGACCGTGACCACGCCGGCAAACGGCGCGCGCACGATGGTATCGTCGAGATTGCGTTGGGCCACATTCAAGCCGCGCGCGACGACCTCGACATTGCTGCGCTGGGTGGCAAGCTGCGCGCGCAGGGCGTCCAAGGCGGTCTGCGCATTGTCCACGGTCGCCTGGCTGACAAAGTGTCCCTGCAGCAAGCTCTTTTGCCGCTCGTAATCACGCTGGGCATTGGCGAGATTGACCTGCGTTTCGGCAAGGCCGGCCTTGGCGTAGTCAAGTTGCGCGCTGGCCTGATTCAACGCGGCGCGGACGTTGGTATCGTCGAGTCTGGCGATGATCTGATCGGCTTTGACATGATCGCCTTCCTCGATATCAAGCTCGATCATCTTGGCGGTAATTTTGGATGCCACCGTGGCCTGACGGCGCGCCACCACATAGCCGGAGGCATCCAGGATGGAGCCCGCCGCGGCCGCTCCGTCGCCGGCGAGGGCCTGCGCCACGGCGATATGCACGGGCACTGTCGCCGGGCGCGTCCACGCCCACGCTGCAATGGCCGCCACCAGGAGGGCGGCGAGCGAGGCCGCCCAGATCCAACCCTTGCCGGATCGCACCGGTTCGCTGCCGCGATCTATACGCAGCTGATTCAGCAGAGTGGATTTGTCGTCCATAGTGATGGCCGCGGCACCGGTGAAGCCGCGCCTGAGCGCCTATTCGCGCTTGCGCCTAGGGCTGGTGCGCCTGCGCGTCCGGCGGCTTCACATCGCCGCAGTCGGCGCCTAGGAAGCGCATTTCGGACTCGTTGTGCGTTACGCGCGTCTTGCCGTTCGCCGATGTCGCGGTCATGTCGACCTGCGTCGTGATCAGATTCGCGGCGAGCGTGGCTTTACCCTTGCCGGTGGTCGTGGAGCCGTTAATCGTGCAGCTGAACTCGTAGCTTACTTGATTGCCGTTGTGAGTCACCGTTGCGGGGCGGCAGCGGCCCTCCTTGTCGATGACCGGGGTGTCGCGCTTTGCCATCGCGGGGCTGATGCAAATGCGAAAGCCGCCATCGCTGCCTTGGCCGCCGCCGTTTTGTTTGAGCATGGCCGCCATGCGGGAACGCTGCTCGGCGGGCATGTTTGCCATCATCTGCTGGCGTTGCGCAGCCGCCGCCGCCATTTGTCCCGACATGTCGCGGCCGTCGATGAGCATCTTGTTGACCTTCACTTCCCACAAACCGGGCTTCAGGCCCATGCCGGCGGCATAGGCGGTGAGCACCGCGAGCGTTGCGAGCATGGTGAGGGTGGTGAGGGCGGGGAGCAGGAATCTCTGCATCGCGATCTCCTAGGGGAAGACGGTATCGGAGGCGGCGCATTGTAGCGCGCCGCACCGCTTCGCTAGAAGTGGGGCGCGCTTGCCTGCGGGCGGCCGTTCTTCGAGCTTAGGGCGCCGGCGGCTTCTGTGGCTTTTGCGGCTTAGCAGGTTCATCGCCCGTCACCACAGCCTTCGTTTTAGCCGCGCCGCGCTTGGCGGTCGTTGCGACCTCGTGCGCGCCTTGCTTCGTCGCAACGGCAACTTGGTGTGCCACCTCTTTCGCGGTCACCGCAACCTCCCTGGCCCCTTCCTTCGCGCCGGCCGCGACCACCTTGGCTTCCTGTTTGACCGAGTCGCCGATTGCTTTGGCCTTCTCGGATACCGAGGCGGCCGCGCTCGCGGGCTGATCGCCTGCCGCAACGGCGGCCATCGCCGGTCCCAGCGCCAGCGCCAAGGCGACGATGCGCGCCAATACACTGACCATGATGAACTCCTCAGATTGGATCGTGTGCTAATCGATCGGAAGTCGGTTGCGGCATTTTACCCCGATACGCGAACGCCGGCTGTGTCCGCTTGCCCGCGCCATGCCCGCACATTCCGCTGCGCGCAGGATTGGCGTTGCTCTACCTGATCGTACGCGGCTTCTTACTCGGCTTCACTGCATTCGTCTGGCTCCTGCGCTGGTCGTGGTGAGCGTCTTCTTAATCCTGAGGAAAGAAAATTCGTGCTCAATTCGACCACCACGGTTGAGGCCGAGGCTGGGCTGGTCGACACGCGCACCGGCACCCAGTTGTGGGACGGGCGAGGTTTTGCTCAGAATGGCGGATCGAATGGATCCGGAAACATCGTGGCTGCCCTCGTGGCCGCCGCGCCGCTTATAGCTGCAGGAAGCCGACTCCCAGAAGTCCTACGACCTGAACGGCAGCGCCGTTCTCTCCATTGGTCGAACCGTTGCCGAGTTCACCGTAGGCATTCCCGCCCCAGCACCACACCGACCCAGTACTGGTAAGGGCGCAAGCAGACATGAAGCCCGCGGAGACCGCGGCCACGCTCGTTGGCCCGGGGACCGTAACCGGCGTGGTCTCGTTTTCACTGCTGTCGTTGCCGAGCGGTTCGTCGGCTTGTCCCCAGCACAATGCGGTCCCCGCGCTCGCCGCGCAGGCGAAAGGCTCGCCGCCCGAGGCAACGGAAGTTACCCCGCTGGAAAGTCCCGACACCATCGCTGGGTAGTTGCCGCCGACACCGCCGTCTCCTACCTGGAGCCCTATGCCCCAGCACAAAGCTGCCCCCGCGGTAGTCAGCGCGCAGGTGCCGTAATTTCCGGCGGAAGCTGCGGCGATGCCGCTCAAGGGTCCGGTCCCGGTCGAGTTCAGGACCTGCACTGGGACGGTGGTTGATGCCGGCAAACCCGCGTCGCCAAATTGGTTATTGGAATTTTGGCCCCAGCACCACACGGCCCCGTCGCCGGTCAGGGCACAGCTGTAATACTGGCCGGTGGAAATCGCAACCACGCCGCTCGATAGGTTGGTGACCGGCACCGGAACCGAGGAGTTGTTCTTGGTGCCATTGCCGAGCTGGCCTTCATTGTTGTCTCCCCAACACCACGCGCCCCCGACGTTGGTCACCGCGCAGGTGTGGTATATGCCGGCGGAAATCGACACCACGCCGGATAGCCCACTCACCTTTACCGGCGCAAAGGTGGGATTGCCCGTGGTGGTGCCGTTGCCGAGTTCGCCGTACAGATCCCACCCCCAGCACATCGGCGCCCCGGTGCTGGTGATGGCGCAGGTGTGGTAATAGCCCGCCGAAATTGCGACCGCGGCCGGTAACCCGACGACCGGTACGGGGACGCTGGTGCTGCCTGTAACCGCGGGATTACCGACTTGGCCTTCGCCGCCATACCCCCAGCAATAAACCGCACCGCTATGCTTGAGCGCGCAGGCGAACCCATCGCCCACGGAAATTGTGGGTGTAATGGTGGCGCCACCACCACCAGTGGAGATGAGCAGATTCACCGCCGAACCGGGGGCCACACTGGTACCCGCCGTCGGGCTCTCGCTGATCACGAGCCCCGGGGCCACTGTCGTGCTCGATTGCGTCGTCACCGCGCCGACTACCAGGCCGGCCGCAGTGATCGCAGTCGTCGCTGCCGCTTGAGTTGCGCCGACCACGTTCGGCACCGTCACCTTCGCTGGACCGCTCGAGACGACGACGTTTACCGCCGAACCGGAGGCCACACTGGTGCCCGCCGTCGGGCTCTCGCTGATCACGAGACCCGCGACCACCGTGGTGCTCGATTGCGTCGTTACCGTGCCAAACACCAGATCTGCCCTAGTAATCGCGGACGACGCGGCAGACTGCGTCAAGCCGACCACGTTCGGCACGGTGATCAGAGAGGGCGACCCCGCAATCACCCAGGTCAATGCGGCTGGATCAAACGCCACCAGTCTATTCTGCTGAAGGGTGAAGGTGTTCTTGCTGGTTACAGTCGAGTTACTTGGCAAGGTCCCCAAGGCAACAGTTCCCTGCACAATAACGGTGTTTGGGTTGCTACTCGTGACGGTGGCTGTGGCTGAGCTCAGCGCGGGTGCGCCATTTTTTACGGCGATCGTATAGCTGTAATCGAATGTCGTTCGGCCGGTCCGCACCGAACTTACCAGATTCATTCCGACAACTGTCGCAGCGCTCCACGCATTTGTCATCGACAGCAGCAGTGCCGCCGCGGGTAATAAATGCCTCAGTATCCTGGAGCGGGGCAGATGGATCATGACGAGCCTCCGGCGAAAAATGCTTGGCATTCCCAACCATACTTAGTGGCGCCTCGTGCATACCCGGAGTTGGAGAGTATTCGCGCGACGCAGCTTGCCGTCGAGGAGTTCGAATGCCGATTCCAGTGCCCGTCTGCGCTCGCGTGACGCCCATATAGACGGGCGCGCCGCCGCTTTGTCAGGGTTAGGGATGACTCCCCGCGACATAGAAGCCCGCCCAGTAGTACGGGTTCGCGTAGCTTTGACCGCTGTGATTTCTCTGGGAGCGCAGCGCGCGCTGCGCCTGTTGCAGCCCGAGCGCGGCGTCGCCATGGGCGGCGGTGAACGCCTTATATAGAGTGCGCATGAGTTGCGCGGTGCTGGCATCTTCGACCCGCCACAGGCTGGCGATCACGCGGCCGGCGCCGCGCCGTTGCACCAGAGTGCTGAGTCCTTCGATCTCGCGCCCGTCGTCGCCGCGCGCACCACCCATGCCGGTCTCGCACGCCGACAGGGTCACCACATCCACTGCGCTGAAGTCGAGTCCACCGATGGTATCGAGAGTGAGCCTCGAGCCGTCGCCGAGCAGCAAATAAGAACGCAGCGCATTGCCAGGCCGCAAACGGAAGTGCGTCCCGATGTGTAGCACGGAGAAGCTGCCGGGTGCCGCGAGCAATTGCTTGAATCGTGCCTCGGTGAAAGCGGCATCCGCAAAACCCTCGCCCTGCAAGGCGCCGTTCCCGGTCGCGGGCCCCGCGCAGGCCGCGCTGGTCGAGTTCAGTCCCTCGATCGGTCCGCGTACCACGTAGCACAGCTCATCGGCCACCGCCGGGAGCGCCGGGAAACCGGCGACCGCCTGAGTGACGCCGAGACCGCGCACCAATGGGGGACCGCTGCGCGCCGGTAATGCCGCCTTTGACGCCGGCGCCGGCGCGTAGATCTGGATGGTGTATTTGTCGAGCAGGTAACGCTCGCCGTCGCGCAGCGCCGCGACCGGCACGTAGCGCAGCGGCCCGTCGAGCCACAATACCAGGCGATGGACCCGATGCTGTGCGGCGAACTCGTCGACCGGGTGAACCATGATTGCGTATAGCTTGTCCGACAAGGCGGTCGCGTCGCGGCGCTGGGAAATGTCGTCGAGGAAGTGTCCGATATCGCGCTGCAGCTGCGCCGCGTCGACGGGAATGCGAAACTCTGCTTGTTGGTCCCGCGCGCTCACCAGAATGCGCAAATGATTTTCCGTCAGCAGGTACACGGCGAACGCCGTGTCCGCGCCGAAGCCGCGGGCCGCGCGCGCCAGCGCGGGCGCCTCGATGGTGCGACGCTGCTGTTGATCGCCGGCAGCAGAGTTCGCGTTGCCGCCGAGCACCTGTTCAATCCGCTGGGCGCGCTCGCTCTCCGACAGTCCCTTGCCGGTGAGCAACGCCTGCAAGCGTTCGCGCTCCGTCGGGCTGATGCGCCCAGCCTCCTCCAGAGCGCTGAGGCGCGCGAGTTCCTCTCCGGCCGCGGCGTCTGCCTGCACGGCCTGCGCATACTTATCGCGCAGCGCGAGCTCTTCGGCGCTAAGCTCGATGCCGTGTTCACCGGCCGGCGTCGCATCGCGCACGCCGAAGTCCGATAGCTCCTCGGTCTTCATCAGCTGCAGGACCGCGAGCCCCTCATCGATGCGGCCCAACTCGAGCAACCAGTCCGCCACCTCGCGATAGGCCGCGACTTTGTCGCGCAGGAAGCCGCGATCGAAGCGCCGATCGGCGCCGACGAAGTAACTGCGCTCGCGTTGAATTTGCGCGATGGACTGCTTGCCGAAAAATATCGCGAGCTCGGTCTCGTCGCGCGCGCGCAGAACCTGCGCCAACTGCAAGTATGCCTGCCACAGCGGTTCGGGCGTGCCGGTACTCTCGGCGGCGGCGACACCGCGAACGGCGAGGCTGTCCGCGCCCACGCTATCCTGACGAGCGAGCGCCAGCCGGCTTTGATTGTCATAGACCGCGGCGCGCAGCNNGCGAATCGCCGGCGCCGGCAAGCCGCTTCGCGGCTTCATCGCAGTTCGGCGTGGCGGCAGCGGGCGCCGCAATTTCGAGCGCGCACAACTCATTCACGACTCGAAGTATGGAGGGATGGGATTCAGGGAGGCGAGTACGAAGCAGGGCGGCTGCCTTTAGTAGTTCGAGCTTGCTTCCAGGAAGTCCGAGCTCTGTCGTGGCTCGCGCATGGTCAAGCAGCAGCCGCGCGCGCTCAACCGATAGAGTGGGGTCGTCACCCACCGCGTCGAGACCCGCGGCAAGGGTGCGCTCCGCCTGGCTCACATCGCCCAGGCTCATCTGCAGAGCGCCCAGATCTTGGTAGTAATCCACCAGCCAGGGGCGCTCCATGTTGTTGCGATTGCCGTCGATGATGGTGCCGGCGCGCTCGAATTGGTGCAGGGCGTCGGGTAGTTGGCCAAGCTTGTGCTCGGCATCTCCCAGGGTTTGCAGCACCGGCACGAGTCGCGGCGCCGCCGGACCCAAGGTGCTTTCTCCCAGGCTCAAGGCCCGCGCGGCCTGCTCGCGCGCCTCGGCGGGATGGTCGCGTTCGTCGAGCAGCACGGCGAGCTGGTATAGAGCGGAGATCCGGTGCCGCTGCAGCGGCCCCTGCATGCCTTCGGCGAGTTCGACCGCATGGCGCAGCGCCTGCTCGGCTTGTTCATATTCGTCGAGGCGTTCGAGTATTCGTCCGAGCAGAGCGTATGCCGGCACCAGCTGCGCGGCGCCACCCTTGAGCTGGTTCTCGATGCGCAGTTGCTCCTCGGCATGCCGGCGGGCGTCGTCGTAGCGCTCTTGCCGGAAGGCCACGTTGATGAGCGCGTTTTCGATGGCCGCGCCTGCTTCGCTCACCGTGTCGTGGTTATCGACGACGATGGCGTGGGCGCGCTCGAGATTCCTCTGCGCCGGTTCGAATTCGCGCTGCGCGATCTGCACCTGCGCGAGTCCGCACAGGACTTTCTGCAGCTCGACTTGCTTCGCGCCGGGGAAGCGTTCGCGCACCTTCAGGGCTTCCTGCCACGCGGCACCGGATTCCGCAAGACGGCCCTGGCGAAAGTAAATCCACCCATAAGCCACGTGAATGTCACCGAGCGGTTCGCCGTAACGCCCGTAGCGCCGCTCGAGAATGGGCTGAGCGAATTTCAGGACGGGCAGCGCCTCGTCGTACTTGTCCATATAGGCAATCAGCGGGGTGGCGAACGAGGACATCCACCACGCCAACTCCACGGATTGCTCGCCGGTCTCGCGCGCGACGCGCGGAATCGTCGTGCAGATCGATGCAAACGCGGCGGTTGGATCGGTTTCCATGCCGGCTTCGACACGCTTGCGCAATTCCTTCAGTGGAGTCTTGTCATCGGGCACGGCCGTAACGCCGGCGCAGGATGGCGGCAGGGTCACGGCGCGAGCGGACGCGGCAACCAGCACTCCGAGGGACAGGAGAAGGATCGAGACCGGCCGGCGCGTGTTCATCGCTTGCCCGGCGCGTCAATCTCCACGACCAGAGCTGCATCCTTCGGAATGGGAATGTGGTGGCGCTCGAGCACGCGGCGGACTTGGTCGGACACGGGCTGCGGTAGATCGGCGTCGATGCCGACGCGTCCCAACCGGTCGTAGCCCAAGACTCGAACGCCGGCCGCGCCCAGCTCCTCGGTGAGCTGGCGCTTGAGCGCCGCCGGATTGCTTGCTTCCAAGCGCACGGTTCCATCGACCGTGCCGCGGAAGGTCTCGGCCGGCGGTGAGCGGGTTTGCACCAGAACGGCGATCGCGATGGTTGCCAGCGCCACCATGGCGAGTGCGCCGCGCGGCGCGAGGAGCCAATGTCGCCACGATGCGAGCGGCGCCGGCGATGCGGTGCGCGCCGCGTGGGGCGATCTTGCCGGCAGCAAGCCTGCAACGCGTGCCCGCTCGATCAACTCGGCTTCGCGCGCGGGATCGACGGCGGCGATGGCGACGGAGCCTTCGAGGCTCTGTGCGTGTATGAATTCACGCAGCGCGCGCGCATCTCGCGCCTCCTGCGCGTCTTGCGCTCCGGCTGCGGACCCCGCATTGGCGCGTCCGGCGAGCGCATCTAACCACGCACTGTCGTCTTGCGAACTCATCAAGACTCACCTTGTTCAAAAGCAATTCGATACCAGCCGGCGAGGTACACGCGCGCCCGCTTGCGGCACTGAGAGACGAATTCGCGCGTCGCTCCAGGCGTGCGCTCGAGCAACTGAGCGATATCCTCGATGGACAGGCCGTCCTCGACCACCCACGCCATGACATTCGCATGCAGAGGGTCCTCTTGCTGGAAGCGTGCCCAGCCCTGGCGGAAATGTTCCGCCTGCTCGCGCTGTCCGGCAATCTGATCGGGAGTTGGATTGCGTTCCATCGAGATCTCCGCGATGCGCTGCGCAGCGTCGGGGGTCAGGCCGTCGTGGTCTTCCATCGGTACCTCGCGCGCCGGCTGGCGCAGGCGTTCGATCGCCGCGTGGCGCAGTATGGTTTTGATCCACGGCAGCAGTTCGGAGTCGCCGCGGAAGGTCGCGCAGCGCTGCCAGACTTTGATGAAGGTGTCCTGCACTAGGTCGCGGGCCGCGTCGGGGTCGCGCAGGGTTCGCAATCCGCCGCGATACAGAACCGCAAAGAAGGAGCGATCGAGTTCTCGAAGCGCCCGCTCGATGGCCGCTCCGCCCTCGCGGCAGGCGCGCATGAATAAGGCCTTATCCACCCCGGTCCCGCCTTTTTGGGTGCTGAAGCACTCTTTGACGTCATAGGATAAGCCTTGAACCCCGGTTTCAGATACACAAATCCACATGTGACATATAGATGCATGTGGCGCGCTTCTGTCAGGAGGAAATCCAAGCCGACACCCTGACAAAACGGCGGCGCGCCCGTCTGTATCTCGTAGCGCCAACCAAACTCGGGAATAACGAGCAAGGGGTCCTTATGAAGCGGTTCGCAATCGTGGCACTCGTCCTCGCGTCGGCGGGAATGGCGAGCGTAGCAATCGCGCAGGTGAGCTATACCGCGACCGACATCAGCGGAAATACCTGGGAGTACACCTATACCGTCACCAATGGCGGGATGGCGACGCCGCTCGGCGAGTTCACGGTCTTCTTCAACCTCGGCCAATACACGAATCTCATGGTCGAGTCTTCACCGGGAAATTGGAGTTCCATTGCCGCGCAACCGGACCCTGGCTTGCCTGCCAGCGGGTTTTTCGATGCTCAAGCGCTGAATGCGGGACTGGCTCCGGGGGCAACACTTGGTGGGTTCTCGGCGGAATTCACCTATCTCGGCCAGGGAACACCTGGAACCCAGCTATTCAATATGGTCAATCCCAACACCTATGCGACCTTGAGCGCCGGGTACACCACGCTTACCGGTTCCATGCACCAAGCGCCGGAAGTCGATCCTGCTACGGCCATCAGTGCACTGACGCTGTTGTTGGGTGGCCTCGAGGTCTTGCGCGGACGCGGAGCAGATGGGCCACGCTTGATTGCGAAATAACCACGAATGCCGGGTCCCGGCAACCACCGCCCAAGAAATCATCAAAGCTAAGGAGAGAACAATGGCGCGACACGAATCTTGGAGATTATCGACGGCATCGTTTGGAACGATGCTCGCATTCATGGCCCTGGGCGGCTGTGGATCGAGTCTCAGCGGCACCTATGTGCCGGCGGGGAGCGGCATGGGCAACGGTCTCGTCATGGAAAAGATGGAATTCGGGTCGGGCGACAACGTGACATTGACGATGATGCAGCAACGGATACGGGTCACCTACAAGATCGACGGTAAGCAATTGCTGCTCAGCGCCAACGGCCAGCAAATGGTCTTCGACATTGACAGCAAGGGTTGCCTCGACGGCGGCGGACTTTTCGGCAAGTTCTGCAAGAGCTAATAACGGGAAGGACTCCGAGACATAAGGGGATGTCATGAAGCGATTAACGTATGTTCGCGGCCTGAGTGCCGGCACGGCGCTGCTGGTCATGGCCGGGTGGTGCGAGGCCCAGCAATCCGGCGCCGGCGGTTCCGCGCAACCTGCGCAGGCGCCGTGCCCGCCGACGAGCGCCGCCAAAAAATCCTTCAACCCGTTGGGCGCGCTCGCGGCACTCGCCAATAGCGTATCGACGATGAAGCAAACCGTGATTAGTCCCAGCGCCGCGGGACAGGTGTCGAGCGCGGCAACCACGGCGAACAACGCGATCGGCAGCTCAGGCGCCGCGACGGCCTCGTCCAATTGCGGCCAGACCGCGGCGGCGGCCGCGAACAGCGGCAGCAGCGGCTCGACCGTTGGCGCCGCCACGCAGGGATCCGCCGGCGGCGTGAGTTCCGCATCGGGTTCCGCGCAGGTCATGAAGGTCAGCACGGCGGCCGGCGCAGCGCCCTGGACGCCGCCCTCCGATGCACCCGCCGCGCCTGCCGCACCGCTCGATCCTGCCAAACTACCGGAGATCGGCGGCATCCATCTGGGCATGCCGCTGGCCCAGGCCCAGGCGCTGATGCAGAAACTCACTCCGGACCGAGTCGTCACGAACGTTGGTGGACCGAGTGTCAGCCAATACTCCGTGGTCAATCTGCGGTACGGGGATGGCGGGTACGGCGGCAACTCAGCCGGCGTCGATGTGAGCCTGCCGCCCAATCCTCAAGTCGTTTGGCACGTCATCCGCGTGATGCCGCAGCCGCACGTGGCGCGTGCCGTGCTGATCGCGGCACTGCGCCAAAAATATGGCAAGGAGACTGTGGCGGCTAGTAATAACGCGACCGTGCCGGCGACCGACGACGCTACCATTCAGACGCTCTGGTGGGTGTTCGACGAGCAAGGACGTTTGTTGTCAGGAGTCAAATTGCTGAACAACTCGCCCTACGGTTGTGCGGCCTCCTCGGTCGGGCCCGCAGGCGGTTCCGGTTATTACATGAATTTTCTGCGCGGCAACCTCGGGCAGATGACGCAGTGGTGCGCATCGTCATACGTTGCCGTGAGCGCGCTACTCGGTCCCCTGCCCATCCTCGATAGCGTGATCCTCGACATGGTGGATACCCCACTGCTCATGCGATCGGTGCAGGCCACGTCCGCCTGGATGAAGGGCGACTCCGACAGGGCGCGCCAACAGGACGCCGAACGCGCCAAACAAGTGAAACCGTCCCTGTGATCTAGCGAACAGCCTGAAAAAAAGGGAGATCGAGATGCAGCGTTCAATCCACTGGACATTCACACGCCGCTGCGCGCCGCTGATCATCGCGAGCCTGGTCGCTTCGCTCGCCGCCGCCCAGGCGGAGAGCCCACTTCAGACGTTGAAGGACGCATTGAATAAGGCGATCCAGTCAAAGCAATCGCAGCAGCAGGCGCCGGCTCAACAGACAACGAGTCCGACCGGGTCATCCGCCGCTCCGGCATCGCAGCCGGCGCCAACCCAGGTGGCGAGTGCCGGCACTGCCGCGCCGTGGACGCCGCCTGCCGATCCGGCAAGCACG
>PKXS01000141.1 GCA_003132425.1 Gammaproteobacteria bacterium | reverse complement strand
GCCCGGCAATTGCATCGCTCGGTGGTCGCCGTCAACGATGCCGATGCAGCGGGTCTTGCGGAGCTTCGCTTCGGCGCAGCGCGTGATGTGCCGGGTACGGTATTGATTCTGACGTTGGGCACCGGCATTGGCAGCGCATTATTCGTCAACGGCCACCTGGTGCCGAACACCGAGCTCGGACACCTGCAGGTTCTCGGCCGCGAAGCCGAACAGCGCGCGTCCGGGCGAGCCAAAGTGGAGCATCGGATGAGCTGGGACGCGTGGGCGAACGAGCTCAATCTGGTGCTGCGGGAACTGCATTCGCTATTGTGGCCGGATCTCATTGTCTTGTGCGGGGGCATCACCGAAGAACCCGAAAAATTCATGCACAAGCTGCACTGCGAAGCACGCTTGTGCGTCGGCGCTTTGCGCGCCGAAGCGGGTATTGTCGGTGCTGCCTTGGCTGCGACGCCGACGCTCGCAATACGCGCTTGAACGCAGCCGCACTCGCCGCCGCCCTGGTGCTTCTTTTAAGCGCCTGCGCGGCGACTCCGCGAGGGCCCGCCAGCTCGTCGAATCCGCTCGCCTCATCGTCGCCGCCCAGCCCATCGCCGCCGCCTTCCGGTTCGCAACCGCGAGTGGACCCGAGGACGCTCATCGTCGACAGCGCCACCGCGATGCTCGGTCAGCCCTATCGCTTCGGCGGTGCCGCGCCCGGCGGCTTCGACTGCAGCGGATTAGTCGTATATGCCGCGGGCGGCGCAGGGATTCATGCGCCGCGAACCGCGCGCGAGCAATTGAATTTCGGCATACCTGTCGCGCGCGCCGAGATTGCCGCGGGAGATCTTGTGTTCATGCACCTGGCGCACAAGGAACTGCACGTCGGCATTGCAATCGACGCAGACCGATTTATCCATGCGCCTTCCACGGGCGGCCGCGTCAGAATCGATTCGTTGGCGGCGCCGCCATATTCGAGAGCCTTCTTGAGCGCGCGGAGAATTATTCTCGCGCAGTGATTCGCGATAATTCTCACGAATCTGTATCATGGCGGCATCGTTAGTTTCGCCCGGTTTTACTCGAGGACATCGATATGAAGCTGTATTACTCTCCTGGCGCTTGCTCTCTGTCTCCTCACATCGTGTTGCTGGAGGCCGGCCTGCCGTTCACCATGGAGAAGGTCGATTTCAAGACCAAGAAGACCGAGAAAGGGACCGACTACCTCAGCGTCAATTCCAAAGGGTCGGTCCCGGCGCTGCAGCTGGACGATGGGCGAGTGCTGACCGAAGGCCCGGCGGTCGTTCAGTACCTTGCCGATCAAAAACCGGAGTCCGGACTTGCGCCGCGTTCTGGAAGCTTCGAGCGTTACCAGCTGATGGAGATATTGAATTACATCACCTCGGAGGTGCACAAAGGATTCTCTTCGCTGTTCAATCCGGCTATTTCAGCCGATTGGAAGGCCGCGGCGCTCGCCGGTCTCGCCAAGAAATTCGATTGGTTAACCGGATATCTCGGCGGCAAGACCTATTTGATGGGAAACGCCTTCACGGTTGCCGATGCCTATCTGTTCACGGTCCTCAATTGGTGCGGGCACGTAGGCATTGATCTTGGCAAATGGCCGGCGCTTAGCGCCTACCAAGCGCGTGTGTCGAAGCGTCCGAAGGTGCACGAAGCGCTCAAGGCCGAGGGTTTGGTGAAGTAGAAGCCTCGGCGGAGTTCGGTCAACGCAAAGCCGCGTCGGCATCGCCGCCCGCCGCCGCGAATTGCAGGGAAGCGAGCCGCGCGTATAGCGGACTCTGCGTCAGGAGTTCAGAGTGGGTGCCCACCGCGATCTTATGGCCGTGGTCCATCACCACGATGCGGTCCGCCTTCAGCACGGTTGCCAGCCGGTGCGCAATGATGATGGTGGTACGGCCCCGCATAAGTATTTCAAGCGCCTCTTGCACCAGTCGTTCCGATTCCGCGTCCAGGGAACTCGTCGCCTCGTCGAGCAACAGTATCGGCGGGTCCTTCAGGATGGCTCTCGCCAGCGCGATCCGCTGCCGCTGGCCGCCCGACAACCGGGTGCCGCGTTCGCCGAGGAAGGTGTCGTACCCTTCGGGCAACTTGCGCAGGAACCCATCGGCGGCGGCGGCAATCGCGGCGGCCTCGATCTCGGCGTCGGTGGCCGCGGGACGCCCGTAGCGAATGTTCTCCCGCGCGCTGGCGCCAAACAGCACGGTTTCCTGCGGCACCAGGCCGATTTGCGCGCGGACATCTTCCGGCCGCAGATCGGCGAGCCGACGGTCGTCGATCAATACCCGTCCGGAATCGGGATCGTAAAATCGCAGCAGCAACTGAAACGTCGTGCTCTTGCCCGCACCGGACGGCCCCACGAAGGCGATGGTCTCCCCCGGCTTCACCTCCAGATTGAAATTGGCAAGCGCGGCGGTTTCAGGGCGCGACGGATAGTGAAAGGTGACATTGTCGAAACGGATGATTCCCTGCACGCGGGGCGGAAGGTCGACGGGACGCAGCGGCGCACTGATGGCCGGCCGCGCTTCGAGCAGTTCCGTGAGCCGCTCCATGGCGCCGGCGGCCCGCTGCATCTCGCCCCACATTTCAGTGAGGGCCGCCGCGGAGCTGCCGACGAACAAGGCGTACAGCAGAAACTGCAGGAGCTGCCCCCCCGTCATCGTGCCGGCGAGGACCTGGTGCGCGCCCAGCCACAGGACGAAGGTAATGCCGGCGAACACGAGCATCACGCCGACCGCCGTCAGCAGCGCGCGCACGCGAGTGCGGCGCACTGCCGCGGCAAAGCTGCCCTCCACTGCGGTGCGATAGCGTTCGCTTTGCAGCTCTTCCAAGGTGAACGCCTGCACAGTCTGAATGGCGTTCAAGGTCTCCCCCGCAAGGCCGCTCGTATCGGCAATGCGATCTTGAGACGTACGCGACAGAACGCGAACTCGGCGCCCGACCACCACCAGCGGCACGACCACGATGGGGATCAGCACCAACATGACGCCCATGAGCTTCGCGCTGGTGAGCCCGAGCATCACGAGCCCGCCTATGACGCTCAAGGTCGAGCGCAAAATTATCGATAAATTGACGCCGGAGATGGCCTGTACCAGCGTGGAGTCGGTGGTCAGGCGCGACAGCACCTCGCCGACCCGCGTGGTTTCGTAGAACATCGGGTCCATGCGCACCACCCGCCGGTACACCGCGGCGCGCAAATCCGCGACCACGCGTTCGCCGAGCCAGGTCACGAGATAGAAGCGCAGCGCCGCCGCCGCGCCGAAGACGACGGCCGCCGCCAAGAATCCGATGAAGTCACGATTGACGGTGCCGGCATCCTTGGCCGCAAGACCGTGATCAATCACTTGGCGCAACGCCAGGGGCAGCGCCAGCATGGCGACAGCCGCCACCACAAGGGCTACCAGCGCAGCCACCATCATGCCGCGATACGGAAGCAAAAACGGAATCAGCGCTCGAAGGGGATTTAAGGACTTGGCGCGCGGGCGTTCGGCGGTGACACTCATCTCATTATGATCCCATAACTTAAACCCGCGCGTGCGGTCGCCGAGAATTGCCTTTCGGATGAAGGGCCGCTATCTTGCGACGTGACAGGGAATTAACGCGCGACAAGAGCGTGCGCCGTCTACACAAAAAATGGGGATGCATCATGCGCAAACGTCACGACCTGACCATTGACATCGCGGCGCTTATGTTGATCGCGTGCGCGGCTGCGTGTGCGGCACCCGGTGCCGCGCACGCCGACACCGCCGCGGCAGCGGCCGCGGCCACGACCGAAGAGGCCGGTCCGCTGCAGGAAATCACGGTGACCGCGACGCGCCACGAGGAAAACTTGAGCAAGGTTCCGCTCAGTGTCACGGCGCTGACGCAGGATGCCATGGACGTTCGCGGCATCAAGGACATCTTGGACGTTGCGCGATTCACGCCCGGCATCAACATCGACAATTCGGGCACCAATAACATCGCGATTCGCGGCATCGCCTCGACCGGCGGCGCAGGCACGACCGGCATTTACCTCGATGACACGCCTATTCAAATGCGCGCTCTCGCCTTCAATCCCGACGAGGCATTGCCGCAGTCTTTTGATCTGGAGCGGATCGAGGTATTGCGAGGTCCGCAGGGCACGCTGTTCGGCGCAGGCTCCGAAGGCGGCACGGTGCGCTACATCACGACCCAGCCGAGCTTGACCCAGACCAGCATCTACAGCAGGGACGAGGTTTCTTTCACCCAAGGCGGCGCGCCGAGCTATGAGGCGGGCATCGCCGGCGGGACCCCGCTCATTGACGGGACCCTCGGGGTGCGCGTCACCGCCTGGTACCGCAACGACGGCGGCTGGATCGACCGCATCGACCCGGTGTCGCTCGACACGGTCCAAAAAGATGCGAACTACACCCAGACCAAGGTATTTCGGCTCGCCGCCATTTGGGCGCCGTCCGACCAGTGGAAAGTGACCCCCAGCTTTTACTACCAGGATCGGTATGCAAACGATGTGCAAAATTATTGGCCGCTTTATTCCAATCCGAGCAGCAATCAATTCGTGGATGCCAATCCGACGCAGCGCACCGTGCCGGACACCTTCTATATTCCCGCGCTCAAGATCGAGGGCGATTTCGGCGCCGTCAACCTGATCTCGAACACTTCCTATTTTCACCGCAAGGAAGAGACCGGATACGACGGCACGCTGTACAACCTTGGGTTCTACCAGACGCAGCCGAACGCGGCCGAGACCGCTGAGGGCGCGCTCCCCGTGTTCCCGCAGAGCGGCTTCATCGTGCCATTCCCGTTGCTCGACGGCACCGGGTTACATCTGCCGGCAGGTGCCACGAACTACAGGGCACCTGCATCGGTCGACAACGGACAACAGAATCTCACGCAGGAAATCCGGCTGCAATCGGCGGATCCGAATGCACGGCTGATATGGACCACGGGCATCTTTTTTTCCGCGAATCGCCAATCCTATCTGGAACAGATTCACGACCCCTTGCTCAACGAACTGACGGAGGCGGTGCTGGGCTTGCCGTACACGCAGGTCTTCACGGACCCCAACGGCAATCCGGTTCCATACGATCCGCGCTTCCCCAATGACTCGTACTTCCTGCAGACGTTCTCGAAGGACCAACAAGTGGCGTTGTTCGGCGAGGGAACGTACTCCTTTACCGATCAACTTAAGACGACCGTGGGAGTACGCTACTCGAAGACCGAGTTTTCGTTCAACACGCTGACCGGCGGTCCTCAGTTGTTTCTGGCGGACCAAGCCAATAGCGGCGACAAGAAAGAGAATTCATTCACGCCGAAGATAAGCCTCGAAGACCAATACGACGCTCACAATCTCTACTACTTCACTTACGCGAAAGGCTTCCGTCCGGGCGGCGCCAACAATCCGGTGCCGCTGGCGGCATGCGGCACCGACTTCGCGAACTTTGGCATCAAGGCCTCTCCTGCCACTTTCAATTCCGACACCGTGGACAGCTTCGAGGTGGGCGCCAAGAATAATTTCGACAATCGAGTCAAGATCGCCAGCAGCATCTATTACATCCGCTGGAATAACATCCAGCAAGTGGTGGTGCCGCCCATCTGTCAGATCTCGTTCATCACGAACCTGGGCCAGGCGGTTGCCAAGGGGGCTGACATTCAGAGTGAAATTGCCCTAACTGACAGCTTCACCGCAGAGTTATCCGCCGGATACACCGATGCCCGATACACGGAGGACTCCCGATTGTCGGCCGTGGAAACCACACCGATCGTTGCGAGTGGCGATGCCATCGTCGGCCAAAGCGGCCAGCCACCGCCGCCGGTCACCGTCTCGCTCGGCTTGGAGTACAAATTCACGGCGTTCGCACGCGATACATTCGTTCGCGTGGACGATGAATATGAAGGCCGGCCGAAGTGGGGCTGGGCCGGTCAGGATCCGAATACGCTGCAATACGATTCGGCGAACTATAGGTTGTCGTCGACGAATTTTGCTTCGGCCCGCGGCGGAATGAGCTTCGGCAACTGGCAGGTGGAGGCATTCGTCGACAATCTCACCGACACGCATACCATCACCAATTACGAATGGTCGATCGATTCTCAGGTCACCGGCACCAGCCGGCTGCAGCGCGACTTCACGTTCCGCCCCCGGACTTTCGGCCTTACCTTCCTCTATCGCAGCAAGTAGGCCTAATCCATCCGTGCCACGCCACCGCACGTGGCACGGATGGCCTATCCGATCCCGCTGCGCGGGTTCTCGACCAGCCGGTACACGCTCGCGAATCGCGCGCTCGCGACGATCCCATGATCGCCGGGCGCATACTGCAATAGCCAGTCGCCGGCATTCCCGAGAAGCACATCGCCGCCGGCCGATCGCGGAACGCTGAAAGTGCCGTGCATGCGCTTGGCGAGCACCGGAACCGGAAGATTCCGGTAACGACCCGGTTTGCCCGGTTGCGCCGGGGCCTCCGGCCGGTATTTCGCATCGAATCGAGCGCGGGACACGCACCATCGATCGCCGGTGGAACCCGTGAGCAAGGCGTCGCCGGCGGCGTAATGGTTGGGTCCAACGGCACTGCTCACCACCCCTGCGGCGGCGGCGAACTCGACCGACACCAATTCATCCTTGATGATCCAGCACGCCGCTGGGTCCCTGGTCAGATCGGGGTTGTACAGTTTGAGCAAGGCGGCCATGGGTTTAAGCTTGCGGCTTCACCTGCGTGTGCGCAACGCCGCGCCGCAACAGCGGTCATCTCCGGGAGGTTAGTTATCTAGTCATATAATTATTCGCACGAAGCGAAAAAAATGTGCGCACCAACGGTTGCACGGACCTTTGCGCGATGCTACTGTCGGCGCGGGTAGAGTTTTATCTAACCATATAACTATTTACGGGGATCCGATGGTGGCCAACCACTCGCAGCCGTTTAATCGACCCATTTCCCGACAACTGTGGTTTTTTTGCATCGCTGGATGGGCGTCTATGCTGGCCGGGTCGATCGCGGGGGCGACGGAGGCGGTCAATTCGGCGGACACCGGCAGCTCCAACGCAGGCGCTTTGGAAGAAATCGTGGTCACGGCGACCCGCCGCGAGGAGAGCATCAGCAAAGTACCCCTCAGCATCACCGCGCTGAACCAAGACGCACTCGATCAAAAGGGTATCAGGGACTTCTCCGAAATGGTGCGCTTTACGCCCGGCGTGTCGATTGATACCTCCGGCACGAACGCGATCTCGATCCGCGGAATTTCCTCCTCCGGCGGCGCCGGCACGACGGGCATCTACATCGACGACACACCGATCCAGATGCGCGCGCTTGGTTTCAACCCGGACGACACGCTGCCCAAAACCTTCGACATGGATCGCGTCGAGGTGTTGCGCGGGCCGCAAGGCACTTTATTTGGCGCGGGCTCCGAGGGTGGTACGGTGCGCTACATCATGACGCAGCCCAGCGTCACAACCGACTCCACCTACGCCCGAACCGAAGCGTCCTATACGCAGTACGGCGAACCGAGCTACGAAGGCGGCATCGCACACGGCGGACCCATCATCAACGATGTGCTCGGTTTTCGCGCCAGCATCTGGTACCGCTTCGACGGCGGTTGGATCAATCGCGTCGATGAGACGACGGGGGACGTCACGGAAAAGAACGCGAACTATGCGAACACCCTCGCGATTCGCCTGGCGATGCTGTATGAGCCGGCAAGCAACGTGAAGATCACGCCGAGCGTCATGTTTCAGAACAAGCAACAGCATGATCTATCGACGTACTGGCCTGCCTACTCCAATCCGGGGGCCGGTGAGTTCAACAACGCGACCCCCGAGCGCATCCCGATTCCCGATGAGTACTATCTCCCGGCGCTGAAGATTCAGGTCGACTTCGAACATGCCACATTCATCTCTAACAGCTCGTACTATCATCGCAACGAACAGGATTCCTACCAGGGCACCGCCTATGACCTCGCCTACTATCAGGCGATAGGTTGGCCGAACGCTCTGTACCAGGGTGCTCCCGCCCTCGGTTGCGGTCCGGCATCGACCACGGCGACGCAACCCTGCTCCTGGTATCCGTTGCTCAATGCGAACGGAGTCCACATGCCGGCGGGATTTGCTGACTACTCGACGCCGAACACCATGACCAACCAACAGCGAACCTTTACCCAGGAATTCCGTCTGCAATCGACCGACGACGACAGCCGCTGGAAGTGGACCGTGGGCGCCTTTTGGTCGCTGGCGCAGGAACTGAGCATCGAGCAGCTCAGCGACCCGAATATCGACAGTTTGTTTTCGGCTCTTTACGGCCCCGCCATTACCCCCGACAGCATCTTTGGCCCCTACTATTCCTGTAACGGTCAAGGCACACCGCAACCGGCGTCAGCTCCGGTGCCGAATTGCGACATCTATTACAACTACAACAAGAGCTACGACCGCCAGCTCGCCGGGTTCGGTGAGGTCACCTACAAGCTGACCGACCGTTTCTCGCTGACCGCCGGCGGTCGCTACGCCAAGATGGGCTTCTCGCTGTCGCATTACGCCAACGGCTACGAGAACTACGGGCCTGCGACGGCGGCGGGTTCTCAGCAGGAGAACGCGTTCACTCCCAAAGTCGGGCTGACCTTTCAGGCGGACGACAAGGATTTGTACTACGCGACATACGCCAAGGGCTTCCGGCCGGGCGGCTACAATCCGCCCCTGCCGCCCGGCTTCTGCGGACCCGGCCTGGTGGCCGAGGGCTTTCCGAGCGGCGAGTCTCCGCTGACCTATAACTCCGACACCACGCAAAGCTTCGAAATCGGCTCGAAGAACAATTTCGCGGACCGCGTCAAAATTGCCAGCAGCGTTTACTACATCAAGTGGAACAACATTCAGCAGAACGTCTATGTGGGAGGCAATTGCGGCTTGCAGTTCACCGACAACCTGGGAACCGCAGTAGCCAAAGGCTTCGACCTTCAGGCAGATGCAGTTGTCGGCGGCGGTCTGTCGGTTGAAGCGTCGGTGGGCTACACCAACGCACGCTTTACCAAGACATCTCTCAACAATCTCGCTGTTGCCGGTGATGCGATCTCAGGCGAAGCGGCGATTAACTACAGTCCCGGCACCAATCCGCCGTGGTCGATTGCGGTCGGGCCCCAATATGATTTCAGGGCGTTCGAGCACGACGCGTTCGTGCGCCTCGACTGGGAATATACCAGCCACAATCCCTGGCTTGCACCGGTTCAGGACGTGAATAGCGCCCAGTACAACCCGAACTCCTACACGCTGCCGGCGACCAGCTTCACCTCGCTCCGTACCGGCGTCAAACTTGGGGGTTGGCAGGTCTCGGCCTTCATCGACAACTTGTTCGATTCGCACACGTTGCTGAACTACGCCCAAGTTCAGCTCGACTCGTTCAATCCGAGCTATATCGCAAACCCGACCGCGCCCACCTCCGTGCAGCAGAACAACTTCACTTACCGTCCGCGCACCGTCGGAATCACGGGCACGTTCCGTTATTGAGGATAGGCCTGCGATTAAGCCACTGCCCGCGTTGACTCGAGACCGCAGGCATCCTTCACCGATGCGGCCAGGATAGTCAGGCCCTCCTCGAGCACGGTATCGGGTATGGTCAGCGGCGCCAGCAGCCGCACGACATTCGCCGAGGTGCCGCAGGACAGCAGAATCAAACCGCGCTTCTCGGCGTGCGCCAACACGGATGCCGTCATGTCGGCATCGGGCTCCTTTGTCTTCGGGTCCTTGACCAGTTCGAACGCAATCATGGCGCCGAGTCCTCGTACATCGCCGATGCACGGTAGCTCCTTCGCCAGTGCCTCGAGCCGTGCGCGCATTCTTTGTCCAACCCGCGTCGCTCGCGAGCACAGGTCTTCCGACTCGATCACGTCGAGCACCGCGTGCGCAGCGGCGATGCTGATCGGATTGCCGCCGTAAGTGCCGCCTAAGCCACCGGCGTGCGCGGCGTCCATGATGTTCGCTCGCCCGGTGACTCCGGACAGCGGAAAGCCGCCCCCCAGACCCTTGGCCATGGCGATCACATCCGGCACAACGCCGGAGTGCTCGATGGAGAACATCTTCCCGGTCCTGCCGATGCCGCCTTGTACTTCATCGGCAATCAGCACAATGCCGTGTTCGTCGCATAGTTGGCGAAGTGCGCGCAGGAAATCAAAGGGCGCGACATTGAATCCGCCTTCGCCCTGCACCGGCTCGATAATGATCGCCGCGACCGACTTTGGATCGACATCGCCGTGAAACAACCGGTCCAGATCCTGGAGCGCTTGCTCGGTCGTGATGCCTCGATAAGGTTGCGGGAACTCAGCATGATAAATCTCGGCGGGAAACGGCCCGAAGCCCCGCTTATACGGCATCACCTTGCCGGTGAGCGCCATCGTCATCAGCGTGCGCCCATGAAATCCGCCGGAGAATGCAACGACCGCTGAGCGCTTGGTGTAATAGCGCGCGATCTTAATTGCGTTTTCGACGGCCTCAGCCCCTGAGCTTAGAAACAGTGTTTTCTTCGTAAAGTCGCCCGGCGCCGCCGCATTGAGCCGCTCCGCGAGCCGCACATACGACTCATAGGGCGCCACATGAAAGCAGGTATGCGCAAACGCTTCGGCCTGCCTCGCGACAGCCTCCATCACCCGTGGATGACGATGGCCGGTGTTGAGGACGGCGATGCCGGCCGCAAAGTCGATGAATCGCCGCCCGTCCACGTCCCACAGCTCGGAGTTCTCTGCCTTGGCGACATATATGCCCTTAGTGGCCACTCCAGCCGGCACTGCCGCCGCCTTCCGGGCCTTCAGCTCCGCAGATTTCGACATCTTGGGTTCTCCCTCAAAAAATGGCGCTCAACCGTCGGAACGGTATCATTGGGGAGACCTTTGAGCAAAACGTAGGAACATCCGCGCGCCAAGAACGCACAGCAGCGAGCCGTCGCGCCGGGTCTTACGCTGGTCGGATCCCTGCGCGAGACTCATTGCAGCAAGTACTTGCTCCCGCAACGGCTTGCATGAACCACGCTTCGCCGGACCGTAGGCCATCGATGACGTTTGGATAGGTCACCGAACACGGCACTTCGGACATAAAGCTGCGCCAGTCCCTGTGATTCGGGAACTTGCGCTTTGAGGGGTTAACGTCGTTCATGCGATTCTAGTGCGGCTTGTGGCCGATGACTTTGAGGGCCTGCCGCCAAGCGGCAGCCTGCGGACTCGGGCTGGGCGGGTCGCGCGGCGCTTGCGACGGTGTCCCCGGGCTGGGGTCGCGCGGTACATTTTCGTTGCGCATCGATTGTTGGTTACGCACAGCTTGCTCCTAAACTAGGTTGGGTCAGGATCGGCGCGACGAGATGACATATCCGACCGCCAGGCCTAGCAACGCAACGATGCCAATGGCTTGCCAAGGCCGGGCGCGCACGTAGTCATCGGCACTGATTGCCGAATCCCTGACTTTCTGAATCCATGACTCGGCCGGATCTACGATGGGGTGCGCTACCGGGTCCACCACCGCGGCGAGCACACGCGACGCACCGGCGCCAAGGCCGCCCACATGCAAATCCCTCTTTACAAACATTGCGCTTTGATTGGCGGTATCCATCGCGGGGCCCCTGAAGTTAACGGCGAATGACGAGTTCCTTGAAGGCCAATATGCCTCGCCGCCAATCGGGGCCGCAGTCGGCGTAACACAGCGATTACTGTAGGAATTCCCTCACGCCGCTTCCAGAGGCAGATCGATGCCGAAATTGCGGCTCAGCTCCTTGCGGACGCTGAGCGCCGCCGCAAGTTCACGAGAATTGACGATGGCCAGGCGGAAGCCTCCCGGCGGCATTGCATGCGACGAAGGTGAACGGTGTTCATCGAATGTGATTTGAATGCTGCGCACCGCCGCGCCGTTGCAGAGGCGCTCGAGCAGGACCTTCGCGGGATGTCGATAGGCACGATCATGCGGACCGAACAATACGACGCTGTAGCCAACGTGGCGATCCTGATCCGCGTAATGCCATTTTCCGGTGGCGTACAGCCCGACCAAGGCGTTCAGCCAACCTTCGCCATACAGATCCGGCCATTGGTCCGTAAATCGCAAATGCGCCTCGATAATGCCCCCGCCGATGGACTCGAGATTGAGCATGCCGGTGTAGTGCGGCAAATTCCTGCGTATCCACTCCCGGCAATACTGCTCGAGGGCCGGCCGGGTTCGAGCTTCGACGGTCCAGTAGTCAAAGGTTCCCGCACTTGCCGGCAGACCTGCCGCATGACGACACCACTGCACCTCGCCTCGGATGACCGCAAGATCGGTGCTGATGTGCTCTCCCACCAGCAGGCTCATCCACAGATGACCGGTCGAGCAATAGCGCTGGTAATCGCTCGCGCTGCGCAGTGCGCGGCTTCCGATGCCCATACCTCTGAGGTTGTATATGGGCTTGCTGAATACCGGATAGTGGCTTGGTGCAATGCCATGCGGAGCGCATTCGATACCCTGCGATTCCGCCACGAGCAGTTTGTTGTAAACCCAGCGATGCGCCGGATTCAATTGATACGCAACGGCGTCGTCGGTCGGGATGAGCACATTCGCCGGACAGCAGACATGCTCGAAATACTGCAATCGCCACGGGTCTTGCTCATGAATGGGCACGGGTCACCTGAAGCAAGATCCTTACAAGGCCTCGCCGATCGCGCGCTCTAATTCACCTGATAACCGCGCGCCTGCAAACAAGCGGACATTGCGCGGTTGTAGTTGCCGCGGCTGCGATCCGCGTCCGCGGATACTCCACCGGCGGGCAGCGTCGGATCGAAACCGGTTTGGCCCTTTGCCCAACTGTGGCATTCGAACTGGTCCGCGGCCTGCTGCTCCTTGGTCTGGCCGTTTTTCGGGTAAATGATCAAATCGCCCTGAATGCTGTCAGGAGGTGGTGCCGTCGGCTGATCCGCATTGTTCGGGGGATCCACCACCGCATAGCCGTTTTGGTCCGGCTGCCAGGTATAGTAAACGTTGTCGGCGTAGTAATACGGAATGCCGGCGATCCACACCGTCGAACAGTAGGCCGGCAACGCCGTGATCACCAAACCAACCGGCGGCGCAATGACGACGAATCCGGGCCCGCGCGCGGCGTACCAAACTCCGCCACTGAAATAAAACCGATTCCCGCCGCGGTAGTACGGGCGGTAGTCCCCCGGCAGCGACGGCCTGATGGAGCCGATGGGTGCGTAGTAGCGGCCGTGATTATACCGGTTGTCCAATACCTGGCCGCGTCCGTCCATAGTCGGTCGCGCCGCGGCGGGTGACCTGCCGTGCGCTCTAGGCTGAGCCTGCGCGCCGGGCCGATCGTGCTCATCGGCAGCTGCCCGCGCGGACATACAAAGCCCCGACAACAGGACTGAAAGTGACAGCAATGCGATCTTAAGTTTTTGACTCATACCGCCTAACTAACTAATCGTGTAGCCGCGCCCCTGCAAGCAAGCGCCAATGGCGCGCCGATACGAATCAGCACGTGCCCGTCCGGCCGCCGCGCTTTGATTGATCTGCGCCTGAGTTTGCTGGGCTTGCGCCTGCGCGTTCGCATCCGAGGCGGAGCCTATGGCAGCGCCTGTCACGCCGCCCAGCACCAGACCGGCGCCGGCGGCTCGCGGACCCGCAATGATGGAACCGATGATTGCGCCGCCTATGGCACCGGCGACAGTGCCAGATCCCGGAGGAGATGCCGGTTGAATCACCACGCGCTCGTACGGATTGGTGTCCCGGCTTGGATCGACGCCGGTTTGCTGGACCGCCCACACATGACATTCGTAGCGGTCGCGATCGGTCTGCTCCGGAGTCTGCCCATTAGCCGGATAGACGAAGATTCGCTGCGGCGGCGGCGCGGGCACGGCCACGGTGCGAGGCGGGGGCGCCACGCAAGCCGCCAATAGGACTGCAGCCGCCAGCGGCACGCTGTAGCGCGCGGCGGCGGCCGCCATCGTCGAAATAGGGTCCAATTTCATATGCTCAAAGCCTCCTATCCATAGCCGTTCAACGTCTAAGACACGCCTAGGTTGACAGCCAATACCCCCGGGAGTTCGCTTTTTGGAGCCGCAGATGCCGCCAAGCTACCGATCGGCAGGCTTACGAAACTTTAATATGAATTGATCGGTCTTGCCGCGAATCGCCGGGTCGAACACGGCAGCCGTATGGGGATCCTCGGTTCGGCGTAAAAGCCTGCTGCTCCCGACAAACACGAAGCCCGCCGCCAGCGCTTCTCGCTTCACGGCCTGCGGGTCGATCCTATGTAAAGTCTTCGTCTCGCGAGTCCCGGAACCCGCCGCCGCAACATGATCCAATATCAGGTAGATCCCGCCCGGTTTCAAGGCCGCAAATACCATTTGGTTGAAAACCGCCACATCGAGACCTGGGAAATTATGCAAGTCATGATAGTTTTGCGAGGTCCATACCAAATCGACCGGCACTGGAACCTTGAGCTGGCTGAAGGGTTCGACCACGACGCTGACATTGCCATAGTTAGGGTCCGCGGCAATGGCTTTGACACGCGTCGCAAAATCCGGCGTGGATGCCGGCGCATTCGGCGACGGCGCGGGGACCAGCGCGTATACATGTCCCGCGCTGCCGACCGCTTTGCTCAAGATGCGCGTGAAGTAGCCTCCGCCCGGCAGCAGCTCGGCGATTTGTTCGCCCGGCCTTATGCCGGTAAACATGAGCGTCTGCGCCGGCTTGCGATTGACGTCCCGTTGCACGTCGGACTCAGGGCGATTGGAGTCTGCCACGGCAGCCGCGATGAAATCCGGAATGCCGGCCGCGCGTGAATCCGATGCCTTGACGGCAAGGCAGGCGAGTAGCGCCGCCGCCAAAACCAGTGGATAGCGAATCATAGGTATCTCCGTTGAATGGGGGCGCTCGCGAATAATCACCGTTAGGCGGATTTTAGCACCTGTGGTCCGATTGCACGGCGGCGTATGATCGTGAACTGTCGAATTCGCCAAGGTCTCCTGCATGAGTTTAAGTGTTTTTGATATTTTCAAGATCGGCATAGGCCCGTCGAGTTCGCACACCATGGGGCCGATGAACGCGGCGCGCAGCTTTGTGGAACTGCTTGCGGCGCGGGAGCTGCTCGCGCGCACCGCTCAAGTCTCCGCGCAGCTTTACGGCTCGCTGGCGCTCACCGGCCGCGGACATTGCACGGATCGCGCGATTCTGCTCGGGTTGGAGGGCCTTAAGCCCGACACGATCGATTCGGCCGTCATCGAACCAACCTTGCAGCGGATTCGCGCGCAGCGCCGCATACGCCTCCTGGGGCGCCATGAAATCGCCTTCGATGAGCCCCTCAATCTGTTGTTCCTCGCGGATCAGGTACTGCCGGGTCATTCCAACGGGATGCGCTTTACCGCGCACGATGCGCAGTTGCAGGTGTTGGCGCACGAGGAGTACTACAGCGTCGGCGGCGGATTCGTGGTGCAGGCCGGCGCCGCGCAAAATTCCGGCGCAGCGCGCGCCGAGCCTCCCTATGCATTCAACTCCGGCGCGCAGCTGCTCGAGCATGGACGCGCACAGGGCCTGGAGATCCATGAATTAATGCTCGCGCGCGAGCGCACTTGGCGCAGCGACGCCGAGGTGCGCGCGGCGCTGCTACGCATCTGGCAAGTGATGCAGGACTGCGTGCGTCGAGGCTTCGAGTCCCAGGGCTTGCTGCCGGGCGTGTTGGGAGTGCGCCGGCGCGCGCCGAAATTGTATCGCCAGCTCATGAGCGGCGATCCATTGAGTCCGATGCATGCGCTCGATTGGGTCAACGTGTTCGCGCTTGCGGTCAACGAGGAAAATGCCGCCGGCGGACAAGTCGTCACGGCGCCCACCAACGGCGCAGCCGGAATCGTGCCGGCCGTGCTGCACTACTATCGGCGTTTCGAACCGGGAGCCAATGACGACGGCGTCATTCGATTTCTGCTCACCGCCGCTGCGATGGGTATGCTCTACAAACAGAACGCATCCATCTCCGGTGCGGAGATGGGATGCCAGGGCGAGGTCGGCGTCGCCTGCTCCATGGCGGCGGCCGGGTTGGTGTCGGCGCTGAACGGCAGCAACGAGCAAATCGAAAACGCGGCCGAGATCGGCATGGAACACAATTTGGGCTTGACCTGCGACCCTGTCGCCGGATTGGTGCAGATCCCCTGCATAGAACGCAACGCCATGGGATCCGTGAAGGCGATCAATGCCGCGCGGCTGGCGCTGCGCGGCGACGGATCGCACAAGGTCTCGCTCGATCAAGTGATCGCCACCATGCGCCAAACCGGCCTCGATATGTCGACCATTTACAAAGAGACATCGCAGGGGGGCCTCGCCGTCAACGTGCCGGAGTGCTGAACGTTTGGCTCAGCCGGTCGCTTGCAGGCCCTGTGCGATGCCGCCGATGGTGTGGCGTAACGCGCTGAATAGCGCCTGATCCTCGCGTCCCGTCGCGCGCCAACGTTTGAGCAGATCCACCTGCATGAAGTGCATCGGATCGATATAGGGATTTCGCAGCTCGATGGACCTCTGCAGAGTCGGATCGCTGTCGAGCAAGCGGGCCGAACCGCGCAACCGCAGAACATGCGCTACTGTCAGCGCATACTCCGCTTTGATGGGTTCGGCCTGCGCCATCAAGATGTTGCCCGCCAGCGCGTCGTAGTGAGCGGCGATGTCCATATCGGTTCGCGCCAACATGGCTTCCACGTCATCGATCAAGTGCCCGAAAAACGGCCAGCGCAGGACCATATCGCTGATCACCGCTTCGCCGTGCTGCTCCAACGCGGCCGATAATCCGCTGCCGAAGCCGAACCACCCGGGCAACATATGCCGGCTTTGCGTCCATGCGAAGACCCAAGGAATGGCCCGCAAGGCGTCGATCCCCGCACCGCCGGCGCGCGCTGCCGAGCGCGAACCAATATGCATGCGTTCAATCACGTCGAGCGGCGTCGCGGCGCGAAAGTACTCTATGAACCGCGCGTTGCCGAATATGTGCCCTCGATAGGCTTCGAGACTGCGGGCGGCGATCGTCTGCATGGCCTCGCGATGCGCCGGCGGCGGGGGCGCCTGCTTCTCGGCGTGCGCCGTCGCCAACGCCACGGCTGCAAATGTCCGTTCCAGCGTGCGCATCGCAATCGGCCGCAAACCGTAGCTTTGATTGACGACCTCGCCCTGCTCCGTCAAGCGCAGTACACCGCGTATCGCTCCCGCCGGCGCCGCCTCAATCAACTTCTCGGTTCGGCCGCCGCCGCGTGCCGGCGTGCCGCCGCGGCCATGGAATATCGTAATGTCGATCCCCGACTCGCGCGCCGCCTCGAGCAGCTGAATTTGCGCCACTTGTAGAGCCCAGCGCGAGGCAGCGATGCCGCCCTGCTTGTTGGCGTCCGAATAGCCCACCAGCACGACTTGGCGATCACCGCGCGCCGCCAGGTGCCGCCGATAGGCGGCATCGTCGTACAGGCGGCGTAGAACCTCGCCCGCTTGTTCCAGCGAGGAAATCGACTCCAACAGCGGCGCTACATCGAGCGGACATTCGCCGCTGTGCTTATCGGTGATATCGGCCCAACGCGCCAACAGCAGCACCGCCAGCACGTCTTCCGGTCCCTGCGCTCCGCTCACGACGTATTCGCCGATGGCGTGGCCGCCGAATTTGTGTCGCGCCTGCGCAATGGCCTCGAACACCCACAAAGTACGCCGGCCCATCGCATCCAGCGCCGATGTCGGTCCTTGGTCGCGGGCGAGCAAATCCCGCAATTGGCGCAGCCGCTCGAGCGGCGCGAGCGCCGGCCATTCGTCGACTCCGAGTCCTTGCGCGATCACCTCGTCGTGAACGCGCGCGTGCTGTATCACATCCAATGTGGCGATATGAAATCCAAAGGTGCGTACCCGCCGGATGAGTCGGCGCACGAGAAAGTATCCCGCGTGCCGCCCTCGATTGCCTGTGAGACTGTCGGCGGCGAGTTGGATGTCGGCAAGCAGTTCCTCCGGATTTTGATAGGCATTGGGCCGGCCCTCATAGGTGGCCTGCAGGCGCGCGCCGATTTGGCCGAAGAACATGCGGTACGGCATGCGGTCATGGCGCGCCGGCGCCAGGGCGGAGGACCCCGGCAGCAAAGTGCCGTAGGTCTCGATGCGATTGGCAAGCGCCGCGCTGATGCCCACGCGGCTCGCGCTTTGGCTCAAGGTCTCGGCCAGCTGCCGGCACTCCTTGAAGTACGTCGAAACAATGAGCTGCTGATGCCGCTGCAGGGTCTCACGAATGGTCTTGCCGTGCACATCGGCATTGCCGTCCATGTCGCCGCCGACCCACGAGCCGAATCGAAGTATGCTCGGCACGTCGAGGGATTCGACCGGAACCTCATAGGCTCGGGCCAGCGCCGCCTCTACCTCCTCATAGAAAAACGGCACCACCCGATAAAGGATCTCGATCAGATAAAACAGCACATGTTCGCGCTCGTCGGCAATCGTCAAGCCTTCCCGCGGATGCTCTTCAGTTTGCCAGATGCTGGTGATCTCCAGGCGCACCCGCGCCCAAAGAGTATCCAGCTCCGCCGGCGTTAGCGCCGGGTTGAGCCGATCGAGCAAGTCTTGTGCGATTCGTTGCTGCTTGCGCAATATCGTGCGGCGGGTCGACTCCGTCGGATGCGCCGTGAAAACGGGCTCGATGCTCATGGACCCGATCAACCCCAATGTCTGATCCAAGGACACACCTTCGCGCCGCAAGCGCGCGATGCAGTCGGCGATTCCGCCGGGCTGGGAAGTGCTCGAATCGTTGAGATACTCGCGGCGGCGGCGCACCCTGTGCACCTTCTCGGCCGTGTTGACCGCCTGGAACCATGTTGAAAACGCACGCGTAAGATCGGTGGCAGCCGACGGCGACCGACCTTGCGTGCGAAGCTGCAATTGATCGGTGCCGGCGGCATCGGCCTCTCGCCGGGTAATCGAGGCGAGCCGGTCGCCCTCGACGAGCTTAAAAAACTCTTCTCCGCCCTGGTCGCGCAGCGTCTCGCCGATCAGGGCGCCGAGCGCGTGCACGTCCTCGCGCAGCGCCGCGTCTTTGACCGGAAATTGAATGCCGTGACGATACATAATGCTAGGCTCTTGAGGTTCCAGGGAGAAATAGTATGAGCTTGTTGGGGCAGATCGCTATATTTCTCGCCGCCGCGGTCATTGCGATACCGATATTCCGGCGCTTCAAATTGGGGTCGGTGCTCGGCTATTTGGCCGCCGGGATCATCATAGGCCCGGGCTGCCTGGGCCTCATCAGCAAGATCGATGCCACAGCGCATATTGCGGAATTCGGAATCGTACTCCTGATGTTCGTCATAGGCCTGGAATTGCAGCCATCACGCCTATGGGTGTTGCGCAAGCCGATCTTCGGTCTAGGGTCGGCCCAGGTCGCGCTGACCACCGCAGGCATCGGAACGGCGGCATTTCTGGGCTTCGACCAGAGCTGGCAATCTGCCCTCATTATCGGCTTCGGCCTATCGATGTCCTCAACCGCGCTTGCTCTTCAATTATTGGCCGAACGCGGCCAGCTCAATTCCCAATTCGGCCGCTCGGCTTTCAGTATCCTGCTGTTTCAAGACGTTGCGGTCTTGCCGGCGCTGGCGCTGCTGCCGCTATTGGGCGCGGCCGCCGCCAGAACATCGTCCCCTCCGCGCCTCTTTCTGGTGCTCAAACTCGTCGCCGTGCTGGCCACGGTGATCTTCGGCGGCCGCTACGTGCTGCGGCCGATGCTGCGTATCGTCGCCCGTACACGCGTCACCGAAGCCTTTACGGCCGCCGGCCTTCTGGTGGTGATCGGCACTTCGCTGCTCGTCAGCCAGGTGGGTCTATCGATGTCCCTGGGCGCCTTTCTCGCAGGCGTGTTGCTCGCCGACAGCGAATTCCGCCATGAGCTGGAGGCAAGCATCGAACCATTCAAAGGGTTATTGCTCGGCCTGTTCTTTATCACCGTGGGTATGTCGGCGAACTTAGAATTGGTGCGCGAAGAGCCGTTGACGATCGTGGCTCTAACTGTGGGATTCATGCTGTTGAAGATCGGCGTGCTGTGGAGCATCGGGCGACTGTCGCGGCATTCTCCCGTGGCGAGTCACGGACTGGCGTTCAGTCTGCCGTCGGGCGGGGAGTTCGCGTTCGTGCTGTTCGGGCTGGCGGCCGCTCTCGGCATCATGGATACGGGAATTGCTCAACTTCTGGTTCTGGTGGTGACCGCCTCGATGATTTTGAGCCCTGTGCTGTTGGTGCTGCATGACGCGTTGTTCAAGGCGAAGGAAGGCGACAACCGCCCCTACGATAAGCCGGTCGAACTTTACCCGAAAGTCATTATCGCAGGCTTCGGCCGCTTCGGGCAGATTGTCGGCCGCATCTTGCGGGCGAGAAAAATAGCCTTTACGGCGCTCGAGGCCAATCAGACTCAAGTTGATTTTCTGCGGCGCTTCGGCAACCAGGTATTTTATGGCGACGCTTCCCGTCTGGAGCTGCTGCGTGCCGCGCACGCGGACAACGCCCAAGTATTCGTGCTGGCGATCGACGAGGTGGAGGCATCGATGCGGACGGCGGAAATGGTGAAAAAACACTTTCCGAACCTGAAAATATTCGCGCGGGCGCGCGATCGCCAGCACGCATTCCGGCTTGAGGACTTAGGCGTGCGCTACCACATCCGCGAGACCTTGGTGTCGAGCTTGGAGATGTCCGTGCAGGTGCTCGAGGCGCTGGGATTGTCGAAGGCTGCCGCGGCCGATACTGCCCGCCGATTCCGCACCCACGATCAGGAGACGTTTGCGAAGCAGCGCGCCGTCAAAGACGACGACAAGAAACTCATCCAAACCGCCCACGAATCCGCCGCACAGCTATTGCATCTGTTCGAGGCGGATACGGGCCAAGTCGAGGAGCCCCCTCCCCAACGCTCCGCCTCCGGCCGGTGAGACGGCGAAATGATGATGGGCTTAGCGAGAATTCAGCAAGACGGTGGTATCGAAGCTTTCAAAGCCGGTTAGCACGCGGCGGTAGGCGTTTTGCATGATGCGCTCCGCTTCCTTATCCGCGCGCGTGCCCAGCAGCATGCGAATGACGACGTCGTCCTGCGGACGCGCTGCGTCCTCGCTCAGCAGTTGGTAACTGAATCGCGCCAGCCGCTGATTGATTTCGTTGGCGAATCGAAACCGGCTCGAGTCGCTCCCGTCGCCCGCGCCGACCTTCGCCTCCTCCGAGACCTCGAAGATCAAACGCGTGACGAATCGCGCCTTGTCGATCAATCCTAAGTCGCTGAAGAACTCGATTTCAGATTGGATATTCATCTTGAATGCTCATCCGGCGGGAAAGAAATCGATGGGCTTGGTGGCTGTCAGCGTCGCAACATCCTTCGCTTCGAATTTGAACAGGCGAATGCGCGCCAACAGCTTCGCTTCGAATTCGGGGTCATTGAGATCGGACGATATGATGCGCGCGGCACTGATGTCGCCGGAAGGGGCAATCGTTATCTCGAGCACTACCTTGCCCTGCAAAGCCGGACTATCGCGCAGCGCGCGCGCATACATCGCGTCGATGGCTCCTTTGTTCTTGGTGAACACCAGGGCAATTTCTTCGCTTCCGCGCGAAGCCTTGCCGCTGCCGCCGCCGCGAGTCGCGCCCTGGCCGGCGCCGGCAAGCCGCGGATCTTTCACCTGCCCTGCACGGTATCCGTTCAAAGACCCGGAGCCCGCCGCCAATCCGCTGCTCACCGGAGCGCTGATGCCGCCGCTGGTGCCGCCGGCCCTGGACGTGATGAGGGAGCGCTGGACCACGCTGACGTCGCCGGGGTCGGTGGTCTTCGGCTGATTCTTTGCAAATTTGTCGAGATCGACCTGATCGCGCAGAGCCGCTAGATCATCCATGCTCGCCAATAGACCGCTCTTCGAGGCCTTCACGCGCGGATCGACCGGCTTCGGCATCGGAGGCGCCGGCTTCGGGGCAGCCTTCTCGATCGGCTTTTCTATTTTCGGAGGCGGTGGGGGCGGCGGCGGTTCCATCACCAGCTGCACGACGCGCTCCGGCAAGGAATCGGTGTTCACGACCTGCACATGCCTGGGCAGAAACGGCATGAGGATCGCAAAGATCGCAAAAACAATCGCCAGATTGCGCAGGATGACTCGAAAGCGCCGTTCCATCTCCTCGGCCGGCGACCATGGCAATTCGTAGCGCCGGAAGTAAGGCGCCAGTCCGGTCGCGACGCTGCGTTGAGCGGGATTTGCGGCTGTCATTTAGGTATGCGCCCGCTCGCGCTCGACCACCGCGAACGCGACCTTGCCGTAGTCCGCATGACTACACGTCACCAGGATCGTCTTAAGCACGCTGTATGGGATCCTCTTGTCGCCCATGATCGTGACTTCGCGCTTGGAAATATCGTGCTGCTGCGCGGTATTCAGAATGAGGTTGTTTTGGGCCATCAGCGCGGCCTTCAGCGGCGCAAAATCCCGTCCCGGATTTGCGGCGACAGCGGCCACCGAGCCGACAAGATTTCCGTCCACGAGCACGGAGTCCTTGGTGATCATCACGACGACGGCAGCGCTCGGTTTGCGATCGGAAATCGACTGAGGAATGGCGATGTTCTTGGTGTTCGGCAGAATGTCGACATCGGCCGTATGCGCCAGCAAGAACACCACCAGGATCGTCATCATGTCGATAAACGGAATCAACGCGAAATGATTCGCTCCGTGCCGGCGTTCTCGATGCCGCTTGATTCGATACGGAGTCATATCGGCGCGTCCCCTATCGAGATGTCCGGAAATAGTTCCGCCTTGGAGAACGGCGCCACCGGAATCTCATAGACGCGCACCACGTCCATGACCTGCACCAGCGTATCGTAGGATGTCGCCGGGCTGGGCAGAATCGTGGCATCGGTCATTTGCGGAAATTGCGATTTGACTCGCCGCATGAATTCCGACAAGCCACCCAGGTCGTAGCCTGCCGCGGAATTGGCGAGGACCTTGAGCGGTCCCGAATTGCGATCGTTGATGACTAAATCGTTCGGCCGAATGATGACTTCGAGCTTCAAGCCCTTGGGCAGGTTCAGCGCTGCGGCATCGCTGCTGGCCGGCAAATTCAGCTGCAGTATATTCGTCTTGGAAAAAACGGCAGTGAAGATCAAGAAAAAGACCAAGATCACCATCATGTCGATCATCGGCACGATATTCAAATCGTCGCGCCCCTGGTGATAACGGGCGTGATTTCGCCGGACGAGGCGCGCGGACTTTGACTTCATGGGCGGAGCACCGTTTGGCGAGATCCTAAGTCCGTCAGATGCTGCCGCGCGCCGCGGCCGTGGCCCGCACCGGCGCCGCCGGAGCCGCGGGGGATGCCGCGGGCTCGTGCGCCTGGCGCTCGGTAATGGAATTCAAGAATTTCACCGACGCGATTTCCAAGCTGTCGATCAGCGATGTGGTCTTGGACTCGAGAAACATGTGCGAAAGCAGCAGCGTTATGGCGACGAACAGGCCGGAGGCCGTGTTGTTCATCGCAACCGAAATGGCTGCCGCCAGCAAGCTGGCCTTCTCAGCCGGATTTGCGGTCGCCACGGCGCTGAAGGCACCGATAAGGCCGGTGATGGTGCCGAGCAAACCGATGAGCAGGCCGACGTTGGCCAACGAGGACAGATAGTGCGTGCGCTTCTCGATCCGCGGTATCACCTCGAGAAGGCTCTCGTCCATGGCCTTTTCGATGTCATCGCGGCGGCGCGCGCTGGCCACCCGAGCCACCCCGTAGTTCAGTATCGTCGCAATCGACGCCTTGGAGTTCTGGGTGAGTCCTACCACTTGTTTGAAGTTACCGGCACTCAAGGCGGGCACCAGCGCATCCCAGAGGCTGCGATTGCGAATTGTCTCCCGGGTCAGATAGATGTATCGCTCGATGGCGATCGACACGCCGACGACGAATATCAGCGCCAGCGGGTACAGGAACAGCCCTCCGTCCTTGAAGAAATTGACGACCGAATTCATGAAATTCATCTGCGCGCTCCTAAATAATGCCCATCCGCTCCGAACCTTAAGATTCAACCAGATTCCGTAAAATCGGCTATGACTTACTTCTCACCCTGGGTCGCCGGCTTGACGCCCGGCGCACCATTTTGGGACGCATCCGCTTTTACGGCCCCGTAATAGTTGACCTGGCGCTTGAACACGTCGCGGTCCACCGGGGCCAGAACCTCGTCCAGGAGGGTATTCATGGGCTTGCCCCCCACGTCCCCCATATCCGGTTTCTTCCACGGCACGATATACATGACCTTTGGCTGCTCGTGGTCGCCCGTCACAGTCGCCGTGCTCAAATCGAGCCGATCAACCGCGTTCTGCGCCTTTTGCGCCGCCCGAGGCGGCGGCCTCTCCGGCGACGCCTGAGTGGTGTTCGCCCGCGGCTCGCCCGCCTCCGCCTGCGCGGTAGTCTTTGCCGGCTTTGTGACAGTTGTCGCAGGCGCCGAGGCGGCCGGTGTCGGGGCCGCCGGCGGCTCCTGCGCGGCCGCACTCCCCACCGCGGCCGACCACAGCACGCCTAATCCGAGGATCTTGAACGCGAGTCTCATGCGGGCTCCTTCTTCGCGGCCGGCGGCGGGGGCGGGGCACCGACGCGCTTGCGCAGTTCCACGACCCAGCCTGCTACTTGCTTGTTCTCGCCGGCAATGGAAATGTAGCTCTCGAACTGTTCGAGCGCCTTTTGCGGCTCGGCGAGATACAAATCGTAGAGCACGCCCAAATTCAGATGCGCAGGCGCGTAGTTAGGTTCCGCCGTTATCGTACGCTGATACGCCGCCTCCGCCTCCACAAATTTACCGAGCTTGCGCTCCACGATGCCGAGCTCATTGCCGGCGATCGGATTGGCAGGACTACGCTCGAGCGCCGCCTTGAAAGCAGCCTCGGCCTCCGGCAAGCGCGAGTCGTGCAGGTACAGCAGTCCTAAGTTCAGCTGCGGGCCCGCGTATTCGGGGTAGGCCAGGCTCAGTTGTTTAAACTCCAGCTCCGCATCGGTCGCGCGTCCTGCTTTCATGAACTGCAGCGCTTGGGCGTACTGCTGTGCCGCACGATCCGGTACCGGTGCGGTTGCCGCGGCGGCCGCCGCGGCCGCATTGGCAGTCGCCGGCGCGGCACTCGGAGTGGCGGCGCTCGGCGCGGCTGCCTTCGCAGGCGCTATCGGCGTCGCCTG
>PKXS01000099.1:511-4811 GCA_003132425.1 Gammaproteobacteria bacterium | reverse complement strand
ATCGACAAGATGCCGAACAATTTCCGGCATATCGGCCTCATCCACCTCATCCTGCCGAACGCCAAGATTATTGACGCGCGACGTGACGCAATGGCCTGCTGTTTCAGCAATTTCAAGCAACTCTGGGCGATGGGACAGGACTTCAGCTACGGGCTCGAGGAGATCGGGCGCTACTACCGCGCCTACGTCAAGCTGATGACCCATTGGGACGCGGTGCTGCCCGGCCGAGTGTTGCGGGTACAGTATGAAGACATGATCGACGATCTCGAGAGCACTGTGCGGCGGATTCTCGATCTGTGCGAGCTCGAATTTGAGCCCGCCTGCATCGAGTTTTACAAGACGGAACGAAGCGTCCGAACGGCAAGTTCGGAACAGGTCCGCCAACCCATTTTCCGCGAGGGACTCGACCAGTGGCGGCACTTTGAGGCCTTCCTGGGGCCGCTCAGGGCGGCCCTTGGTCCGCTCGGCGAGCAATAATGGTAACCGAAAAGCCGCTCCCCGTTCACTCGCTCCCGTGGGGTGACAGAGGTGCCGATTCAGCAATCACGTGCCGTTCTCGGTTGCCGCCGTGAAGTTGTCGTGACTAAGTCTTAGATGGTGACAAAACTTTCTCCGATTGTGACAGCGTCGCGGTTCAGGTCAAAACTCCGGGTCACCATTAGGTCTCCGAGCAAGTGCCTTGGCCCGCCGCGTGTGGCTCGCCCAGCGCGCATTGGTCACTGTCGTTACTCGATAATGCGTATTCCCGTGATGGTGACCGGTGCGCGTGATGCAGGAGCCGATCGAAGTCCGGTGGGTCACGGCGGCGCCGTGGTATGTGGGGGCCACGCCCGGAGCGGGACGACAACGAAACGAATCTGCGAAAGCGACCACTCCAGGCTCGGCTTTCGCATGCCGGGCGGCATTGGTTGGATTGGCTTTGGATGCGATGGCGATCGGGACGAAGACGGTCTTGTGTGGTTCGCCGCGAGCGGGGTGTTTGCGTGGCAGGTTCAAAAATATGCAGCACGACTCAGCGGTCGCAACCCTGACGTCGGCGTGCGTGAACGGCGTCGGTTGCTGTACAACTGCCGGCAGTACTTTCGGATCGCGCTGCTTCATATTGGGTACCGCTGCGCCGGCGGCAAGGTCGTTTTTCCAGAGACCACGTTGCGCATTACACCGCGCGGCGTTCCCGGTGCGGCGCGACGAAATAGGCTCGCATGTGCCGGGCAGCGTCGGGCTTCGGCGATTCGCGGAATTTAAGTCGCGCTTGCGGCCCCATGGTAACTGCTGGTAGATATCGCGTAGGGAGAAGAGATCATGAGAGCGGACGTGCTGATCGTCGGCGGAGGCATCGCGGGAGCCTCGGCAGCATACTTTCTCGCACCGCACCTGTCGGTCGTGCTCGTCGAGCGTGAGACCGACTTCGGCTATCACAGCACGGGTCGCTCGGCCGCAGAGTGGACAGTGGTTCGCTCCCTCGGACTCAAGCGCCCCATCGTATTATTCGGAAAGCCGTTCTTCGACGCTCCGCCGCGGGGCTTCGCGTCGATGCCGCTCTGTCGTCCGCGGGGCAATATCCTGTTCGCCCCGCCCGGATCCGAGGCCGTCGCCGAGGATTTCATTCGCGACGCTGGGCCACTCAACCCAACGCTCTGCGAGATCACCGTCGATCGCGCGTTAGAGATTGTCCCGTTCCTACGGCCCGACGTGATCGGGCGCGCCTTTTACGACCCGGACAACGGCGAGATCGACGTTGACGCGCTATACCAGGGCTTCCTTCGCGGCATCCGCTCGGCCGGGGGCGTAACCCGCAGCGGCGTCGAGTTTCTGGGGGCCGACCGGCGCGGGGAGCGCTGGCACACGCGAATCGGTGGCGACACGCTTGACGTGAGCATCATCATTAATGCAGCCGGAGCATGGGGCGACGTCATCGCAGAGCGCGCAGGTGTTCGTCCGCTCGGCCTTGATCCGCGTCGGCGGACTGCCCTTACCTTCGATCCGGGTTTCGATGTGAAGGAGCTCCCGCCCGTAGACGATCTCTCGACAGGCTTTTACTTCAAGCCAAGTGGTGCGACTCTGATGGTATCCCCCGGTGACGTTACCCCGAGCGCGCCGTGTGATGCGCAACCGGACGAATTTGACGTCGCGACCGCCGTAGACATGTTCGAACGTGCCACTACACTCGAAATCCGCAAACTCTCGAGCCGCTGGGCGGGGCTTCGAACGTTCACGACTGATGAGTACCCTATAGCTGGTTTTGCCGCCGACGTTTCCGGGTTCTTCTGGCTCGTCGGACAGGGTGGTGGTGGCATCATGTCTTCTCCGGGCCTCGGTGAATTCACTGCAACGTTGGTTCGCGGCGCTCCCTGGCCGGCGCGCGCACTTGAGCTCGGCCTCGATGCGTCGCAGTTGTCGCCGACGCGCCTCGTGACCGCGAGTGATCCGCCGTCCGAGGCCCCGCTCCATTACCGCTAGCATCGCAATGTCAGGGCGAAGCCGACTCGCAAGTGCGACAAACTCATCGATGTGGACGAGCCTGAGACTGGTTCTGGTGCAACACGGGATATTTCGATCGCGACGAGGTCGTTTCGTTGCCCCCCCTATGCGAGCGCCATCGCCCATTCGGCCTTCCTCGACCGATCACGGCCTCGACGGCCGCTGTGGTCCGCAAAAACTCACGCACAGGCGGGCGCGAGGAAGTATTCGTGATGCAGCCCGCCCAGGATCGGATTGGCACGGACGGCATTTGATTCTCCGCGGCGATGGCCTGAATTTGGATTTGTGGGGTAGAGATTGGTGAGCGGCGGGTCGGGAACTCCGGCACCCAGCGCCATGTGCGGGCGCCCGGTATTGTAATGAGGAATCCACGATTTCAATATGGACCGTAGATGCGATGCAGACAGGGGAATCAGCCAATCTAGGCACTCGCGACGAATGGTGCCGATGACTCGTTCGCGGATCGCATTCGCCATCGGGCTGCGGGGCGGTGATTTCAACACCTTGACGCCGAGCCTTCCAATCGACTCGTCGAGGTGTTTGGCAAAAATACTATCGCGATCGTGAAGCAGGTATTCGTAGCGCTCTTCGAACTCGACTGCCTCGCGCAGTTGTTGCAGCGTCCAAGCAGCGCTCGGATGGGCGGTGACGTTGCAATGGATCAGGCGCCGGCTGCGGTGCTCAATCACCACGAACACGTACAACAACCGGAACGTGGCGGTGACGACAACAAGGAAGTCGCAGGCAATAATTCCCTGGGCGTGAAGGCGCAGGAACGTCGACCAGCGCAAGTCGCCTCTCGGTCGGGCAGGCGGACGTCGCGATAGGTACTTGCTCACCGTCCGCGGAGACAGCCGAATTCCCAGCTTCACGAGGAACTCATTGGCAATGCGTTCCTCGCCCCCGCGCCGGATTCTCGTGCGCCATCCGGCGGATCAGGGCCTGAATCTCAAGCGGAATCGGCGGTCGGCCGGGGCGGGATTTTAGCCGCCAGAATAATTTCCATCCCGCTCGGTGCCAGCGCATCATTGTCTCGGGGCGCACTACGACCAGAGCGTCCCGCCAGTTGAAGAATCGTGAAAGTAGCGCCAGAGAGGTTCGTGTAACCGGGTCAATTCGCCGCGGCTTGACTCCGCGTTCTTTGTAGAGAGCAATTTGACGCCGCAGAACCAAGATCTCGGCGGCCGTAGCCCGCCGCTGTCGGAAGGCGAGAGCGGTCAGCGCGATCAGATCGGTCAACAGCTGCAGAACGATTTGGAATAGCGCCATCACGGATCGATGATGCCACATTGGCTTTGCNNTCGAATAAATGCGGACCACAGGCGACTCGAATATGAAAATAACCTTGCGGTTGCCGTCCTCCGGTACGTAATGCCGCCTGTTACTCCTGTAATTCGTTCCCGTATGTCGCACTTTAGCTCGGGATCACTTTGATTCGGGAGTTAGCTTTGTCGAACCTCTCAGCATTGTGTCATCACTAAGATGAAATTCGCTTGCTGGTCGCAATCTGTCGCACGCCTATAAAATCAATGGATCTTGGCATGCCACTGTACGTTCGCGTACAGACGACCCTTATCTGACATTGCTATAAGTAGCACGAACAAAGCCGTCTAGATTTTGCGCGTTCAGTGCGTTGTAACCAAATTCTGTAAACTAAATTACACTTATAAGTAACTCTCAATTTTCCTTACTGCAGTCCTCGGAGTAGAAAAACCATGTTAAAGAACTGGCGGCTCTCGGTACTACCGGCGTTGCTGTTATTGGTTCTACCGGTCATGAGCATGGCGCAAGTGGGAATCAATATTTCAGTCAAGTTGGC
>PKXS01000099.1:369-506 GCA_003132425.1 Gammaproteobacteria bacterium | reverse complement strand
CTGGGTGCCGGGCACGTGGGTTCCCGCGCCGCAGCCGGGATTCCTTTGGACTCCCGGGTATTGGGGCAGCAATGGCGGCGCCTTTGTATGGAATGAGGGCTACTGGGGTACGCAGATCGGCTTCTATGGCGGCGTGA
>PKXS01000099.1:0-316 GCA_003132425.1 Gammaproteobacteria bacterium | reverse complement strand
AACGGTCGTCAACAACATCACCGTCACTCGAGTGAGCTACAACGGCGGCAGTGGCGGCGTTCAAGCTCGACCGACTGCAGGCGAGTTGGCCGCCGCGCACGCGCAGCACCTACCCCCCACAGCGGCCCAGCAGCAGCAAGTACAAGTCGCCCGCAGCAATCCCGCCTTACGCGCCACCGCGAACCACGGCAATCCGCCGATCGCTGCGACGGCGAAAGCGGGCGTGTTCTCCGGCGCGGGGGTCGTCGCGGCGAAAGGCGGTGGTAAGGTGAGCGCGCCGGCAGAACACAAGGGCGCGCCGGCAGAACACAAGGCC
>PKXS01000056.1 GCA_003132425.1 Gammaproteobacteria bacterium | reverse complement strand
CCGCCGCCGCCCAAGCGCCGGCCCATCGGCTTCACCGCCACCTTCGACGAGAAGCCGTAGAGGCAGACCCCGCTGCACCGGCCGGACCGGCAACAGACCCGCGGTTTGGTCCAAAGAGCAGCCGGCCGTCTATCCTGCACTCAACTCATCGGCCCCCACTTTCGGACCACGCACGTCGTTACTCACTGCTGAGGTCAGAAGCCCCAGCTCGGGGGCTACTTGTATCAACTTGCATCATTTTGCTGGCGCTAGCCTATCCTGCCCTCACAAAACCTAGACCCACAAATGCCAGCAGCCTGATGCACGCAGATGGGATTTGGCCCAAAGTTCGGCAGCCGAACTTCTCGTCGTCGATTCATCGCCGTTGATGGATGCGTCGGGTGTGCCCACGCCGCCCTAAAACCGAGAGAGCTGCTAAAAGGGGAGCTGCGCTGCCGGCGGCCACGCCCTTCCGACGCCCACCCCCCGCCGGCCGCGTCGTCACTTTTTAACTTTTGGCTCGAACAGCAACCGCTTCCGCTGCAATACTGGCAAAATAGTACCCGGGTACTTCCTATGAATGACGCTCTTCTGGTTAGACTCACGTCCTGGTCCTGTCGCTTGCGCAGGCGATTACTCAACCATGCAAACCGCTACAAATAAAACGCGATTGATATTTTTTGCCGCTGCGGCGCTGGTTCTGGCTTCGTGCTTCTACTGGAGAAGCGATGCCCATCGACTATCGTTATTTCGCGCTCATAAGGCGGACTACGAGACTCTGTTGAGTATGCTTCAGCACGACGAAAGTCTTACGTTCATTAACAGTGGTCTTACGGTTCCCCAAGATCCCACCACTAAAGGAATATCGCCGCAGCGAATCACAGAGTACAGACGGTATATGTCCAAAATTGGCTGTGGATCGATTAGCTATACGCCTGGGATTGGCTCAGCAGTATTCAATTCTGCTACGCCGGGTGCGGCAGACATCCTTTATTTTCCAATACAGTCCGCGGCGATAGCAAAAAAGAGTGGCCTCCCACTCGACAAGCCTCCTGCTCAAGCACATCACATCGAGGGCAACTGGTATTTAGCCTCCGAAGACTTTCGATAGCGCGTAAGCATTTATTGTTTCAATTGATAGACAACGCTAAGCATGCCCCCGTTGCTTAACGATGGTAATTGGGTTATCAAATTCACTTCAGCGGTTCCCCATTCAAAATTTCTAATCCAGCGCACCAAATTACTTCCATCCTCACCGCGATGCCGTGAGTCAGGCGGCCCAAATTGAGATGGTTCTGTCAGAGCTCGCTCCACTCCCAATTCTGTTTCTTTCGGTAAAGTTACTCCACACATTACACGCCTGGAGTTGGCGTCATCGTTTTGAGTAAGAATCAAAGAAAATGCACCAGTGCGATCCTCCACCGACCAAGTTTTCTGCCGCACACTTCCCGAGATCGTGCGGTCAAGTACTAGCTTATAATTTCGCTGTTTTACTGCCTCACTGACTGAGTCGATCGACGGATTAGAACCCATACATAATTCCCGAAACGCCTTCATTGCCCCAAGAACAGCTTCGTCCCCCCTTGCCGTTCTCGATCCGGCAATTAAGTAAATTGACGCGAACACCACGGCACATGATCTCACCCCGAAAAAGCTCTTCCTGATTGGCATGATGGTTCCCGGTTCCGGCTATTGACTCGGGACCGGCATCGGGAAAGTTTGGTTGTTCCCGTCGATCCAGCCGGTGGACCACCAGATGTTCCAATTAGTAGTCGCCGAAGGAAAATTGCTAGAGGTGGCGAACCCGTACAAGTTTCCAATCGTGAGTGTTTGAGGCAATGAGTAGCCGGCGCCGTTCATGAATATGCCAACGGCTAAATTGCTAGCTACTTGATAATAGTCGTATCCGAGACCCGCGCTCAAAGATTGATTCTGGAAATTATATTGTCCGTTGTGCCCCAGGTATTGGCCGAGACTTAGCGGGGAGGCACCACTATTTCTGAAATTTTGTCCTGCTTGCCAAATACTTTGGAAATCTGTGCCATTAGGCGCATAGAACGTATTCCCTGATGTTGGGTCCTGAAACGCCTGCGGACCACATCCCGGACCCACACAAATTGCCGGGATCCCGTCCGCTGACGGTGACATGTCGATCGGCGTTCCACTTGGCGTACCTGGTGAGCTCTGACTTTGCGCCCCGTTGCCTGTCGCCGGAGCATTCGTGTCACTTGTCGGCGCAGCCGCCGTCGGTGCTGAGGATGTCGCCGTGCCATCGCTTCCGGCAATGGCGGGTTGAGTGCTTTGGGCGCCTGGTGAGCCGTAATTCGGGCTGGCATACGGGTCGTTAGTCGGGCTGTGATTCGGGCCGTAATTAGGGAAGCTATTCGTGTAGCCGGCAGCGCACTCGGGTGTGAAGCAATACGTCGTCAAGTTCCCCGGGTCCCCGCCCGGGATAAGGGTGCCGGTCGGACTGGCACCGGGAGGTTGTGGATCATCCCAGACAAACCCGCTCGGATCGGTATAGGTCAGAGGATTATTGTTGACGTAGCTGTACCGGTTCCAGCTTTGCGTATTGCCGGGATCGGGAATGTTCGGGTCGGGCGATAGAAACCGCCCGGTGATCGCATCCTGCACGCGACCGTTCATATGATTAAGGCCCATGGAAACGCCAAGGGCTGTCTGGCCCGTGTATCCCTCACGCGATACGCCGTTGATCAATGTTTCATCACCACCGGTCGGCGCGCCAGACCAGGTCTCGCCACTGCGCCGATTGCCGTACGCAGTAAAGCTTTCACTGACATAATCAGCCACGGGGCCCGGAGATGAATCCGTGACGATGCTGGCAACGCTGCCTTGATGATCCTCCAGCGTATATCGCAGCGTATTGGTGCCCGAGGATTGGCGACTATAAATCGCCACAGGTTCGTTCCCTGCGTAGATGTAATGCCGGTAATCCGTGACCCCTCCATTGATCACTTTCTCGAGCAGCTTTCCCACGTGATATGTCGTTTCGGTGCCGATGCTCCCGGTGTAAATGGTCTTCCAACGCTGGCGGTTCGGTCCGTATTGAAACGTCGCGGATTCTCCGGACGAGCTAATGCCGCTCAAGTAGTTGTAGCTTGTCCAGGTCACGGCATAGCCGTTACGCGTGATCGCGTTGCCATTCGCATCGTAGGTGAACGTGTAGCCGCTGCTGCCCGCCTGAGTGACCGCGTGCTTTCTGACAGGATCGTAGGTCCATGCGGACCCACCCGCCACATCACTCCTTGAGGCGATGTTACCCATGCCGGTGGTGTCGTAGGCCATCTGCAGATTGAGCGTGCTATTCAGCGTCGCGTGATCCAGCCGATAATCAGTGTCGTAGTAGAAATTCTCGGTGAGCCCTTGATTATTGTCCTGCCGCTGCGTGACATCTCCCATTTCGTCGTACAAGAAGGCATTGTTTTGCAGCGCAGCCCCATCGCTCACACCGGCTTCAATAGTACTGACCCACCCCGTGTCCGCATCAAAGGCGCGATTGGTCACGACTCCATTGCCCAGAGTTTCCTGAGTGACCTGACCGCGCGGATTGGTGGTATTGGCGGCCCAATAGACGGTGCCCGAGTTTGCGCTCGTGACTGAGGCTAAAATGCCGTAGGCATAAGCGTATTCCAGCTCTAGGGCGTATGACGAGGTGCTCGTTGGATACGTGAGCGTGTTCAGTAGCCCGGTGGTCGCATTGTAGGTCTTGGTATAGGTATAGGTCGTGTCCCCGGGGATCGTGATGACTTGCGTCGATGGTCGGGTTTTACTGTCGTAGGTGTAGGACTCCACATAGGTACCCAAGGATCCGGCGGCGCTGACCGACTGCAGCTTGCCGATGTTGTAGCTCGCTGCGGTGTTGCCCCACGTCCAGGTCGTCGTCAGATCCGGTTCGGTACGAGTGGTGGGGCGAGACAGCGCATCATAAATAACCGAGAAGGGTTGGCTCTTGGCATCGGAGTAAGCGGTGACCTCGCCCAGGGCATCGACGGTGTAGCTCCAGGCACCCATGTCCATATCGCTGGAAGCCGTCTGAAATGCGCTTAGTCCGTATTGGTAGGTCGCCGAATGAAGCGTGTTGGCAGGGCTCGCGCTGTCGGTAACCGCCAAGAGCGCACCAAATGCGTCGTAGGTGAAATTCTGATAGTAGCCCTTGGCATCCTTTGAGCGGGCCGGAGCGCCGGTGACCAAGTTGATTTTGGTGGTGACGTTATTCAGCGCATCGGTCACGGTCGTGGTGCGCCCCGCATAGGCGACCGTTGTCGTCTGCAGGGTGCCGTTGGTGGCGCTAATCGGCCGCTGCGATTGCGTCAAGCGATTCAGCACATCATAGGTGCTGGTGGTCCAGTAGTTGGTGCATGAAACAAACGTGCAAGGAGCGCCCTGTTGATGCACTCGGCCCAAGTTATCGTACTGCACCTCGTTGCGATCGTAAGCACCGCTTAACATTGTGCTGCTGGTCACGAGGGTTCGGTCGACCGAATCCAGGTACATGTTGGTTACTGACTGGGTCGTGCCGCCGACATTGACGATGGTTTTCGTTACCGTCATTAGATTATTGGTGTTGACGCAACTGGTGCCGCAACTGTTGTAGGCCCAAGTAGTCGATGTACCGTCCGGACGCGACTCGGTAATCTTCCGGGCAAAGTCATCGTAGGTCCACGAGGTCACGATCGGATTGGCGGTCGTTGAATTGGGGTCAGTTCCGCTCAGCATCTTCCCAGACTTTGGATCGAAGACCAGCGTAATGACTTGCGACAGCGGATTAGTAATAGTGCCCGGAAACTGCCCCGTCGTGCTCCAGACAGCGCTGGTGGTGCGCGCAGCCATACCGGTACCGGTTACCACATCGTTGTTAATATTCCCAAAGCTATCGAAGCCATACGCCTCTGTAACCTGGTACGCCGTGCTCGGCGCGGTAACTTTCTGCGTCTCTCGGCAATTTGTATAGTCAGGCGTGTAGGTTACCGTGCGGGTGATGGCAGTCCCGCTCGGGGCGGTGCTGGAATTCGTGACCTGCGTTTGCGTCGGCAAATTTAGACACCAGGTGCTGGTATCAGGCGCGATGGTGTTGACCGTCGTCGAGGTCCACGTGTCATTTAAATAAGGCGATCCCGGATCGTTGTCCGTCACCGTTGTCGCAACAGTCGTCGCGTTACCGTAGTTGTCGAAAGTGTAATTCGTTGACGATGTGGTAATGAGGTCGCCGTTCTCCGACCCTCCCACTTCACGTTGTGTATTGGTGACGTTACTGAAATACGGAAAAAAGCGTTCATTGTTGGCGGTGTTGTCCAACGTTGTAAGCGCCGTTGTCCCAATGGATTCGCTCGGCAAAAAGCTGACGTTGTCTACGATGTCTTCGAATTTCATCCCGGTATATGGGAATGAGCGCTCGTAGTATTGGTAATAGTAGAGCCCCTTGCGACTATCCAGCCAGCGCCTTGCATTAAAGCTTTGAAATCCCCGTCCCTGTAAGTTCGTCCAGGCGCCGTAATAGTAAAACTGTTGATTGTAAGTACCGCTCGGCATATTGCTCGGATCGCTGAACACCGCTTCGCTCACCACATATAACGGCCCGATGTAGTTTCGGTAAGGATAGGTCGCGTCGGTGTACTGTTCGTAGTTGCTCTGCGCGATGGACACGTAGGTAGGACTCGCCGAGTTTCCGTAACCATCCGTGATCTTTGACAGAAGATCGGGCGGCGTACCCAATCCGTTGTGCAGGTGATAGGAGATCGCCGCGGTGCTCGAGGTACCAAAATCCGCAAGACCATCGGCGTTTTGATCGAAGACGAAGAAATTGGCCGAATACGGTACACTTGAGCTCACGAGCGAGGTGACTCCACCGCCCGTCGATATGAGGATGCCGACCGTGCTGCCATTGGCGACGATCACATCATCGCGCCCATCACCGTCCCAATCCATGGCGCCGACCGCAGCATCCGGCAAGCTCGCCGAAGGGTAATTCGTGTCGTTGCAGTCGGAGAAGACCAACTCGCTCGCAGCCGCAATATCCGTGCACTGGTCATTGTTCGCATTGAGAAAGACAAACGGCGCGGCACTACCCAACCAAAGATTCGCAGCGAAGGTCGAGCCGTTGGATAACATCAAATAGTTGGTCGTACTGGTATAGTTATGATCGAAATAATTGGCCTGATGGACCATCAGGTCTTGCATTCCATCCCCATTGAAATCGAGCCCGTGCAGCTTCGAGCGCAGCCCGCCATTCGCATCGATCGTCTGTAAACAGCTGTAGTTTTGGCCCAGAGGAGTGCAGGTGGGAGCCAATGTCAGGGTTTCAGTGCTGGCAAAGGCGAATGTACTGCCGGAGCTGGCATTGAGGCGGGCATAGATATGCATCTGCCCCTCCAGGACGGCAGTCACCAGGTCGGCGCGACCGTCGCCGTTGACATCAATGAGCACCGCGTAATTGACATTGGCATCGAGCGCAATGCCGGTGGATGCCCCGGTAAAGGCGCTGCCGTTATAGGTGTAGCGCCACCAGATATTCGAGACCGGGATCAGAATATCGCTTTGGCCCTTACCCAAGAGATCACCGAAGGAAATCTCGGCGGTGTTGCCACTGTAGGCCGCCACTTCCACCGGGGTGGAGAATCCCGTGGCGGTGGCGAAAGCGACATACAGGGTCGTGCCGTTCAAGTACAGAATGTCGTCCCGCCCATCGCCATTAAAATCGCGCGCAGCAATCACCGTCAGGTCTCCGCTCACCGCGGTCGTGGCCGCGGTGGCAACCCCGGCGCTTCCCGCCTGATAGGTGATGTTCGTCGGCAATAGACAATCGGTGCCCGCGCTGCCGCCACACTCGGTGACGCTGGTCAGCAACGCTCGGGTCGTAGTGGGGGATCCACTGTAGCCGAAGGAGTACTGCCGCACGGTCGTGCCGGTAGACTTGACCGTGATTCCCGTCAGCAAATTGGGATTCAGAACATTCTCCGCCCCGATATAGCCCGAGATGGCTGGATCGTTGGTTCCCGAGTTTTGGGTGGTGCGTTTTTCGTAACTAAACGTCACGGTGTAGTTATAGGTTGTAGACCCCGAGCTCTGCGGGGTGTAGGAGAGCGTGGTGGGCAGCCCGACGCCGGTCGCGCCGTTCGGTGCCGTGTAGGTGATGACGTAGTTGTTGCCGTTGCGGTCGGAGACTTTGTCCAGCAGCCATTGCGAGACGGTGCTCCCTAAGAGTACTTGGGAGCCGTTGCTGGGCGCGCCCACGGTATTCACGTTCCCGTATTCATAGGTCAGACCATTCTTCGCCTGCACGGTAAAGTAGGACGGACCATTCCCGGTCGCACCGGTCGCGGTGACGTTCGAGAAGTTCGCCACTTCCGTCTGGTACGTGGTCCCCGCCTCGCCATAAGTGCTCAAAGTCTCACTGCTGGTCAGTCGCAGCCTTTGACCATCCAAGCAGAACCGATCGCTGTAGGTCAGTGTGATCGGCGCGGGCGCCGCATCCTGCGCGACTGTCAAATTGCAGCGGGTAATCGATGAGAGTTCAGCGATCTGCCAACCGGGACCTAAGATTCCATCGCCCGATTGGCTGTTGTACACCAGACTGAGATTCGGTTGAATGCCGCGGGGACCCGGCGGCACCCAGATCGGAATCTGATAGGTCGCGGCCCCGGTCGGTGACACCGCGAATTGGCCTTTGATGCGGCCAAATTCGCTAGCGAACGCATTCAGAGTGAAGGCGGATGCCGTGAGAGCGGCAAGCGCGATCGACAGCCTAATTCTCATAAATGATGAGCTCCCTGTTTTATTCTATTTGAGAGACATCGATTGCATAAATGCGTGGTATGACTTAAAGGACTTGAAGATTGCGGGGCGCCGGCAAACGGCGACCGCGGTTCTCGCAACGAATGAAGGCGAATCTGGTTGTTGGGGAATTTTGCAGTGCCGCCGGGAACAGCGGCCGTTGGCGCCAATCCCTCGCTGATCGTTTTCTTATCTTTATAATGACTGGTCTCCCTATCAAGATCAGCCGCGACAGCCGATCAATCGATGAGCGCCAATCGAATCATCCCTTTGAAGAAAAACTACGACGAATAGATGCGACTGTCAATTAACTTTCAAGCGTTCTCTCTTTGCTGTTGACCGCAATATCGCATGATTAATCGCGCAAGCGTTTCGCGACTCCCCCGCCCTTTTCCACATCGAAGTATCGGTGATTTCACGGCGCCCGCGTTGCGTCGGGACCGTCTCTAAGAATTGTCGTTTGAAGAAGTGGCGCCGACGATGGCGGGTCAGACATGATCCGCCCGGGAGCTTGACTGGGTAACGCTGCCTGCGCTGTCTTAGGTCGCTCGATTTCATACTCACCATCCGATCGACCCGCACCATAATCGTAACCGGTAAAGGTGAGCGCCATCGCATTGCTGAACACCGTGGGACTGGGGGGCGCGGGCAACGGCGAGGACTGATTGATAGCCAATACGAGCGAGTGCTGCCAGGCGCTCGTTCCATTGCACTGAGGTAACAGGACTTCCTGCACGTTGCCTCTCGCGTCCTGGATGATTCGGACTTGGCAGGAGAATGTGCCGTTGCCTTGTCGAGCTTGCGATGGATCGCTTGATTCAGTTACCGGTGTTCGCGGCCGCCGCCAGATGCGCTCGATGCGCGCCTGAATTTGCCCTGAATAGATCCCAAACAATCGTGCACGTTCAGCGCCGTCGCCGCTGTCGGGTGCCGCAGCCTTCGCATCTTGTTCGTCATTCTCCACTTTGCTCATATCGAGATGAGGCAGCGGATCAGGACTGATCATCTTGATGAGTGTCTCTTGCCGTGGGGTACCGGCCGAGGCAAGATCTTCGAGAAATTGCTCGCGAAGTTTTGCGATCGTCGGTAACTCGATAAGTACCAAGGTCTCCGCGGGTTCGACTTCGGACTTGACGAGCGTCGCTCCAGCGCCTTGGACCGCTGGTGGGCGCGTCTTATGCGCTCGAGACCCCAACAGCACTGACTGCAGGGCGAGAGTATGCAAAAGCAGAGTGCCGATGATGCCGATAGCAGCCGGCGACCGGAAATGCCGGCGCGCGCGTCTTTTTGAAGCAATCGGAACCTTCGGATCGCGCCATGCGACAAGTTCCATGCTTTTGCGGTTGCCCATCACCTCAGCCGAACTCCGTTTGGCGGGTTCAAGATCCGTGTGCTCGACAATTACACTTAGCTTATCCCCGGCCCCGGCTGTTGCCTAGTCGAGTCACTTACTCGTCGCGGCAGGAGCCACGGATCCGCCGAGCGCTTGGAACAGCGCGGCGGTATCGGCAACGCGGTTGGCGCGGGCTTGGGTCAGGGATATCACCGCCTGTTGATAGGTTTGCTCGGCGCTAACGAGAGCCAGATAACTCACGGAACCGAGCTCTAGCTGGCGGCGCGCCACCTCGAGACTTTTCTGCGCGGCGGCTTCGGCGCGGCCGGCGTACTCCTACTCACCTTGCTCATGCATCTGGCCCGAATCATCGGGCGAGCCCACGCAATGTACGCAAAGGCGATGCTGGTCGCGCCGGCGGCGAAAATGGGCGGGCTAACGAATGGAGTTGCGGCTGTGCGCAGCGCCTGCCAGTGCCCCCCTTTGGTTGATTGAGCGAGGGCCGTTGATGAGGGTTATTATTTTCGCTTGGGCACCTTTTTTCCCTCGCGGCGCGCCTCTGATAAGCCGATGGCGATGGCCTGTTTGCGGCTTTTGACCGTCCTTCCTGAGCCGCCGCTCTTTAACGTACCTTTCTTTCTTTCATGCATCGCACGCTCGACCATTTGAGAAGCGGCTTCGCTGTACTTTCGCGCCATGTATTACCCCTTCGGCACTTGAGGTTCTTGATACGTCTACCCACGCTCCTTGCGAAACGTGCACGCAAGGGTATCGCGTGAGCGGCCGCGGCGTGGTCAGAGCAGGCCCTTATCAAATGCAGGTTCCCGCTTCGGGTTGTTGTCGGATGAATCCTGCGTCACATTAGTCAGTGTGAGCGCACACTGACCGCGGATTGAGGTCTCCGCCGATAGCAATAATCCCACCAGGCCATTATCGTGGTCCCGTTCATTGTCCGGGAGCACACATGCCAAAATCCACATCGCCTAATCTCCCGCTGCGCAAGGGCAGCGCCAAGCTACCAGGACCCGATCCGAAGGCCGCCCGCGAACGGAATAGCGAAACTGTCTCAAAGCCGGGCGGCTTTCAAAACGATCCCGATGATCCGACCGACCCGGACGAAGCGATCGAGAGAAGCCGCGAAAGGCTGCGGCCGAACCCCCTGCGCCGAACTGGCAAGTAATACCACGGCCCTCACCTACTCGCCGCGGCAGGAGCCACGGATCCGCCGAGCGCTTGGAACAGCGCGGCGGTATCGGCAAAGCGGTTGGCGCGGGCTTGGGTCAGGGATATCACCGCCTGCTGATAGGTTTGCTCGGCGCTAACGAGAGCCAGATAGCTCACAGAGCCGAGCTCTAGCTGGCGGCGCGCCACCTCGAGACTCTTCTGCGCCGCGGCTTCGGCGCGGCCCGCGGCGTTCAGCGCGTCGGCGTCGGTGTTGAGCGCATGCAAAGCGTCGGCCACATTCTGAAACGCCGTCAGCACGGCCGAGCGATACAGCGCGCCGGCCTGATCGAGCGCGGCGTCGGCGGCGCGCTTGCGATGAAGCAGAGTACCGCCCTCGAACAGGGTCTGGCTCAAGCTCGCGCCCACGAACCAGAATCCCGTGCCGGCCTTGAAAAGATCGTTCATCGCGGTGGCTGAGCTGCCGATATCGCCGGTGAGCGTCAGCTGCGGCAGAAGATTTGCGATGGCCACACCGACTTGGGCAGTCGCCGCGTGCAACTGCGCCTCGGCGGCGCGCACGTCCGGCCGGCGCTCCACGAGCTGCGACGGCACGCCCAGGGGGAGTTCGGTGGGAAGCTGCAGTTGATCGAGGTCAAAGCTCACCGGCTTGAAATCGGCGGGTAAATGCCCCGTGAGCACCGCGAGCAGATCGCGGGTCTGCTGCAGCTGACGATTCAACGGCGGCAGCGTCGCTTCCAATTGCGCGAGGGCCGCATCCTGGGCGAACACGTCGCCTTCGGCGATGGCGCCCAAGTCCAGCTCATGCCGCAGCACCGCGAGCGCCTCGCGCTCCAGCGCGATCATGCGCATGGTGGCGGCGATTTGCGCGCGCAGTCCGGCTTCCTGGATGGCGGCGGTGACGACATTGGCGGTCAACGTCAGGTAGGTGGCGTCAAGTTGGAAGCGGCTGGCCTCGGCCTGTGCCGCCAGGGATTCGACGGCGCGCCGGTTCGCACCGAATATGTCGGGGACGTAGGTCACCGTGACCTGCGGCGTATATAGATTATAGAGTGCTGTCCCGGACGCTAAATTCGGCGCCAGCACACCGACGGCGTTGAGCTCGCGGCTCGCGTCGAAGCCGGCCTGAACGGCCGGAAAATACGAGCCGCGCTGCGCCGCCGTGTTCTCCATGGCCTGACGCAGCGCCGCCTGCGCCGCCTGCACGTTCGGGTTCGCACGCAACGCCTCGGTGACCAACGTATCGAGTTGCGGCGAACCGAAGCGCGTCCACCAGTCTCGCGGCACCTCTTGTCCGGTCAGAAACTGCTGAGCGGCCCCGCCGGGCCCTGGCGCGGATGCGGTCTGAGACGGCAGCGCCTCTACAGTGTAACGATCCACGCTCGGGGCGGCGGGGCGGTGAAAATTCGGTCCGACACAGGCGCAAAGCCCTGCGGCCGCAACGCACAGCGGCACGAGCGTGCGGCACCCCACGCGGCCGTTCACGCGGCTGTTCACGCGCCACCAGGGCGCGGCGGCTCGGCCGCTAATTCTTGAGCCCGCGAGAATTTTAGAATCAGCACCGGCAACACCAGCAGGATCAGCACCGGTGCGAGCAGCATTCCGCCCACGACGACGAGTGCCAGCGGCCGCTGCACCTGCGAACCGATGCCGGTCGAAAACGCCGCCGGCAGCAGGCCCACGCACGCCACGATGCAAGTCATGATCACCGGACGTAATTGAGTGCGGCAGGTCTGCAGCATGGCGCCCGCGCGATCGAGCCCGGACTCCAGGCTCAGGTGGTAGTAGGACAGGACCAGAATGCCGTCCATCGCAGCGATTCCGAACAAGGCGACGAAGCCGATGGCCGACGACACGCTGAATGGCATGCCGGTCACCCACAGCGCGAAAATGCCGCCGAGCAGCGCCATCGGAATCACGCTCGCGGCCAGCAGCGCGTCGCGCAGGCTGCCGAAATTTAAGTACAGCAAGAGGACGATGAGCGCGATCGACAGCGGCACGGCGACACCCAACCGGGCGATCGCGTCCTGCAGATTGCCGAATTCGCCCACCCACTCCAGCCGATAGCCGCCGGGCAGAAGCACTTGGGAATCGACGGCGCGTTGCGCCTCGAGCACCGCGCTGCCTAGATCGCGGCCGCGCACGCTGAATTTGATCGGCACGTAGCGCTGTTGCTGCTCGCGGTAAATGAAGGCGGCGCCGGACACCAGGTGCACGTCGGCGACATCCTCCAGGGGTACCTGAATGACGCCGCTGCCGCCGCTCGCCGGCGCGGCAATCGGAATGCGCCGAATCGCGTCGAGGCTTTGACGAAACGGCGCGGCAAGACGCACCATCATCGGGAAGTGCCGATCGCTGCTGCCTTCGTACAGATCGCCGGCACTTTGGCCGCCGATCGCCGTCTGTACGACCGCGTTGACGTCGCCCGGCGCCAGACCGTAGCGCGCGGCGCGCACGCGATCGACATCGATGCGAATGGTCGGCTGTCCCAGCGAACGCAGCACGGCGAGATCGGTGATGCCGGGGATCTTCGCCATCACCGCGGCGATGCTGTCGGCGGTCTTCTCGAGAGTCTCCAGATCGTTGCCGTAGACCTTGACGGAATTCTCGCCCTTGACGCCGGATGCCGCCTCCTCGACGTTATCCTCGATGTACTGCGAGAAATTAAACGCCACTCCGGGAAATTGCTGCCCGAGCTCGTTGGTCATCTCCTGGGTGAGCTTGTCCTTGTCGACTCCCGCCGGCCATTTGTCGAACGGCTTCAGCGGCACGAAGAATTCGGCATTGAAGAATCCCGTCGCATCCGTACCGTCATCGGGCCTGCCGTGCTGTGAAACCACCGTCTCTACCTCGGGATATTTGCGCATGACGGCGCGCATCCGGTTCACGTACGAATTGCTGTCCTGCAGAGACACTGACTGTGGGAAGGTGGCGCGAATCCACAGATTTCCCTCTTCCAATTTGGGCAGGAACTCCAGCCCCAAGCTGCGCACCGCGACCACCGCCAGCAGAAAGATCAATGCGACGCCGGCGAAGGTCAGGATGCGGTTCGCCAGCACGAACTCGAGCGCCGGCTCGTAGAGTCGCCGCAGCCAACGCACGGCCAGAGTTTCCTGCTCCCGCACTTTCTCGGGCAGCAATATGAGACTCAAGGCGGGCGCAATGGTAAACGTTGCGATCAAGCCGCCCGCGATGGCATAGGCGTAGGTCTTCGCCATCGGACCAAAAATATGCCCCTCGATGCCCGACAGAGTAAAGAGCGGCACGAAGCCCGCGATGATGATGGCCGCTGCGAAAAAGATCGACTGCCCGACCTCGGCGGCGGCGACGGAAATGGCGCCCATCTTGCCGCGAAAGCCGCTCGGCGCGCGAATCCTGTGCAAAGTGCTCGGACCATGGCCGAGATGCGCCCTCGCCTCGGCGAGATGGCGGAATATATTCTCGACCATGATGACCGTGGCGTCGACCACGAGTCCGAAATCGATGGCGCCCACCGACAACAGATTCGCCGACTCCCCGCGCAGCACCATGAGCCCGATGGCGAAGGACAGGGCAAAGGGGATGGTCATGGCGACGATCACGGCGCTGCGCAGGTTGCCGAGGAATGCCCACTGCACGAGGAAAATCAGCACGATGCCCGCCATCATGTTGTGCAGCACGGTGTGCGTCGTGACGTGGATCAGATCGCTGCGATCATAGATACGCTGGATGCTGACGCCGGGCGGCAGGATGCCGCTGCTGTTGACCTTGTCCACTTCTGCCTTGACGCGTTTGATCGTCGGAATGCTCTCGGCGCCGCGACGCATCAGCACGATGCCCTGAACGATGTCGTCGGTGTCATCGTAACCGGCGATGCCGAGCCGCGGCAGGTTGCCGATGCTCACGTCGGCCACATCGCCGAGCAGCACCGGCGCTCCCTGGTTGCTGCTGATCAATGTATGGCGGATGTCGTCGACCGAATGAATCAGGCCGACGCCGCGCACCACGGCCGATTGCGCGCCGAAATTGACGGTTTGGCCGCCGACATTGATGTTCGCGTTGCCCAAGGCCTGCAGCACCTGCGGCACGGAAAGCCCATAGCCGACGAGCTTGCGTTGATCGATCGCGATGTCGTAGGTCTTGGTCTTGCCACCCCAACCGGNNACATCGATCACGCCCGGCACGGCCTTGAAGCGGCGTTCCAACACCCAGTCCTCGAGAGTCTTCAGATCCGTGACGGAATAATTGGGCGGACCGACCACGCGATAGCGATAGATTTCTCCGATGGGACTGGTGGGTGAAATCTGCGGCTGCGCGCCGTTGGGCAACGCCGCGAGCTGCGACAGCCGGTTGGTCACCCACTGTTCGGCTTGGTAGTAGGTGAAATCGTAAGTGAATTGAACCTTGACGTCCGAGAGACCGAACAGCGAGATGGTGCGAATCGCTTGTATATTGGGAATCCCGGCCATCTGAATCTCGAGCGGGATCGTGATGTAGCGCTCGATCTCCTCGGCCGATTGCCCCGTGCTTTGCGTGACGATATCGACGAGGGGGGGCACCGGATCCGGGTACGCTTCGATATTCAGCGTGAGAAAGCTGACGATGCCGGCGCAGAGCACCATCACCAGCATCACGACGATCAGAACGCGCTGGCGCAGCGCGAAGGTTACGATCGCATTCATGAGGAGGCGGGAGCCGCCGCTTGATCGATGAACAAGCCGCCTTTGGTGACGATGCGTTCGCCGGGCTTCAAGCCGTCGAGTACCTCCACGAGCCCGTCGTTGTACCGGCCCGTGCGTATCGCTCGATAGGTAATCAGTCCGTCGCCCGTAACGACCCACACGTGCGCGGCCTCGCCCTCGTAAACCACCGCGGCCTGCGGTACCGCGGGGGACTCCGTTGCAGGGCTGGTGAAGATGCGAAAGTTGGCAAACATCTCGGGCTTCAACGCGCCGTCATGGTTGTCGATTTCCGCCCGTACCGGCAGCCGGTGCGTGGTGGAATCGACCACAGCGGCCACATAGCTCACCCGCGCCTTGAACACGCGCTGCGGGTACGCCGGCACATGCACTTCGACGGGCTGTCCGAGGCGCACCTGGCCGGCGTCGCTCTCGCGCACGTTCGCCAGCAACCACACGCTACGGGGGTCGGCAATCGTGAATACCGGAGTGGCGCTGCCGGACTGTAAATATTGGCCGGGACCGACTTGACGGTCCACGACCACGCCCGCAATGGGCGCAGTGATGGTCGCCACTGGATTCATGGTGCGAGTGCGCTCGAGCTCGGCGATTTGCGCATCCGACTTGCCCAAGATTCGCAATCGATTGCGCACCGAGTTAAGGGTGGTCTGCGCGGTGGCGAGGTCTGCCTGCGATTGTTGCCAGTCTTGCAGGCTGCCGCCCTTGGCGTCGTACAGGGCATGCTTGCGAGTCTCGGTGATGCGCGCGAGCGTGACCTGCGATACCGCGGCGCCGAGATCGCTTTGCGCCTGCACGAATTCCGAGGCTTGAAGCATCGCCAGCGGCGCGCCCAGCTTGACGGTATCGCCCAACCCGGCGATGACTCGAGTGACGCGGCCGGAGTAGGGAGAAAACACCGGCGTCGCGCGGTCGCCGTTGACCGCAATCTTGCCCTCGGTCAATTCCTCGCTGACGAAGCCATGCAAACCCACGGACTCGACCGTGAAGGTCTTCATCTGCTGAGCCGTGGCGCGAAAGGTGCCGGGCGGAGGCGCGGCCGCCGGTGGCCCCTCGTGCTGACCGAAAACCCGGCCGCCGAACCAAAGGATCAGGACAGCGATAACGACCACGGCCGCCGCGATGCCTGCGGCTCGCCACTGGCGCTCGCGAGACCATGCGCGCCGGTCTATCGCCTGCCGGCCCTGCGAAGGCTTCCCTGGATCGCTTGCGACATCACTCATTCTTGAACCCCCGCCTCGTGGGGTCGCAGAGTACTCAGAAATGCAGGATCGCGTCCATCGCAATCATGGCCTGCGAGTGCCTGCCGCCGTCAGGTGTCGCGGTGGGGTTGTCATAGGCTTGCGCGTCGCGCGCGTGCTCGAAGNNGTGACGATGTCGCGCGGGCGCATTTGATAATTGATGTAGTTGACGATGGCCCACTCGTGGGAATAGCAATACACCACGCCTGGCGTGCATTGGGCGCCGCCGGGCGCGCCGTAAGTCACGTACGAGTACGCCTGCGCAATGGCCGCCAGTCCGGCCGGATTATTGACATTCGGCGTATGGCTTTCCCACATGTACCAGGCTTCGGTGTCCATGTGCCATCGGGAATCGAACTTGTGGTACCAGGTCATCACCGCGTGTTGAATGTTGTTCCAGCGCCAATTGCCGTCATTGAGTCCGTTCATGCAAGGATAGAGATTGTCCTTGCCGGAATTCGAGGTCCAAATGACGCAGGCCGCCGGAGTCAAATGCCGCTCGCTCTTAATCCAGGGCGCAACGTCATTCCCGCTGGAGACTTCGGCCTGGATCTGCCAGTTCTTGCTAAGCTCGGTCGTGCTCACGATGCCGTTTTGCGTGTAAGGATCGTAGGTGTAGAGCAGTGAATGGCTGTAGGTGAGGTTGTTCGGCGCGAGCTGCGCTTCGATGTCCGGGACGGAAATGTAACGGCCGACGCGCACGTTCTCACCTTCGGCAATTTGCGGAAACCAGAAGTCCAAGTAATACATCACGGGATCAAAGCCGTATTGCTTGGCGCTGTTCACATACTGGTTGCTGAAGATGCCGTTGCTGAACGTGTACTTGTAGTCGGTGCCGTACAGGCCCGTGAAGCGGCCGCCCCAATCGAAATGATCGCGCTGAACTTCATCGGGCGTGCGCTCGAGGTATAGCGCCACCTGATCGACTTGCACGGTGTTCGGTTCAAACGAATAAGCCGCCGGATAGTTTCCGCCAGTGCCGGTCGCGTAGTTGAACCGAGTGTGCGAGGTGCTGAGGTTGCCGCCCGGCTCAACCCAGCCGTAGACCGTGAAGCGGCTATCCTTCAATTTCTGTCCGCCCTCGCCACAGTACAGCGCATCCATCAGCGCGCTGTAGTACATGTTCTCGACGCCGATGGCTTCGGAGCCGCCGACGTTCCAAGTCGAATACGGCCAGGGAGGATTGGACTCGGGTACCTCCGCGCCGCCGACGACCAGAGTCGGCGGTGCCTTCGGATCCGGGCCGTCCCAGGCCAGATGCGATTGATAGCTATCCTTGAGCCTCGCATAAAGCCCCTCATTCTCCGACCCCTTGGTGCAGCCCGCCGCCGCAGCGCTACTCGGAGAATCATCGGCAAATGCCGCAGGCATGCCCAGAGCCATCAAGACGATGAGCAGGGCTCGGCGAAACATAGGAGGCGTCCAGTTGCGCAGCACGATGCCGCACGATAGACAGCGGCGTATCAAAAGGACGGCGCTGTTCGCGTCACCGGTGAAAAAATCTTGATAAAACGATTCAGAGACGAAAGAGGGCTAGACCGATTTGGGCCTTTGCAGCGCGCCGTCGATGGCGGCTTCTTTGTCCTTTTCCGAAAGCTTGGCCGGCCGGCTCCATCCGCTGATGGTGGTTTGTTTGGCGCGCGTCAGTGTAAGTTCCCCGTCCGGGGCATTCTGGGCAATGGTCGATCCCGCGCCGATCGTGGCCTGCGCGCCGACGCGCACCGGCGCTACCAGCATGGACCCTGAACCGATGAAGGCGCCATCTTCAATGATCGTCGGCCACTTGTTCGCGCCGTCGTAGTTGCAGGTGATGCTGCCGGCGCCCACATTGACGTCGCGTCCGACTTGCGCGTCGCCCAAGTAGCTCAAGTGATTCGCCTTGGCTCCCGCTCCAATATCGCTATTCTTGACTTCGACAAAATTGCCGACATGCACGTCGCGATGCAGTACCGTCTCGGGCCGCAGGCGGGCAAACGGTCCAATCCGGCAGTTGTCCCCGACTACCGCGCCGTCGATGTGGCAATTGGCGTGAATCTCGGTGTCCTCGCCGATGCTCGAATTGCGAATACAGCAGTTGGGCCCGATCTTGACGCGCGCGCCTAGGCGCACTTTGCCGATCAAGACCGCATTGATATCGATGAAGACATCGCGTTCGACCCGGACTTCGCCGCGCACATCGATTCGCGCCGGATCCGCCAGCGTCGCGCCCGCGAGCATCAATTCGTGCGCCCGCGCCTGCCGATAGCCCGCCTCGGCTTGCGCGAGCTGGATCTTATCGTTGACGCCCATGGCTTCCTCGGCATCGCCCGCCACTACGGCACTGACGCGGCAATTCCCTATGACGGCGGCGGCGACTACGTCGGTGAGGAGGTACTCGCGCTGGGCATTGTCGTTGCGCAAGTTGAGCAGCCATGCGCGCAGCCGCTTGGCGGGGACGGACATGAGTCCGGTATTGATCTCGCGGATCGCCAACTGCTCTGGGGTAGCATCGTTGTGCTCCACTATCGCGCGCACGCCGCCGCCGGGGTCGCGCACGATGCGCCCGTATCCGGCCGGGTCTTGCAGCTTCGTGGACAACAGGGCCATCGAGTCATCGTCGGTCGCCGCCAGCAGCTTCGTGAGAGTTTCCGCGCGAATCAGCGGCACATCGCCATACATCACCAGCACCCTATGATCGTCGGGAATGACCGGCATGGCCTGCATCACGGCATGGCCCGTGCCCAATTGCTCGGCCTGCAGAATCCAATCGACGGACTCGTGGGGCAGAGCGGCCTGCACCTGGGCGCCGCCATGCCCGTAAACGACGTAGATATTCTCGGGTTCAATTGCGCGAGCGGTGCGGATCACATGCTCGAGCAGCGGCCGCCCCGCCAATGGCTGCAGTACCTTGGGTAAGTCGGAATTCATCCGCTTGCCCTGTCCCGCTGCCAGTATGATCACGGAAAGCTGCATGACAGTTGCGGGTACGCGGCGCGCCCCTAATGTTTCTTGCGCAGGCGCTCTATGGCGCGCAATTGCGCGACGGCGCGCGCGAGTTCGGCTTGCGCCTCCGCAATTTCCACCTTGTCCTTGCGATCCCGCACGGCTTCCTCCGCCCGTTGCTTGGCCGCAAGCGCGGCGGCCTCGTCCAGATCGCGCGCCCGCGCCGCCGTATCGGCCAGCACCGACACCAGATGCGGTTGCACTTCAAGCGCGCCCCCGCCGACGTAGAACGACAGCTCCTCCTGGCCCTCCACCCGCACGCGCACTTCACCCGGCTTGAGCGTGGTCAGGAGCGGCGCGTGGCGCGGAGCGATGCCGATCTCGCCCTGCGAAGCCGGCACGAACACCATGCTCGCCTCGCCGGCGAAGATCTGGCCTTCGGCGCTGACGATATCGACATGAATGGTATTCGCCATGGGTCTCTCTTAAGGTTACAGCGTCTTGGCTTTTTCGACCGCTTCTTCGATGCCGCCGACCA
>PKXS01000049.1 GCA_003132425.1 Gammaproteobacteria bacterium | reverse complement strand
TCAGCATCAGCATCAGCATCAGTACTTCTTCGATAACAGGATGCGCCACAGCGCGCGCCGTGGACACCAGCATTCGTCTTGGAAAGAGGTTGCCCCAGCGCCGCGAATCTGTTCAAAGGTCTTTCAGCGTTTTCTGATTTCGAGTGGCGCCAGCTTATTGATGCGACGCAGCTGAACCCTGACCGCGAGGCAGCGTAACGGTGGTTCGGCAAATTGGCCTTATGCTAATCCNNGGGGACGCAAAGCCTCCGGTCTTAGGTCCGATAGGGACATGAGATAGCGGGGTTGCTGGCAAGGAAGCGATGCAAGCGTATCGGCTCTCCACCGTCAATACTCGCTTCTCGCCTATCGGTACGTACCTCGCCGGAGCACTTCAAGCGTTCCGCCTGATAGTAGCGAGGCGATGTGACATGCGTACCGATAAAAATTGGCGACTGCTGGGCCAAGGCGTGGCCGTTCTGACCCTCAGCGCGACCCTGGTCGCCTGCGGAGGCTCGAGCGACGCGAGTTCTGGCGACAACGATGCAGCGGCAGCCTCCGGGGCGAGCGCGAGCCCNNGAGCATCTCGGGCACTCCGCCCACCACAGTGGCGCCGGCGAGCAGCGCGCCAGCCTCGACGAGCCCGAGTCCGTCGGTCGCGCGCTGGGCGGTGGATATGGTGGACGAGGAAGCCTTGGCACCGTTCGCTTCGTGGGCCAACGTCAAGACCAATTATGGAGCAATAGGTGATGGGGTAGCTGATGACACAGTGGCCATTCAAAATGCGCTCAATGACCTGGGTCAGGTGGGCAAGGCCGAGGTACTTTATCTGCCAGCGGGAACCTACAGGATCACGGCAACGCTGAATCTGACGGGCAGCCCGGTCAGCGCTTCGGCCAATGTCATCTGGGGCTGTGTAGGCATTATCGGGGACAGCCCGGCGACCACGATCATCAAATGGGCTGGCCCTGCGGGCCAGGCGATGCTGGTCCAGAACGGCGGTGTGGGCACGCGCTACTCCCGCCTCACCTGGGATGGTTCGGGAACCGCTGGTTATGGGGTTGCGCAGTGGTGGAATGTAAACGGCGGAGTCATATATGGCGGAGGCACCGAGCATCAGGACGAAGTCTTTCAAGACATGAACATCGGCATCATGGCAGGGCGACTCGGAGCGGACTACGACGCGATGGATTCTGAAGGGCAAGTCCGACGCGTTTCTTTCATTCGCAATTCCTATGCCGGCCTGGACGTTGGAAGCTGGAATGCGGTGGATTGGTGGGTGTGGGACTCGAATTTCATCGATTGTGCACGCGGAGTCAGCAACCAATTCAGCGTGAACGATACCGGTGTCACCACGGGGGCCGGAGCGATTTATGTTTATCGATCCTTTTTTGAAGGCTCCACCGTTGCTGACATGGCCATCAGCAACACCGGCTGGTTCTCCCTGCACAACAATGTCTCCATCGGCTCACGTCGATTCTTCGAGGCGAGCCCCTTGGGGAACAACGCCGCAGTCGTGATCGTGCAGAACAATCGGGTGGTTCAATCGACTAATCCGGTGCCCATTTCCCTGGGGAATTGGGGCCCATTGCTGTTGGTCGACAATCAGATTCAGGCGACTACCTCGACTTATGAACTCACCGACTGGGTTACGGGGCGCGATGTGCTTTCTCTGGGCAACCAATACAGCGCGGGGCCGCCTGCGCCGTCCGGTACCGATCGATTACTCAGTATCGATGATGTTCCCGTCGCAGCATCAAGCTTCTCGACGCAACCCCTGACACTTCCTTCGACTCCTGCGGTCACGACTCATCAGGTTTACGAGGTTCCGGCCGGGGCGACTGCCGATCAGATTCAGACACTGATCAACCAAAGCGCACAGAGCGCGGATAGCCAACCCATCGTCCACTTTGGCTACAACACGTGGACCTTGAACAAGTCTCTGCAGATTCCCCAGGGCAGCAGCGTGCAACTGGTCGGTGACGGCTACGGCTCGACCCTCGTCTGGTCCGGCCCTGCAGCGGGCCCTATGCTGAGCATTGCTGCTCCATCCAAAGTCACGATTCGGGACATGAATTGGCTTGGGACGGGCACCACTGCCATAAGCATTTCCGGGGCTGATCAGCCCGGGGGCCGCATCCAAATTGTCGGCAGCTACAACGGACCACTGGCGGCCACGCACCTGGAGATGACGCAGCTCTCTCTCCAGGCCAACCCGTCGATCACATCGATCTCATTCAACGACGTCATTCATGCCGTCGCGATAAGCAACGGGGTCGTCGGACCCACTAATCTGGACGCGGGCAGCAATTTCCTGATGGCCGATACCTGGTATGAGGGCACTAATACCGCCCTATTCCGCATGCCCAGCGCGACCTTCAGCTACCTGGGCGGCAACATGGCCCCCGGATCGGATGGCGTTGCGACCAATCCGAACGATCCCGCCATCCTGCTGACTCAGTTCACGGGACAGGCCTCCTGGATTGGCATGCAATTTCAGCTAGGCTCCATTCCCTCAGGCATCGGCATCCAGATCAATTCCGAGAGCGCGCAATCCCATGCTTATTTCATGGGCATAACCAGCAACATTGCCAATTACTTCCAGAACGCGAGCGGCACCACGAGCACGGCTGGGTTCAACCTGAACCGCACCGCGGGAGGTGTGCAGGCAGCCAATCAAGGCGCCTCATCGACTGCCGACATCAGAAACACCTGGAGCCAGGCGCGCTCCCTCAGCTGGGACTCCACCCCCTATCAGGTCCCCTCAGGCACCACCGATGTCCGTATCTATCGCCTGAAAACGAACCAGACTGGCGGCATTACTATCAACGGCCGATAGCTCGTACGTGACCGTTGCGCTCCGTAATCAGCGAATTCCCAATCTAGTCAAGAGCGCCGGCTACTGACCGCTTACGTCGCATTAGACCAGATCTGGCAGACCTTGAGCGCGACACGGTGCATATGACCGGCACCCTACAGAAGGTCATAGACGCGGGAAGAATGCCGGTGTGTGCTGTCGGCTACGACAGATCGTGGGGGGAGATCGATTCAGCGGAGGATTTGATCTGCTACGAAGCGCGCGGAAATACCACTTGACTTCCCGAACATGGGAATGATGCCGGCGTCAGGCGCGCCGGGCCTGGGTTCAGCCACAGCGCCTGGTAACGCTCAGCCGTAACCGTAATAGCCCTTAAACCATTCGACAAAGTTGCGCACTCCGACTTCGATCGGTGTGTCGGGTTTGTAGCCGATATCGGCAATGAGCTCATCGACGTCGGCGTAGGTGTCTGGCACATCACCGATTTGCAGCGGTTTCATGATTCGCTCGGCCTTGCGGCCCAGACAGTGCTCGAGCACTTCGATGTAGCGCAGCAATTCAATCGGCCGATTGCTTCCGATATTATACAGCCTATATGGCGCGGTGCTGGATGCAGGATCTGGGTTGGCGCTGTTCCAGGCCGGATCGGGCCCCGGCACCCGGTCAGTCACCCGCACGATCCCTTCTACAATGTCCTCGACATAGGTGAAGTCACGTGTGTGATGCCCTTGATTGAACACTTCGATGGGTCGCCCTTCAATGATTGCTCGAGCGAACAGAAACAGCGCCATATCGGGCCGGCCCCAGGGACCGTAGACGGTAAAGAAACGCAACCCCGTCGTCGGCAGCTTGAACAGCGCTGAATAATTGTGCGCCATCAGCTCCGTGGCGCGCTTGCTCGCGGCATACAGCGACAGCGGGTGCGAGGCCGGCTCATGCACCGAGAACGGCATTTTGGTACTCGCGCCATAGACCGAGCTGCTCGAGGCATAGACCAGATGCTCAACACCGTGATGGCGACAGCCTTCCAGAATGTTGAGTGTACCGACCACGTTACTGTTGATGTAGCTATGCGGATCCTGCAACGAATGGCGCACACCCGCCTGCGCACCAAGATGCACCACTCGCTGGAATTTCTCGCGTGCAAATAATTCCGCGATCCGTGCTTGATCAGCAAGTTCCATGCGCACAAAACGGAATCGCGGTTGCCGCTGCAGGCGCTCGAGCCGCGCGGTCTTAAGAGTCACGTCGTAATAGTCATTGAGGTTATCGAGCCCGACCACCTCATCGCCGCGACCTAGAAAGCGTGATGCCGTGAATGAACCGATAAAACCGGCAGCGCCCGTGACCAAGACTTTCATGTGCAGCTCCGCGAGACCTGTTCAGAATCCATCGACATCGGACCTCCGACCGCCCCCACTTGGGCGCCGATGGCGCGCCGCTTAGAGCCGGCCATCGACATCCCGCGCTGGAAACACGTACTTGATGTCGAACAGCACGTGATTGCGCCGGCACAGTTGCCGCACCGCTGCCGGCCCCATCGCCTTGAACTCCCGGTGGGCGACCGCAACGATCGCCGCGTCGTAGTGGCCCTTGCGCAGCGTCCGTATGGGTTTGATGCCGTACTCGTGGCGCGCTTCCGCGGCGTCGACCCACGGATCATGGACATCGACTACCGCGCCGTACTTCTCCAGCTCACGGACTACATCGACCACTTTCGAATTGCGGAAGTCCGGGCAATTCTCCTTGAAGGTTAGGCCCAGCACGAGCACACGTGCGCCCCTGACGTGAATACGTTTGTGGGTCATCAGCCGCACAACTTCATTCGCCACGTGCAACGCCATGTTGTCGTTGAGCCGTCGGCCGGCGAGAATCATTTCCGGGTGGTAGCCGATCTCTGTCGCCTTGTGCGTCAGATAATACGGATCGACGCCAATGCAGTGACCGCCGACCAGACCTGGCCGAAACGGCAGATAATTCCACTTCGTCCCGGCAGCCTGCAGCACCTCTTCGGTGTCTAGGCCGAGGCGCTTGAATATCAGGGCGAGTTCGTTGATCAGCGCGATGTTGACGTCGCGTTGCGTGTTTTCGATGACCTTGGCGGCCTCGGCGACGCGAATGCTACTCACCTGGTGCGTGCCGGCGCGCACGATCGAGCCGTAGAGCTGGTCGACGAACTTCGCCGCCCCCGGGGTAGAGCCGGAGGTGATCTTGCGGATCGTGGTCAGGCGATGTTCCTTGTCACCGGGATTGATGCGTTCCGGGCTGTAGCCAACAAAGAAATCACGATTAAACTTAAGGCCCGATACGCGCTCTAAAATGGGAACGCAAATTTCTTCCGTGCAGCCGGGGTATACAGTCGACTCGTAGACCACGACGTCGCCCTTTTTGAGTACCTTCCCGATCGATTCGCTGGCACTCATCAGCGGTGTCAGTTCCGGCCGCTTGAACTCGTCGATCGGCGTCGGCACCGTCACGACCATGACGCCGCAAGCCTTGAGATCCTGCAAACGCGTCGTAAATTGGAGGCGCGAGGCCGACTGCAGTTCTTGCGGACTTGCCTCCCGAGTCGAGTCGCGGCCAGCCTTAAGTTCGCGAATTCGTTTCGGCTTAACGTCGAAGCCGACGGTGTCAAAATGCTTGCCGAACTCCAGCGCCAGAGGCAGGCCTACGTAGCCGAGACCTACGACCCCGACACGACACTTATGCAAATTGAACATGCCCGACCTCATCATCAAGAGCTACCNNTTGCCTGCGCAGCAGCGTCGCGGAGGACGGTCGGCCCACCCACATTCGTGGCCGCCCGGGTCAGCAAGCGTGTTCATCTTCCTTGGTCACGATCTGTCGAATCAATGCTCTGGTTGATACGGTGAGTGTACAGCAAGCCCATTATTCTACAGGGCAATCTCTGCCGGATGGGTACCGCGACTGGGCATCGTCACTACCTGCTCACCGTGGCAAGCGGCTCGCCAATGAATATTCCCTGCCCCGGCATTGCCACGCTCTTCCAGTAGGCTTCGATCAGCGTTTCGCCATCGAGGTAGCGACGCATCAGGAGCCCGACGTTGGGGAACTTGCCGCTAAAGTTGCACGGTTCAACCACGGTGCCGAAACTGCCGGTCGCGCCGGCTTCGAGCCAGCGCAGGCTGCTCATCTGTGAAAAGCCAAGTAAGTTGCCACCGCTCGACGTCAGGTGATCACCCACCGCCCCGGGAACAAAATGGTTGCTCGTTAAGTCGGGTACATTCCTTGCGCCGATGAAGTAGAACAACACATCGTCACGATTCTTGAGGCCGGGCGTGTGCACGATCTCCACCGGCACCCGGCCGGCGACCATGAGCTTGGCGTCCGCATAGCCGGCNNGGCCCAGGTGACGGCCACGCCCGTCGGCACCCCGGCGCCAAGGAGCCGGCCGGCCCGGCGGCGGCCGACCCGAGTTCGCGCGCTGACTGGCGGCAACGCCGCGGTTGATGAGGGCACGCGCGTTCTGGAAATTAGTGGCGGCAATGCTCATGGTGGGGCGCAGTTTCAACTCATTGTAGGGTTGCCGGCTATTGGAGTTGAAGTAAGGGCTGAGGCGGGTTACCGCGCAGCCCTCCGCGCAGTAGGCGCGATCGAAGCCGAAGGCGAATGCGCTGGTGATTGACATGCACTCGACGCGGTCAGGGGTGACCCAGGTCAGCGCATACGCCTGCACCGTTTTCGGCGTGCGCGCGTCGATGTCGGCCTTGAGCACCGCGAACTCCTCGGCCCGCAGGATAGCGCCGGCGTCGGTTATGCGAATGCGCAGGATGTTCTGCGCTGGAATCTGGCGCATGCGGGCGTAATACTCGCCGATGCGTACACTTAAAGGGTCAGCCTCATTGATGATGAGACCCAGTTCATTGCGCGTCAGCGCCGGCGCGGGCTGGGCGAGGGCTGCCAAGACAATTGACACGAAGACGGCGCGAGCGGCCAGTGGGCGGAGCATGCCGCGTAGTTTGCTACCAGGCCGAATCGGCGTCGATGCACACCCGTCTGCTGGAGCCGGCTTCGAAGCACCTTCAAAGGCCGGCCGCCGTCGCAAGCTTGGCATCTTGTATGGGTAATTGATTGGCACCCGGTCCGATGACCGGCCACGCCGACAGCCCGTCATACAGCGGTGTCATGCCGAACGCGCCCCCAACGCGATGGAAAATGGAGAAATTCGAAGTGCTCAACGTCGATTTCTGCACCGAAGTCCTATTCCCTCACCGATTATGCGAGTAGGTCTTGGGCCAAGCTCATATCCGGGTGTTCGAAAGCCGGCGCAAAGTCATCGAGCTCCGTTTCGAGTAGGCCCACGTCGGCGCTCAAAGCGACAGTTCGCCAGTCGCGCACGGCGGCATAAACCGCAGCCAGTGCCTTCAAAGCCTCCTCAGGCCGCAGATTGAAGTAGTCCGCGCGCTCCACTGCTCGACAGGCATCGTACATGCGCTGTAGCTCAACCAGAGGTGGGGTTGCGCTCTTGCCTTTCTCGACGGTATGCAGGAATTCTCCCGCACCATCCCGCAAACGCAATGCGCCTACGCGGCTGAAGTCATCAACCGCGCTCAAGTAGTCGAACGCGGTGAGCGCCGGCAGCGACGGGTTCTTCGCCGAGACATACACCCACCTGGCGCTGAAGGACTCGAGTCGTCATATCGCCCCCGATTCCTTGGTCTGCTTGCGAGTCCGGACACGCTGAGGCAGTTGTTCATTCATGAGGGTCAGACCAATGATGTCACCGCCGGTATCGAGGAGCTGGTTAAATCGTTCGATCTCTCCGAACACGTGGAGGGCCCTCGCAATGTGGTGCAAGGAGATATGCGGGTCGCCTTTTTCCAACCGCCGCACGGTCCGGAGTGAAGACCCGATGCGCTCGGCAAGCGATTCTTGAGTCATTTGGCGGCGCCGACGAGCCAGGGAAATATCCCGTCCTAGCTTCGTGAGCGCACGTATAACCGGTGGCGGAAGAGGTAGATTGCTCATTAATGTCTCTTTAGTGACCGTTTATTGCAGTTAAGCAGCCCTATACAGCCTATTATGCATAAGCGAATGAATTGCGCAAGTTCCTCACCATTAGAAGGTCATATATGGCCGTTTATATAGGTATCTGAGTCCAGCGCTCGGACAAAGTCAGGCTATCGCTTCAAGGGGTATTTACGGGGGTTAAGTTGGAGTACCCGTGGGGACGCCACTTTAAGCGGTCGATTGGCCATGATGGGAGTCGCCCCCCCATGGTCGGACGCGTACAGGCTGTACGAGCGCCTGCCAGAATTCTCAGGTGGTCTTCCTTCGCTTTTTTGTGCGGCTTGGCGCCAGCAGGTGACTCCCGCAGAGCGGCGCGTGTCACTTCAGGCTATCGCCGTCCGCAGATCGTATATAGAGGGCAAATTCAGCCAGAACTGTGCAGTGCCGCCGAAGTAGCGCGCGAGCCGCATAGCGGTATCGGCAGTGACGCCCCGGCGTTCCGGAACGATGTCACCCATGCGCGACGGGCTCAGGTTCAGAACCTTGGCAAGCGCGTTTGGGCTCAAACCCAAGGGGCTCAAGTACTCATCACGAAGCACTTCGCCGGGGTGAACCGGCCGCATTCCGTTTTTGAAAGTCATATAATCTTGCCCCTCACGCGCAGCGCTTCGAGGCGATTACCCGGCGGTGATTTCAGGTCCTCAAGCACGGTCGCCGCCTCCAACATCGTAAGCTTGCAAGTTGCGACTTTGCAGCGTCGTCCAAATAATATGGTCGCCGTTCGTTGGGGCAAGGAAGGCGCGTCAGCGTTCGAAGTAATCATTCCATTCTTCAAGAATTTCAAAGAGTTGGTTCGAACTTTCTCTTTCAGGACGCCACTACCTGGGTGTTTGCCTGCTTGCGGCGTTGCGCCCAAAATACCCCTATGAAGTTCTTGGATCCAGATACAGAGAGCGCAGTACGCGCGTTTCTAGCCCGGCTTCCGGTCGATTTGCGGCTGGAATATGCGATTCTGTATGGGTCGCGCGCGCGCGGCGAGGACAGGCCGGATAGTGATGCCGATCTTGCCCTGATACTGGCTGATGGCGAGGGCGATTGGCAGCTCGTCGGGAGCTTAGCGGAGTTGGCTTACGATGTCTTTCTCGAACGTGGCATCCTAGTTCAACCAGTGCCCATCTCGTTAAAGCATTGGTTGAACCCTGAGCGCTTCCCAAGGCCAGGTTTCCTGCGCAATGTCGCACGCGACGGGATCGTCCTTTGACGCTCTCCCCTCTGGCTCGAGACCTTAGACTCAAGGCCGAGCGCGCATTGGCAACCGCGCGCGATCTGCAGGACCGCGATCCCGATGGTTCGGTCAACAGATCCTATTATGCGATGTTCGATATCGCGCGAGCCGCATTGTTGAGTGCCGGTGTCCGAGAGGACGAGTTGCCCCGAACTCATAGCGGACTTATTGGGTTATTTTCGAAGCACGGGGTGCTATCGGGTCGTATCGACCAGAAATTGTTTGCCGCGCTTGGGCGCGCTGAATCTCTCCGTTTGATCGCCGATTATGCGGGAACGCCACTTGATGCAAAAACCGCGGCCGATATTGTGTTGCGGGCGGAAACATTCGTGAGTACGGTCGAGAAAGCTTTTGCTCTGAATGAATCATCTATTACAAATAATCTAGAAAACGACGGCCCTAATCCACAAAACAAAATATCAGAGCCACGCCTTGCGACGGAGCAATCTGAGACGGATTACGCACGGTTGAAGCCGGTGTCGCTTGAGGAAATACGGCGCCAAGCTCGCGAGAACTGGTTGCAGTTGCGGCAGCAAAAAGCCGGGGTCGCAAAAGGGGCCGCCCATTCCAAAGATGCCGAGCGAAGCGTCAAGGAAGATCAAGGTCATTCAATCGACGACGATTTCGATGAGTAGCGCTGTGTCATCCCAATATTATGGTGCGCCGTTCCTGGCATACGAGGCGCATTAGCGCTCGAGATAGTCGTTCCATTCTTCAAGAGTTTCAAAGAGTTGGTTCGAACTTTCTCTCTTTAGGGACGCCACCATCTGAGTATCAGAAGAGCTTCGTAAGGTTCTGTAAAGGCAAAAGATTTCAGTGGCTCACTTGAAGTCTGTAACGCGCCTGTCTCTTTCTGACGACGTTCCTCTCGGCCTAACCGTCGCGGAATAAGACTACGCGACTAGCGGCATTGTCTGACATACATAAGCCTCTGCAGCATTCATAACTACGGGAAGCGATCGGTAGACCGTGAGGAGTGCGCCGAAAATCATGGGGATCAATTGACTATCGCCGATGACAGCACGACCATCGACCTGCAAATAGCTGCAGGCGAGCGCCCGTCCGTTTCGATCGATGATCAACCTGCGTCCTCGCCCGGTGAAATTGGTCGCGTGTTACGGGATCGGTATGTTCTGGTAGATCGCTTGGGAAGCGGCGGCAACGGCACGGTATTCAAAGCCCTGGATCGCTACCGCGCCAAACTTCCTGAAGCTCAGCAGTACGTGGCGATAAAGATTTTGCATGCGACGGCCGCTAACCGCGGGGAGCTGCTCGCAAACTTACGCCGCGAGTTTTACCACACGCAGGTGCTGTCCCACCGGAATATTGTCAACGTATTCGAACTGGACCGAGACGGCGACGTGGATTTTTTTACGATGGAGTTTCTGGAGGGGGAACTTCTGAGCCACGTGATGGACCGATTGCAGCCGTTGCCGATGTCTCGCCCGCAGGCATGGGCAATCATACGCGAGATCGGGGCCGGGCTAGAGTGTGCACATGCTCGCAACGTTGTTCACGGGGATTTGAAGCCGCACAATATTATGATTACCGACTCCGGAGAGGTTCGGATACTCGATTTTGGCGCGTCGAGCACTTCTGCCGAACAGTCTTCGGGGGACCGTCTACGTCCGAGAAATGCCTTTTCCTCGGTGACGCCTGCCTATGCGTGCTGCGAACTTCTGGAGGGACGACCGCCCGATCCACGCGACGACATCTACGCGTTCGCGTGCCTGTCGTACGAATTGCTGGTAGGAGCGCACCCCTTTCAGCGCCGTCGCTCAACGGAGGCGCGCGATTTTGGAATAGTGCCGAGTCGGCCGCTAGGACTGAGCCGACAACAATGGCAGGCGCTTACGATAGGGTTGTCTTGGCATCGGGGGGGGCGTTCAATATCGGTGCGCGCCTGGCTCAACAAATTGAATACCGGGCGGGCGGCGGGGCCATTGCCGCCCGCTCATGATCTAGAATCCGCGCCCGCAAACCCCCGGTCGGCGAGGTCCTTGGGGGCCACCGCGCTATTCGCCGTCCTGCTGATTTGTGTCACCGTTTGGGTTTCATTGGCTGGTTTGGCGGCCAGAAAAATCAGCAGCAATGATGTCGTTCCGGCAGCCGCAGCGCGCGCGCTGCTCAACGCCGGCCCCGACGCGAGGCGTGAGAGAGCGGGGCTGCCGGCGGCTTCAGAGACGCAATCGCAGGTCGTCAATAACATAAGGCGTGATGTCAACCACCCGAAGCTTCCTACCGCGCTGACTAACTCTCCTGTGGTTTCCGCCAGTAACCATATAGTTCGCTCCGGCGAACGTTTTGCGGAGATTCGTGTTCATCGTTCCTCTCGTTTGGGGAGCGATACTCCATTTGTGTGGTGGACCGAGGCTGCGTCGGCGAAACCCGGCATCGATTATGTGCATCAAGGGAAAGCAATTCAGTCCTTTCCAAAGGGCAAAAGCTCGACTAGCTTCTTTGTAAAGCTTGTTCCCAATGCGTCCAGAACACAGCCAGAAGTATTTTTTATTGCAATCGCCGCCGCCGGTCGTGGCGCATCGTCAGGCCAGGTTGCGCGCGCGGCGGTTTGGCTGCCGACAAATCATGATCAGTCGTAGGCGGTCGCCGACCGCGGTGATACGCGCTTCATAAGGTTGCTACGATTATTTCGCCCTGGAACCTTTCTTCTTGGATACGAACTTCCGCGTGCAATCAGGCGGCGATGGTGGCTCTTCGACTAGGGCAAGTCCCGCGATATCGGGTGATTCCGCACTATCGGTCGCACGGGTCCTTTTCCAAACCGCGTTGCCCCGCGAGTCGTGCTCCACTCTCCCACCGGGCCCATTGCCATGGCGTCTGAAATCTGGGCGCCGCATTTTTGCCGTATCCACCATGCCTAGGTACCTATGCTGCCAGGGTTTCGCTGTTCAATCGAGTCTAAAACACACATGATCGATGATCCGCCGACTTGGTCACAGTGACGGGCGGCCGGGGCAAATACGCTCACTTTCCGTCCGATAAAACCCGCAACGAAGGCTTTATCAAGTCGACGACGTTCGATGAATTTTCGAGTTGCGATTGCAACATAAGATCGTGAGCACGTTGAGCGAACTGGGCCATGGAGGGCATGAGTTCGTCGCGGGAGGTGGGGCGCGCCAGTAGATAACCCTGCAGGTACATTCCGCGGTGCTTGAGCAACATCGCGAACTGCTCCGGTCGTTCGATCCCCTCGGCGGTGATGTCGAGACCGAGCCCTTGGCACATGGCGATGATGGCGTGAGCGATGGCCGCCGACCGGGGGCTGTTGTCGATTCCGGCGATCAAGCTGCGGTCCAGCTTGATGCGTGTCAGGGGCAGCTGCTCCAAGGAGGCGAAGGACGAATATCCCGTGCCGAAGTCATCGAGGGCGATCGCCACTCCGTGGGCACGCAGGCGTTTCAGCGCATCGATGGTGGGTGCACCGGTCTGCAGCACGGATTCGGTCAGTTCGATTTCGATGCATCGCGACGGTAGACGGTGGGTACGAAGCAAGTCGCGCAATCGATCCACGAAGCTCGCGTCGGAGAGCTGCCGCGGAGTCACGTTGACGGACACGCGAACCTCCGGCCACGCGCCGTGGTGCCAGTGAGCAGCGGCCTCGATGGCCGATTGCAGCACCCAGTCGCTGATTTCCATAATCAACCCGGACTCTTCCGCGATCGCCAGAAATTGGCTTGGTGAGGTGAGGCTGCCATCCGGCGTGCGCCAGCGAATCAACGCCTCCACCAGGGCCGTCTCCAGCGTTTCCACGCTGATCTCCGGTTGGAACACGAGTTCGAATTCGCCCCGCTCGATGGCGCGACGCAGTCCTTGCTCCGTAGTGAACTTGGCCGCCGCCGCCTGGAGCAACTCGGGCGTGAACACCGAGAGCTGACTGCGTCCCATCACCTTGGCGCGAAACAAGGCCGCGTCGGCGGCTTTCAGCAGCGCCTCCGCATCCATTGCGTGTTCCGGGTAGATGCTCGCACCGACGCTCACGCTGACCATGAGATCCCGGTTGTCGACCGTCAGCGGTTTCTGGAACGCCTGCACGATGTTCATACCTGCCGCCCGGATGTCATCGTTGGTCTGCGCGCGGTCGAACACCACCGTGAATTCGTCGCCCCCCAGTCTGGCGGCGAAACCGAAGGATTCGGTAGTCGCTTGCAAACGCTGCGCGAGACTTACTAGCACGCGATCGCCGAAGGCGTGTCCCATGCTGTCGTTGACGTACTTGAAGTTGTCGATGTCGAGGAAAAACACCCCCACTTGGGTGCCGTCCGCCAGCGCGCGTTCGATCGCCGCGTTGAGCAGTTTGAACAACTCTCGACGATTCGGCAGGCTGGTCAGCGGATCGTGTTCCGCCAGTTCCTGTAATTGACGGGTTCGCTCCGCCAAACGGCGAACCGGTCGAACGATGCTGACCGCGATGTATGCAAGGAGCATCAAGACGGCGGCGCTGATCGACGCCAATTCCAGCTGCCGGGTTCGCGCTCCCGGCATCACGGGCGCCTCAGTGTCCGCGCGTGGCGCTGCCATGGCAGCAGCGGCCGTCGGCTTCGTCGCCCCGGTCATGATGACCTGCGGACTCTCGATCCAGCTTGGCACGAGCCTCTTGAGCCTTGCAATTTGCTGCGAATAATCATCCCGGCGCCCTTCGAAGGCTTCGTTGGACTGCGCGATTGAGCCGCGCAAGGCGCCGAGGGAGGCAACATCTGCGCGCATGGCGTCGTAGCCCGCGTCGCCATCGGCGCGACGCAGACTCTTTTGATCATCGTCGAGGTCCTGCCGTACCGCCTCTTCGGCTTTCGACAACGACGTCATTTCCACCGTGTCGCCGTAATCTGCCGAACTGAAGGCCACGTCTTGGCGATGGAGTGCGTCGAAATCCGCACTCAAACGCGCAGACGCTTGACTGGCTTCCATCCGCCCGAAAAGATGCCATGAGCCGGCCGGAGCCTTTTTGACTCTCGTGCTCAGCTCTTCGAGACGGGTCCCATATTCATGCACGGCATCTCGCCGGGCGTCGCTTGTTTTCACGAGTTCTGCCGCTACCTGGCGAACGACATTCACCGCGGAACCGAGCTTTTCGAAGGGCTTTCCGGTCATCGAAGCGGCCATCGTGGTGAGCACAATGGCGGTTTGCTCCAAATCTTCTCCTGCCCGCTGATAATTCGTTTCGCTGTCGGGGCTCTTTGCTCTGATTCGTTCCATGACGGCTTCGGCAAATCGATTGCGGGCATGCAACAGGGCATCCGAACTAATCGCGCGACGCTCGTGCGGCCGAACGACTTCCATGGGTTTTGGGGGCGCTGCCGGGTCGGTCACGGGACGGGATATCCGGATCGTCCTCTCGGGCGACACGCTTTGTTCGGCGACAAAGACTGCGGCCAAGAGGAGCGCTCCCACCGCGATGAACGCAATGACGAGCCGCGGTACGATTCCGAGGCGGAGAGGCTGGGAAAGCACGCCCACGCACACTGTGTGCAAGACACGCCTACGCCGTCGCCACGCGTTCATTTGTTAGTCCTGTGAGAAGGCGTACTTCAGTGTGCGCGCACCCGATCGCCAGCGCTGCAGACGCAGTTCAACAATCGTGCATCCTGAGCCGTNNTCTCACAGCCGGAGGTTAGGGTGTCGGGAACCCGCCGCACGCGAACTCGGCGCAGTACGCGTTTTACATATTAGGGACGCCAACCTTCCCCGTCAGTCGCTACGGTCGTGCAACGGGCGGTGCTGCAAGACAAGCATCCAAACGTCGACTGACGATTTAGTCATATGTCCGTTGTCAAAATAAAGCGGCGTTCCGTCCACCTCCACGGCGCATTCGCCGCCGGCGCACAGTGTCTGAGACGGTGAAAAGGAGCCTGCAATCCAGCGGCGGCTCTTGTTTAGAGCGTCAAAGAACGGTCGATTCACCAGCAGGTATTCGGCCGTGCTCACGTCGACGTCCGCAGGCCTGTGCTGCAAGGCGGCGCGGGCCAACTCGAGCGGCACGCTCCTCGAGGCGCCCGGCACCGGTTCCCATACGTACACAAGTCGCCCGAGGCTATGCAAGTGCTGCAGCGTCTGAATGAATCGGGCCGTNNAAACTTGCATCGATTCTGGCGGCGTCAATAGCTTCTTTGAAGAGTTCAACAGTCCGCCCTCAACCGGCCACCGCCAAGTCGAGACGAGTACGATATTGCTCAAATTGGGCTGGGTCTCGATAAAGCGAGAAACGGCCTGATTGAATTTGAAGCAATCGTCTTTGGCTTCGATCAGATGAATTCCCGTCACAGGCGGGCAACCGTGGCGGTATATCAACATACCGCCTTGATCATTGAGCTTTAACCACTTATCGAAAACATCATGCGCTGCCCACGCATGTGAATCGCCATACACGAGCCAGGTGGGACTCTTGTTGAGGGCGCCTAGCATGCAGGCGCTGTTAAACCTCACGGCAGTTTTACCCTGGAATTCGCATTCGGTCAGGGGCGCGGTCCTGTCGTTGACGTAGCTGGCAAGGCGTGCCACTTCATCCGGGTAGCGCCGTGGCAGCCCGTCGGCGATTTGCACCACCAGAAATATTGAAAGCGTTACGGTAAGGCCTGCCGCGTAGCCGAGGAGCATTCGTCTGTTGGTTGCGAGTACCCGCCTATGCCGCAGGGGATTTTCAACAAGGTGATAGACAAGTGCGGCCAGCGCGATCGAAAGCGTAAACATCGCTACCCGCCAGTGCAGCGAATAGACCTGAATCAGTAAGGCCGCGAACACGTTAACAGGCCAATGCACCAAATAGAGTGAATAAGAGATCTTGCCGGTGTAAACGATCGGCCGCCAGCTAAGAGCTCTCGAAATTGTGGTGACACGGCTGTGTCCCGACAGCAGCAGGCACGCGCTCCCCAAGGTCGGCAATAGGGCATAAAAGCCAGGGATGGGATAATTGCTTCGGTAACAGGTGACGCTGACGGCGATGAGGCCTATGCCCAGCAGGGCGATCAGTTCATCGCTGGATTTGTTGCGCCTCCATGCCGCCGCGACCGGCGGCACGAGGGCGCCGATCAGGAGCTGCCATGCGCGAGTCGGAAGCAAGTAGAAGGTTGCTTCCGGTTTGAGGTCGACAAACACGATGTTTAGAACAAATGAAACCAGAAGACCCAGGATGAGGGCAGCCCAAAAATATTTCTTCAAATACCGGTGCACCAACCAGAGGCAAGCCGGATAAATGAGGTAGAACTGTTCTTCCACCGCAAGGGACCAGGTGTGCAGCAGAAATACATCGTGTGCGGTCAAACCGAAATAGTTGATGCTCTGCCAGTAATAAATATTGGCGACATAAAATTGCGAAGCCAGCACTTGCTTCGACAGATCGAGTAATTGTGGCGGGAAAAGCCACAAGTAACCGGCAGACATGACAATCAGAAGAACGACGAACAGGGCGGGCGCCAAACGTCGAATTCGATTGACGTAGAATGCACCCAGACGAAAAGTGCCGGTGTCGAGCTGCCCCTTGAGAATGCTCGTGATCAGGAAGCCGGAAATGACGAAGAAAATATCGACACCCAGAAAGCCCGCAGTGATGCCGCTGAGCAACGAGAAATGAAACAGCAGCACCAAGATGACGGCGACGGCGCGCAGGCCGTCGATGTCGGCGCGATACGTCAATGACACGGCAGCTCTCTGCGGCGCGGGAATCGTGCCAAGGGCGCTGGTCAAATTTTCTCCCGTTGTGAGGCTGCTCGGAAAAACCTCTTACATGATTGCCGCGAATCCCGCCACCCTGTCCACCCGCTTCCGCGACCTCTTTACGGCGGGCGTGGTCGCGGCTGAGCTGCGCGCGGCAGGCGATCCTGCGCTGCTGCTGCCGGCGGAGGCCAGCCACCTGGGACATGCGGTGCCGAAACGGATCCAGGAATTCGCGGCCGGGCGCCTGTGCGCCAGGCGCGCCATGGCCGAATTGGGCATCCGGGATTTCGCGTTGCGGGCGGCCGATGATCGCCAGCCGGTATGGCCGGACGGCATCGTCGGGAGCATTACCCACACGGCAGGTCTTTGTGTCGCGGTGGCCGCTGAAAAAAGGCTCGTGGCCGCATTGGGCATCGACAGCGAGGTGGTGGGAGAGGTCACGGGCGATATTTGGCCGACCATTTGCGGCCCCGGTGAGCAGGCTTGGCTCGATTTGCTGCCCGCGCAGGAGCGGGCGGCCGGGATCACATTGATCTTCTCAGCCAAGGAGGCATTTTATAAGTGCCAGTACCCGATAGCCGGGGAGCGGCTGAATTTTCACGATCTTTTCATTGAACCTGTGGCCTGGGGAGGCGCCGGCGCCGCATTCAAGGTTCACGCAACCCGGCGCCTTAAATTTGCGGAGCACGCGGTGCTGCCCATGGTGGGGCAGTACCTTTTCCACGAGCAGTTCGTATCGGCGGGTCTGGCGTTACCGGCCGCAGCGGCGTTGCCGGTCAGTAAGCCTTGTCGTCGCGAAATATCTTGAACGCGGTCAACAGAATGATCTTGATGTCCAGCATCGGCGACCAGTGCCTTAAGTAATCCAGATCGAAATTCACGCGCGCCTGCATGTCCTCCAGGCGCGTGGTCTCGCCTCGGCAGCCGTTGACCTGCGCGAGTCCGGTGATGCCGGGCAACACCTTGTGGCGCACCATGTAGCCCTTGATGAGCTTCCGATATTCCTCGTTGTGCGCGACCGCGTGAGGCCGCGGACCCACCAGGCTCATGCGACCTTGCAGCACGTTGATGAGCTGCGGCAGCTCGTCCATCGATGAACGCCGCAGGATTGCTCCGATCTTGGTAATCCGGGCGTCGCCTTTCGACGCTTGGCGGACATACGCGCCGTCCTCGGTGACTCGCATGGTGCGGAACTTGTAGACGGCGATTTCGCGGCCGTCCAATCCATAGCGGCGCTGTTTGAAGACGACCGGCCCGGGAGAGGAGACCTTGACCAGAATTGCCACCAGCAGCAGAAAGGGCAGCAGCAACAATAGAATCACGACGGACAAGCCGATATCGGTCAGCCGCTTCGCGACCCCCCGATACCCGTAGAACGGCGTTTCGCACATGGCGACGACCGGAATGCCGTGAATCTCGCCGGAACGCGCCTGAATCAGATCGAACACGAAGATGTCGGGAACGTAGTAGATGGAGGCTGTGGTATCGCGAAGGTCGTCGAGAAGGTTCATCACTCGCTTCACATGCCGGATGGGCAGCGCGATAAAGATTACGTCGGTGCTGTTCTCCTTCACATACTGGGAGACATCATTGAGCGACCCGACCAGCTTGGCGTCGGGCTCCATTTCGAGCCGATCGCTGCTGCGGTCGTCGAAGAAGCCGGAGACCTTGAGGCGCATCGCGGGGTTGCTCTTTAAGCGCCTGGCGAGTTCCAGGCTGCTGCCGTTATATCCGGCGATAATGGCGGTGCGGTTATCGAACGCGTTGGTCAGGAAACTGCGCATGATTTCCTGCATCGCCAGCGTCACGAGAATGAGCGCCAGCGGGGTCACCGCGGCCCAAGTGAGAAATATGCGCCGCGGATAGAACAAGAGGGTCTTCGTGGCGTAGCCGATTGCCAGCAGAACCGCCAACATGAGAAACCATCGAAATATCACGTCGACGACGGCCGACAGGCGCTCCGAGGTGAGCTGAGTGGCGACTTCGCGCGGCGCTTGGACCAGCATCAGGCACAGCACCGTCACGATGACCGTGGAGTTGGAGGATGGGTCGAAGGGTCTCCCCAATAGGATGATGGTCGCGAACAGGGAAGCCACGGCGACCACCGCCGGTAATACAGCCTGCACGATCGCCAAGATTGCGATGAGCAAGCTTTGCTTGAATACGACCGGTTGGGTCATTCGATCTCGATAAGCGCCGAGCGTGGCGGAAGTGCGACAATAGCAATCCGGATTATCAACCATCTGCATCGCTTCATGCGTGACCTATTGCTACAAAGGGCAAACCATCACGCAATGGTATTCTAGGGCGCCATGGCAAACGTTCCATTACTCGATCTTAAGGCGCAATTCGCGCAAATTCGCGCCGAGGTGATGCCGATAATCGACCAAGTGTGCGCCAGCCAACAGTTCATCCTTGGCGAGCATGTGCGCGCACTGGAGGAGGAGGTGGCGCGTTATTGCGGCGCTTCGGCCGGTATCGGCGTGTCCTCCGGCACGGATGCCTTGCTGCTGGCGTTGATGGCCGCAGGTATCGGCGCCGGGGACGAAGTGATCACCTCGCCCTTTACCTTTTTCGCAACGGCTGGAACGATTGCCAGGGTAGGGGCCCGGCCGGTGTTCTGCGATATCGATCCCGCGACCTTCAATCTGTCGCCGCCGGCCGTGCAGGACTTCATCGATCAACAGTGTCTGGCTCGGGGCGACAGTCTGATCAACCGCGGCACGGGCGGCCGCATCAAGGCATTGATGCCCGTGCACTTGTACGGCCAATCAGCGGACATGGATCCTCTGATGCAAATCGCCCGGCGCCATTCTTTGAGGGTCATCGAGGATGCCGCGCAGGCGATCGGCACGGAATACAAGAACGGGGCGCGAGCGGGCTCGATCGGCGATATCGGCTGCTTTTCATTCTTTCCAAGCAAGAATCTCGGCGCATTCGGCGATGCCGGGCTGTGCACCACGAACGATGCCGATCTCGCGGAGAGCATGCGCGTGCTGCGCGTGCACGGCGGCAAACCGAAATACTTTCATGCGGTCATCGGCGGCAACTTTCGCATCGATGAATTGCAGGCGGGGATTTTGCGCGTGAAGCTCAAATACCTCGACGGCTGGACGCAAGGGCGGCAACGCAATGCCGCCTACTACGATGCCGCGTTCGCGGCACGGGAGTTGGGGTCAAAACTCATCACGCCGGCGGCGCTTCCCGGCGGCCGGCACATATTCAACCAGTACATCGTGCGTGCGCAGAATCGCGATGCGCTGAAGAAATCACTGGGCGACCACGGTGTTGGATGCGAAATCTATTACCCGGTACCCTTGCACCTACAGCAATGTTTCGCCTACTTGGGTTATCACGCCGGTGATTTTCCGCAGTCCGAGCGCGCGGCGGCGCAGACCCTCGCATTGCCGGTGTATCCGGAGTTGCAACCGGCCCAGTTGGCCCACGTGGTCGCCACGGTCGCCGAGTTCTACGCTTGAGCGGCGCCTCAGGCCGACGCCTGTCTCAGGCTTTCTTGAAATCGTCGGGCAGCAGCTGATGGCGCGACAACAGCTTGTAGAAATCGGTGCGATTGCGCCTTGCCAGCCGGGCCGCCTGACTGACGTTGCCGCCGGTAATTTGCAATATCTGCGACAGGTAGTTGCGCGTGAACTCATCGCGCGCTTCGTCGAAGGAGGGCAGGCGAGTGGGATTGCCTCCCAAGGATTGCTGCACGAGCTCGGCGGTAATGATGGCGCCGTGCGAGAGAGCGACGTTTTGCCTGACCACGTTGTACAGCTGCCGCACATTTCCCGGCCATTCCGCCGTCGCCAGAAGCTCCACCGCCTCCGGCGCGTAAATCCTTCTCTGGCCGCTTTCCTTGGCGATTTGCTCGAGAAAATGCGCGACCAGCAAGGGGATGTCTTCGCGACGGCGCCCTAATGAGGGCATCTCGATGTGCACCACGTTGAGCCGATAATAGAGATCCTCGCGAAACTGCCCGGACACCATCAATTGGTGCAAATCCCGGTGCGTGGCGGACATTATTCGCACATTGATGGGCACGGTTTCGGCGCCGCCCACGGGGCGGATCTGATTTTCCTGCAATACCCGCAGTAATTTGACCTGGAGCCGCATCGGCATGTCGCCGACCTCATCCAGCAATAACGTTCCGCCGTCACCGGTCTCGAACAGCCCCTTTTGCGATCGGGTAGCCCCCGGGAAGGCGCCCTTCTCGTGGCCAAAGAGTTCCGATTCCAGCAGGTTCTCCGCCATGGCGCTGCAATTGATCGCGACAAATGGCTTATTGCGCCGCGGACTGGCTTCGTGGATGGCGCGCGCGAGTAGTTCCTTGCCGGTGCCGCTTTCGCCGATCAGCAAGACCCGCGCATCGGTACCCGCCACCATGTTGGCCTGCGCCAGCTTGTCCTCCATCAGCTGATTGCGGGTGACGATGCTCGCGCGCCAGTCCTCGTCGACATGCGCAAAGCCGGACACTTTCAGCGCCTTCTGCACATTATCCAGCAATTCCTGCTTGTCGACGGGTTTGGTCAAGAAGCCGAAGGCGCCGCTCTGGGTGGCATGTACGGCGTCGGGAATGGTGCCGTGAGCCGTCAGGATGATCACCCGCAAGCCCGGCCAGCGGCTTTGCAGCTCCTTGAGCAAGCCGATGCCGTCCATCTGATCCATGCGCAGATCCGTAATGACGAGATCGGGTCGAAAGCGCCCGCAGGCGGCGAGCGCCGCGGCCGCGCTTTCAACGGCTTCCACCTCGTAATTCTCGGCGCGCAGCCGGATGGTCAGCAGACGCAATAGGCCGGGGTCGTCGTCAACGACCAATATTCGCGCCTTGCGCTTTTGGGGGGTCAAACCCTCACGCGAGCCGGGCTGCAGCCCAAAGCCCAAGGGCGTGATCGAAGCAATGGAATGGGCGTTCAATACGGTCTCTCCGGTGACTTCTCAAGGCGTGTGCGACCCGGCCGTTCCGCGGTCGTTGATCGATTTCTCGATATGGGTGACTGCCTCAAGTTTAGCTCGCGCCTCGTCTAAAGCTTTGCGCAACCGCGCATTTTCATCAGTTTCCGCCGACAGACGGCGGTTGGCCGTCAGCAGCTTGTCGCGCGAATCCGCGTCATGCGGTGCTTCATCCCGTAAACGCTTGTTTTCGGCCTGCAGTATCAGCTGTTGCTCGACTTCTTTCAGCTCCACCGAGGCCAATAATCGCTCCGTCGGCAGGAGAGTTTCGGGCCTGGCGAGCAATTCGGACAACTGTCGCTGCGCGGCGACGGGGTCGGCGCCACTGTGTCCGGGGGTTGCCAGCGCGAGCGCATATTTGAGCCTATTGGTCGTGGTGGGGGTCAGGTTCGCCGCATCCTTGGCTGATTGGAAGATCTCCGCCTGACGCGCCGGGTCGCCCTGCGGCAGGGCGCTCATCATCTCGAGCAGCGGCGCAACCGGGCTCAAATCCACCTGCGGACGATCCAATGCGGCCGGATTGGCGGTCTTTTGACCCCCAATGCCGCCCATTCCTCCGCAGCCGCCGACCCAGCCGATGACGAGCAAGCATGCTGCCAAGCGCAACTGGTTAGGCCGCATGCGCTTTTTCACGCGGGGAGGCGATGGGCTGGCGCATCGGCAGCCGGACGCGAAAGTGCGCCCCGCCGGCCTTGGCTTCCAGGATTTCGATACTGCCGCTGTGCGCATTGACGAATTCCGTCACCACGGATAGTCCGATGCCCGTTCCTTTGACGTGTCCTCCCTGCGGTGTCTTGCCCTGGTAGAAGGCCTCGAATATTCGTTTGCGTTCGTCGGCCGGAATGCCGGGGCCGCTGTCCATCACATCCAGCAACAATTGCTCGCGTTCGCCGTGCGCGTGAATGCAGATCGTTCCGCCCTGCGGCGTGAATTTGATCGCGTTCGACAGCAAGTTGTCGAGAATCAATCGAACCTTGCCCCGGTCGGCCAAGGGGGTTAGATCCTCGACGCGAACGTCAAGGCGCACACGGTGCGCCACCAGCGTCAGTTGTTGATTCTCTAAAACGGTTTTGATCAACGGCCGGAGCTTGAACTCGGAAATTTCCAGACCGACGCTCTTCGCCTGCCAGGCGCTGAATGACAGTAGGTTCTCGATGAGCCGCTGCAGCTTCATGCCGTTTTCGCGCAAGATCGCAGTCACTTCCCGTTGACCGCTTTGCAGCTCGCCGACCGCGCCGTCCATCAACAGTTCGGTTCCCTCGCGAATATTCGCCAGCGGTGTTTTGAGTTCATGCGACATATGCCTCAAGAATCGGTTCTTTTCTTGGGCGAGTTCCAAGAGGCGGACTCTCAGCCACTCGAGCTGTTTCGCCAATCGCTCCAGGTCGGTCGGCCCGCGAATGGCGATGGGCCTGGAAAAAGTGCCGCGCCCTAACTCGCTGATCGAGCGATCGATGGCGCGGATGGGTCTGCCGAACAGGTAGGTGAATATGCCGACCACCACCAGCGTCATGGGCACCAGCAGAAGCGTGCGCCAAAAAAGATTCTGCTGCGCCTGCTGCGCCGCGAGCTGCAGGCTGTTTAATTCGCCGTCGATCTGCGCGCTGACGCGATTGGATACCTGGGATGCGAGTTCCGAGACGTGCGGAAAGGCATTGATCAGATCGGTCATTTGCGCGGAATTGGCCTTGGCGGCCCGCATTTCTTTCAGCAACCGGCCGGTTTCGGCCAGGAGCGCCTGCGTGTCGTTGCGCGATTGGGCGTCCAGCGGCAGAGTGAGCAGATCATTCAGGCTGCTGACCAGACGATCGTTATGGCGTGCATAGGACTCCAGCAGATCTGCGTTGCCGATGATTTGATACAGGCGCGCGGTGCGCTCGAGCGCAGCGATCTCTTCAAACATGCGCTGGTTGTTGCGAGTGCTCTGAATGCCGTGCACCACCAGCTGTTCGCTGCGGTTCGATAGGCGATTCATTTGCACGGCGGCGTTGACAATGGCGAACAGCAGCGGGGCGGCCACGATCGTGAAGCCGATCAGCATGAGGCCGCTCAATGACTTAGGTCGAGGCAATCGCATACGGCGCATTCTATCAGCAGGCTTTCGCCAAAGGAGGGATGCCTTCGACGCTGTAGAATTGCGCGTATGAACCAGGAAGCACCTTACTCACAACTGTCTCCGGAGGCGGTACTGGATGCGCTCGAGGCGGTCGGGCATCGCTGCGACGGGCGGCTCCTGGCGCTCAACAGTTACGAGAATCGGGTTTATCAGATCGGGATCGAAGACGGTGAACCGGTGGTCGCCAAATTCTACCGGCCGGGCCGCTGGAGCGATGCGGCGATCGGCGAGGAACATACGTTCGCATTCGAGCTCGCCGCGCAGGAGATTACCGTCGTCGCGCCGCTGGCGCGAGACGGCGTGTCGCTACACGTG
>PKXS01000025.1 GCA_003132425.1 Gammaproteobacteria bacterium | reverse complement strand
GTAAGCGATTGGATATCCCCGTCCTGCCGTAGTGTTTTCATTTCTGCTGAGATGTCGCCCGACCTTAACGGAAGGAGAGCGACGGATGACCCGGGAACAGACACGCGCGATGTGGTTGGCGCGATGGCGAGGATGGGGGAGTTCGGGGCTGAAGATGTCCGAGTACGCCCGGCGGGAAGGATTTAACGCTCACAGCGCGTATCGATGGCGGCGGACGGCGCGCCGCTCTGGGCAATGGTCCGATTCGGCAGCGAAGCCCGGGAAGGCGATCACGGTGGCGAAGTCACCGCCAGCAGTACAGTTTGCGCGTGTCGCCGTGAGCGATGCGCCGGCGGTGCGCAGTGCCATGCTGCTGCGACTGGTATTGACCAACGGTCGTCGTGCAGAGCTCGAGGTCGGCGACCTTCCGAAACTCGGCGAGGTGCTCGACATGCTGGAGCGGCGCGCGTGATCCGGCCAACCGCAGCGGCGGTAGTGTTTCTGTGCGTGGCGCCGACCGATTTACGCAAGCAGGCGGCCTCCCTCGCCCTGCTCGTGGAACAGAGCCTGAAGCGTGACGTGTTCGCACCGGCGTTGTATGTCTTCAGCAATGCGCGTCGCGACCGGATCCGCATTTTGTACTGGGAGAGGAACGGCCTGGTGCTGTGGTCGAAGAGGCTTGAGCAGCAACGCTTTATCTGGCCGCGGATGAGCGATGGCGACACGGTCTCGATGAGCGGCGGCGAACTCAATCGACTACTCGACGGCTTCGACGTGTGGGCGCAAGGCCATCGTGAGTTGCCGCTAAAGAGAGTCGGATGAGATCGCGTAATATGCTGTAATTACAGGCATATTCTCACACATGAAAATCTCTAACGTGCGATAATAACCGCATGTTGGAGAGCCCAGTTGTCGGCACCGATACCGCGGTCACTGCGGACGATCGCGCTGCGCTTCTCGTAGAGAACTCCGAGCTGCGTGCCCGCGTCGAGGCGCGCGAACAGCGCATCCGCTTGCTCGAAGAAGCCCTGCGGCTCCTCAAAGCGAATACCTACGGACCGAGTCGCGAGCGCTTGAGCGTCGCCGCCGGGCAGGTGGAACTGTTCAACGAGATCGAAGCCACGCTCGAGGTCACCGAAGCGGTCGGCGTCGAGCCTGAGCTCAAAGCCACCCCGCTACGCGAGGAGAAGTCGAGTACCGGCAAGCCCGGTCGAGCGAAGCTCGCCTCCCACCTGCCGCGGGTCGAGATCCGCCATGAACTGACCCTCGCCGAACGCCAGTGCGCGTGCGGCGGGGTTCTCGCCGAGATCGGCGCCGACTTAAGCGAGCAGATCGACTATGTGCCGGCCAAGGTGCAGGTCATACGCCATGTGCGGGTCAAGTACGCCTGCCCGGGCTGCGAACAATGCGTGAAGACCGCACCCGTGCCGGAATACATCCTCCCGAAGACCAATGCCTCGCCGGGGTTGCTCGCGCAGCTCGTGACCAGCAAATACGTCGACTCCCTGCCGCTGTATCGCCAGGAAGCAATGTTCGAGCGATACGGCGTGCGGCTACCGCGGGCGACCCAGGCGGCCTGGATGATCGGGCTGACCGTCCCGCTGCAGCCGCTCATGAACTTGATGGATGAGCGCTTACGCGCATCGGGCTACGTGCGCATCGATGAGACTCGGGTGCAGGTCTTGAACAGCGACAAGGCGCCGAGTGCGCTGCACTGGATGTGGGTGAGAGTCGCCGGACCCAAGGATCAACGAATCATCCTATTCGATTACGATCCGAGTCGCGGCGGCGAGGTCGCCGACGCTCTCATCGAGGGCTGCAACGGATATCTGCAGAGCGATGGCTACCAGGCCTACGAGGGCGCGACCGAGCGCGCCGGCCTCATTCACGTCGGCTGTTTTGCTCACGCGAGAAGACGATTCTTTGAGGCGCTCAAGGCCCTGCCCAACGCCCAGCGCACCGGCGCGGCGGCGGCCCACGAAGCGGTGCGGCGCATCGATGCGCTGTATCTGATCGAACGACAGATCAAAGATCTGAGCGACGCAGAGCGCACTCGGATCCGTCAGACGGAATCGGTCCCGCAGCTCGCATCGCTGCACGCGTGGGCAAGCCAGATGCAACACGAAACGATGCCCTCGGGCAAGCTCGGTGAGGCGCTCGGCTATCTGCTGACGCAGTGGCCGAAGCTCGTTCGCTACGTCGAAGATCCCCGCTTGGCTATCGACACGAACCTCGCCGAGAACGCGATTAGACCCTTCGCCCTAGGCCGGCGCAACTGGCTGTTCGCCGACACCGTGAAAGGCGCGAAGGCCAGCGCCACGCTCTACAGCATCGTTTCCACTGCACGCGCCAACGGTCTCGAGCCTTACGCGTACTTGCGCCAATTGTTCGTCGAATTACCTAAAGCCAAGACCGTCGAGGACTTTGAGCGATTACTGCCATTCAAACGCGACGAATCCTCATAGTGAAGGGCTATTGATGTGGTTACTCCATACTTCGCACCCACGACCAGAGCCGCGCTGATCACCTTCCTAATCGCCGGACCCCTTATCTACTTGCCTGTTCTGTTGGCGTTTGGCGGCAACATGTATTTCCTCCATCCATTGACTTGGATGATCGGCGGTAAGTTTTGGATCATGAGTTTGCGCAATCCTGTGTTTTGGCTCGTGACTTGGGTTCCTACAGCTACAGCAGCCGTTGCATGCTCCTTTGTACTGCGTCGGCTGGCCGGAACCTCTTGGTACGCGCGAACACGACGTGGGGTGGTGCTCAGCATCGGTGGTGTCCTATGCGGATTAATTTCCGGACTGGTTTACCTGTTCGGTGCCCGCTTGGCTGCATTGATTGATCCAGAAACCCCTGCACAATCGGCGGCGGCCGCGAATCTGACAAGTGTGTATTCCTCCGGTACCCGCTTTGCGTTGCTCTGGTACGGTGTTCCACTAGTAACCGTAATTGGTGCGCTACTCGGCGGATGGTTAGCTTGGTCGTCTTACCCGCGAAACAGATCACGCAACAGCCAGGAATAATTCCCGCGCTTCGTGGGGCTCGCGTCCTAAAATGGCGGCCGAGTGGTTGTCAATATGGCGATGCCCGAGCGCTTACC
>PKXS01000033.1 GCA_003132425.1 Gammaproteobacteria bacterium | reverse complement strand
TGGCGATGCCCGAGCGCTTACCCTTCACGTTTGCTTCGTGCTACGCGGTTCGATCAGCGGGCGTCGGAGAAGCGCCGCGAGAATGTCCACGTGTGGGTCACTCTCGCCCGATGGCGGATACGCCGCCACGGCCGCTTCACCTGATCGAGTGCACCCGCCGTCGGGATATCAGGCTGCGGCTGCCACTCGCATACGACGATGCGCGGGTGCGAGTGGCTTGCCCGCGCGGAGCGCCCGGCCACGGCACGCCCCTAGAAAATTACGCGAGCGGTTTCTGCCCCCAGAACTCGCGATTCTTCGCGTTGATCGAATTGACTTCGGTACTTGTCTGATCCCGCCACTTGCGAAGCTGAGCGCCACCGCTATCGCCCACTGAGGTTTTGCTGGTAGTCGGGTCCGGCTTTACGCCGCCGATGAAGGCAAGCGAACCCGCTGGACCGCTTGACGCCTCGCTGCTACCGAGGTGGTTGCCGAGCGAATAATCGGCGAGAGCACCCATGACCGTCCCCAGGGCATCCGCAAACTTGCGGGGGTCCGCCTTGATGGCATCGAGCTTCTCCGTGAGATCACCGACCCAAAGTCGTCCCATCATTGAAGCAGGACTTCACCGAGGCCGCCGCCCTTACTCCAGAGTCGTCGGGTCGTTCTCCGAACTATTTGGCCCTTCATCCCATTCTTCGTATGGTGGGCGCGAATTTACAGCGCTCGGATACGGGCTGTTGCTCTTTCTATCCTCCTCGCTTTGAAATGCCGAAACCGAGTACCAATCTCGATTGTCCATGTGCGCGGGCCTAAGTAGCTTTTCTCTTGGCAGGTGCTTCAGGATGCCGTAGTCGTCAATGAGCTTGCGAAAGCCTCGGCCCTCACCCCAAGTCCCGTTGTAAAACATGATCAGTACTTCACTCAACGAAAGACGGGCGCGAGCAATGTTGCCATACGCAATTTTTTCATCGGCTGACAACGACTGTGCAGCGTCAATAAATTTGAACACGTGATATAGGGTTCGAAAGTACGGCCCCAATTCCGGCTCATATTCCGCGTATGTATCAAAGTAGCTGGCCTCTGTAAGTTGTGCCTCCGAAGGTTGATTTCGCAAGACAATTTTTCTGGCATATCTTTGTTTCAACCATCTAAATATTCGGACGAACGCGGGCCGCCCACGCAATTCGTTACCTCCGGCGTCATAGGCAGTCACGTTTTCGGCCACCTGGGAAAAATGCTTTAGCAGCTCGAAAAACGTGCCTTCGAAATTTTGCCTATTTAGCGCATCGCGCGTCTTCTCTAATTCCACAGCCTGAAGGTAGAGATTGACTGCCAGACCGAGCAAAGCGAACAACGAAACAACAGGCCCAGTGACGCCCCCGAAATATTCACCGAGGACTCCCCACATTGCTGGATCAGGCGATAGGTTGGAGCTACCCAATTTGTGCCAATACACGGCGGCCGGTACCACGATAGCGAGAACGCCCGCAATACCTAGCGTCCAGGCTAGCAATCCGTACCAGCGTGACTTCTTCAAAACAGGCCTCCTCTCCCGCGAGAAGTAATCTGCTCCGGTTCGCTACTCATCATTTGGGCATATTCCAAATCATATCCACACGCCATGAATCAAGTTCAGCGGGAGGCGAATCGTCCACGCCTAAGTCAATGCACCCGGGTGCTGGCGTAGAAACTCGAACGCGTCCTCCCTTTCACCACCGATCACCCTGCCAGCCCACGTCTCAAGGGGCCTCCGAATAAACATTTTCATCCGATTTTCACTGAATCCCGTCGCGCAGGCGAAAATCGCAGCGCCTGGTTTTATTACACCTAAATGTAGGCGCTCCACGTTGCGCGGCGCAAATCCAAAGCCCAGAAAAACAATTCGATCTGCCTCCCCTATCGCCCTGCGAGCTTCTAAGAATTGCGGTTCGTCGGGATGTGGCTCGCTGACAATCTTGATAGACCTACTCGCTTCGAGCACGTCAGCATCAGTGATTCCGTCCGAGCTGCCTCCATAGCGAACTACCGGGCCGTCTCCGCCGACCTCAGGCAGAAAGCCTAGTTGCCCGTGCAGGTGGATGAACAGTCGGCGGAGGGCCGAAGGGTCAATGACTTGATCAGGGTTGAACTTCACGCGGAATGCGTGCGCCAGAAAATATTCTAGTGAGCGATCGTAATTGAACGTCACGAAACGGACCTTTTGCGCGAGCGTTTCTTGGGGAGTCGGAGCGTCCATTGCGGAAAAAAGTGTTCGGTACCAGCCGCGCGCCGAGGTATGGTGAGTGTTTAGTGCCACACGCTCCTGCTCCAACAATAGGTGGGCAATTAGCGCCTTGCCAGGGGCCTGAATGGTCCCTCGGGTCTCGAGCATCGCATCAATCGACGACTCTCCCGTATTTACCAGCGCATCGTGCAAAGGGGAAGCCCCATGGCTCGGTAGTGGCGCAATTAGACGGGCTACCTCGTGCACCGGGAATGTCCGTGCGCGTTCAAGAAGATCGTAGCCAGTGTCAAACGCGTACGGAGCGCTGGCCCCAGCACCGAGCACAAATACCGTAGACGTTGAAATCACGGCAGTCCATCCCTGACTATTTTCAATTATTCATTGTGTCCCGTTCCTGGGGTATGCGCCACTACGGTGCGCCGTTGGATAGGGTGACCGCGCGGCTCAAGATCGAGAGGGGCAGCGACGGACGCAGACTGATGGCGGCGAGTTATCTTATAATTCACCCGAGCAGCCACAGTCTCAGCAACCTGCGGCGAGGAATTCAATGCTTTCACCAGATGCAATTGTCGAACAATTTCACGAGGAGTGGATTCGGTCCGATTTACCGGCCGTGATGCCCGAACCGCAAGTGATCGCAAATGGGCAGAGGGTCGAACTCACCTCGCTAGTGTCTACAAGAAGCACCAAGGCAAGCGCTACGCTGACCGGGCGCTCACTATGCTCACGGCGCTCCGCGACGCGAACGGCACGGTCGTCGAACTGATCGCACGGCCTCTAGAGTCCGAAATTCTGCCGGGCTGTCCGGCAACGCTCACGACCAAACAGCTTGTCACCTGGTACCAGAGACACGGGTTCGTCGAGACAATGGCTGCAGGCGATGACACGCGCGAGATGATCCGCAAGCCGCGCTAAGCAAGGGAAACGCCCCCCTGATAACACCCCAGGGGCGAATCGGTCGCATCGTTTTCCGCTGGAGCTCCGCCGCGCCGCTGTTCTTCTGTTTGGGCCTTCAGCTCGACTGACACCGAAAAAGCCCGCGCCCGGCGACGAGGCGAATACGCAAACTGCGACTGCCGGGAAAACGACGCTCCTGTGGATTGCCTTTGGCCCCTAGGGAAAGTTTCTGATTTAGGGAGACTCATCCGTACGAATTTTGGGCATTTTTTCGGCACGCCCCGCAGGAACTGTCGAAGTCGATGCCAAAGCTCAAGTGATTTTATCGATCAAGATATGGTAGAGGCGATCCCCTCGCAAAGAACGGAACCGAATCAGACGCCATCGTTTGTACCAGCAGGTTCCTGTCCAAAAATAAATTGCGCATTTCGCAACTCGTCTCCGCGATCAACAAGCATCCGTGGCATGCCGCTCCGTGTGTGGCGCGCTCACCGCTTCGATGATCGGGCTCGTGATCCGCACATATCGGGTCATTGGAGCACACGCTCAGGCGATCCATCGAACGACGCAGAATTTCCGCAAATCGCGATGTTGCGGCGACCAATCCACCAAGCGTGCCTTGAGTGCCGGCAGTAGCCGTATAGATCAGGATTCCACATCGACTGGCATCCCCTGGGCTCTCTTTCGGCGCTAGGGCATACACGCGCTCCTTCAGTGCCGTCGCAGGATATCCACAGTCAAGTGCAATCTCCGCCATCAATGCATGCGAGAGGCTGTGTAGCAACACGTAGGCTGTACCCGGGTAAGGTGGTGGCTTTCCTGTGAATCTCTGCGCCCAGAATCGATACCCATCGTGCAACTTCTCATGCCGGTGCTGTGTGGATGGCTGTTGCAACCAAGCATTGATACGGTCAGCATCGAAGTGGACGAAGATTCCCTCGCCGAACTGCTCGATTGCCGGCAGCCAATCCGCACCCTGTGAAATCGGTGCGCCCCTCACCGCCAGCTCTATGTCTTCGAAGTCTCCGTCCGCACTGGTCGCCGCGGCTTCGAAGCGCGTAAAACCGTACAGGCAGGCAACCTCCCGCAATCGATGCACAGCGACGACATTGATGATCGAATCGAGGTCGATGGGCGCATCCGCTGTCGCCCATTGCGCCCGCGGCAGTGTCTGGGCATAGAGCCGGGCCGTAGGCAGGTTTTGGCCGATCTCCGGCCTGCCGCTGGCAAAAACTTCAAACTCCGACAGCTTCGGCGATCGACCCGCATCGATGCGCGCGTCATCGCGCAAGTGCTGAAGTCGTTCGAAGATATCTTCGTCTCGATAAATGCCGAGCGAGGCTCCGATCTTCTGATTAAATCGCTTTGCAACAGCGACGTCTCCCAGCGTCTGCACGACGGCAAGGTCCGCCGACAAGTCATCTACGAGCTGCGTCAATTCATCTTCCTCTTGGGGGAGCGATATGACGGTATAGACCTGTGAGAAATAGGTATTGGTGGCAGTACGGGTCAAGAGCTTTAGATGCTTGTCGCAACCGTTCGGATCCCGGTCCAGTAGCCATGGGCGTTCGCCCCGGCACATGCCCAAACGACCAGGCTGGAAGGCGTCCTGAAGCGACAGCCTGAGCCTGCAGCCGCATACAATACTGGTGTCTGCGGGATCGGCGCTCGTTCCTTTCTCTTCCAACCACAATGGCTCCTCGCACGGCGTAGCACCATGAACGGCCCATCGCCAGTTGATATCCTGAATGTGCCCGTCCGCGCATGCACAAACGAAGCGAATGGGGCTCACTTCCGACTTCTTGCCATCGTCAAACAGGAATCGACGACGCCCCTTCGTGTCCAGAGACTGCCACGGCACCAGGCGCCTGCGCCGGATTATCCTGCCGTCGGTGGGAATAGTCTCCACCCGGTCACAGACAAACCATGTTGGAAATACCGGAGTTGCAACTCCACGCGGTATTCCGTTCCCGGTGTTAGTCGTTATAGGTGGGGTGCGCAAGGTCAGCGCGCTGCCACCGATCAGGCGACCCTGGCTACGAAGCAGTTGTTCCAGACGGCTCGTCAATCGCTGTTCGGCAATCAGTGTGAATGCACCGTTGCCGGACATGTCCCACTGTTCCAGACCGCCAACGATCACTGAACGTGTCGGCAAATCCACCATGGCACCGGGACCAAATGTGGTAATCAACTGACTCAGGCGTTGCACATTCTTGTTCATTGCAGATCGTCCGCGTCAGCAATCGTACGCCCCTGAGGATCCCTGACCTTAAGTGCCACAGATGGTTCGACATCCCGCATTGATCGACCGGCAATGAACAGTCGATGACTCGGGCTCAGATTGTCTATCCCTGTATCCAGTGGCGCATGCAGCAAGCGACGGGGGCTCCTGGCGCGGGCGTAGGCAAATGAATCGCCGCCAGCCGTCTGCTCCGTGACCGTCTGCAGCCATGCCGCAATCAAACCATCAATCATCCGGACAAGAGCCGCGTGGCCACCGGCAAGATCGTCGGCGGGGGCACGCGCCACAAAGGCGTCCCGCACTTTGATTGCGACGGGCTCGTAGTCCTTCAAATCGGATACGGCTGTTTCCGGTGTCAATTCTTCATCGCCGTGGCGCACGGCCGCCACGAAGGACCCGGCCAACGCCCGGTCAAGCGCTCGTGCTGCCCACGGTGTCACACTGGTTGCCTCAACGGAGCGATAGAAGCTGCGATGAAACTGTCCAAACTGCTCGAAGTGAGTTCGATCGCGCGGCTTGTGGAGATTGAGCACCGCAACGACCAGTCCGGGACGACGATGATCGCGGCCAACCCGACTGGTCGCCTGAATATATTCGGCAGCAGTCTTGGGTTGTCCCTGCACGATCATCAATCCGAGGCGACTGATGTCGAGTCCAACGGAGATCATGTTGGTCGCCAGTGCCACGTCAACAGGGTTCGCATCTCGGCCGAATGCTGCCTCCAGTCGCTGCTTCGCCAACGCAACCTCATCGGTCGATACTCTTGATGTCAGCTCCATGGGTTCCCGCACCTGGCGATCTGCGAACGGAGCATCACTGGGTTCGACGCGACGGCGCTGGGTTCCATAGCGGCCGACGCGGTCGCGCACTTCATCCTCAACGATTCTGCGCGCGCCGCCCAGTTCCCGTAGCGCGTTGAAGTAGCAAACGGCGGTCATGAACGGATCGGCGGCGTTGACCGTACCATCGGCAACCCCAGGATTGGCATCGTAAGCCGCCTGCGCCGCCGCCAGAAGAGTCGTCAGCGATCGCAGGAACACCAACTTCGGACCTCTACCCTGCGCCGCAATGCCGAGATACAGTCGCGCGGCATTCCTGGATGAGGGCACGGTTTGGGCAAAGAAGCTGTCGGTGCGGTCGACCCCCGGGGGAGGGAAAATTCGTGTTTCGTGGCGATCGAACAACGCCTCGATTTGCTTCGCGGCGCGACGAACCGTTGCCGTCGAGGCAATGATCTTGGGGCGAACGCGCTTCATGCCGGTTCCACGCGAGGTGAGCTGATCGATGGCAGCCTCATACAGCCCGACGACTGTGCCCAGGGGACCGGAAATCAGATGAAGTTCATCCTGGATGATTAGATCGGGTGGGGAGAGCGACCATCCGTTCCCCAGCGGCTGGCCTTCGCGTGGCTCTGCCGCGCCAAAGAACCCGAGGCCTTCCCGGTAGCGATTGACGTGACCAAAGAACGCACCAGTCTCGCCAACCCAGGGCATGCTGGCGAACTTGTCTACCGTCGCAATGAGAAACGCTGGCAGGCGACGGTAGATGGGCTCATCCACGGTGAGCATGGGCAGCGGCCGATCGCGATTGAAGTCGCAGCTGGTGTTCGCGCAGCGGATTTCCAGATTCGTCGGCGCATGGTTGTTCGGCGCGCACCGGAAGGAGTCCGGAGTAAAGTCTGTTCCGCACCATGGGCAGGCCTTGATCGGCGCGGGCGCCTTCCGGTCGCGACCGTTGCGATAACGCCGCACACGACCAACAGCCGTCGTCTCGTCCGCGTCCCCGGTTCTTCCCAACTTGTTGGGCGATGCATCGGACCCAACCCATAGCCCGATTTCGATGGGCCAGTCTCCGAGCAGACGCCTGCCCTGCTCGTTGACGTTTTCGGGAGCTGTGCGCATGAGTTCCAGCGCACACACAACCCCGGCCGCGCGCGCCAGCTGATCAAGAGTCAGCAGACGGAGCGTGTAGCGCATGATGACGGCCACGCCAGCACCCAGCACACCAGGCCCATACAGCCGGCGATGGACGATGGTGAACGCGGCGAGCCCCAGATAGGCTTCCGTCTTGCCGCCTCCGGTCGGAAAGAACAGCAGGTCCGCTGTTTCACGATCAGCATCGTATGGGTTGGTGAGGCACCCGAGATTCAGCAGAATGAAAGCCAGCTGGAAGGGTCTCCAGGTCGGCTCGTCCAGGGTGGCCGGATCTCTGGTCGTCCCGGCGTTGCGATGTCGTGCGGCCGCTGCAACAGCCAGGTTCGTCAGCCGAAAGGCCAGGCGCGCCATCTCGTCCCGCTGCAGTATCTCGATGCCACGCTCGATTCGTGACCGGGCGTGAATCATGTCGTCGATGAGCTTGCCGGCAACCTCGCGACGCCCGGGAGACAGCGTGGGCAGCTTGGACCGCTCCGTTTCTATCCAGGCCCAGTACAGCTCCGGGAGATCGGAGAGTGCCGCGGCAATCGCGGCGGCACTGTCCGCGGCGATTCGCGCCAACGTCTCCATGCCGAAACTCACCCGCCGCGTGAGATCCGGATCTTCATTGGGCGCAACCCGCTCAACCTCGGCGCAAGGCAGGGGGTCCGACCATGCACGTGTGACCAACGCATGGGAACCGCTGTCGGCTGGCCATCCCGCAGCGGTGTTTCGACCTACAGCGTATTCACGGACGTCGCGGTAGTGCAGATCTGAAACGCGCAGATCATCGTCTGTGGCGCCGATGCCAGATAGGTCGACGCGAGGCAGAAAGCCGCGCTCACAACGAAGCTCCATGCGCGCCTGAAATGTGTAGCTGACGTCAGCGTAGAAACGGTGCACGCGGGCACGTCGATTGACGAGGAACACCGTCAGGACCCGCACGCTTTCCGGGTTGCCATCGGAAGTCTTGTAACTGAATTGGCGAGAATGCGCCTCGAGTGCGAGACACCCGGCGGAGCATTGCTCGGCCTTGCTGTCCGGGATCACGACAGGTGGTCCGCGGCCATCCGGAACGGCCAGCCGTACAACCTTCTCACGGGGTATCCGCACCCAATCCACCGGTGGGCGGTCGATGCTCTTCGTCCGGCCGCCTGTGCCGGCCTCTTCTTGCGGCGGATCGGGAAGCAGAGCGGCTTCATCCAGCCTGGGTTCGGTGCGGTAGTCACCCCATGAGATCAGCACGTCGATTTCCCGCACATCCGGTGGCAGCAAAACTGTCAGTCCGATAGATGAAGGCAGAAAGCGGCGGCGCGTGTTGGGCGTTTCGGCTTCTGCAGTATCGCCCGCAGTGCCGCCAGCACCTTCGACATCCGGCTCGTCGACTTCGATTTCCAGCTCTTCCTGCGCCGCGGGGTTGTCGTCCTCAGCGTTGCCATCCAATGTCAGGGGATCGTCGGCAGGCGCCAGAAAGCCCGAGAGATACCACCGGGACGGGCTCTCATTCAATCTCTCGTGCGCAAGATCCACGTCCTTTTCGGGATGCGGGCCAACCAGATCGCGCCGAAAGGTGTCGACCAGTTTGGTGCGGATTCCGGAGGATGTGCTCATCTATGGACTTCCCGTTCCATGACCACGTATTCACTCACAGTCTGGCCGTGCCACGCTGCGGTGTAGTTCCGCTTCAGGGCCGTGCGCGGTCTATATCCTGCGTCAGTCAGAAGTGTCTCCAGCGCCACGAGGCGATCACGAAACCCCAGTCGCACGCCGACCCGCAGACTCGCCCGGTCCGGTCCGCAGACCACCCACGCATTCTGACGCTCGAGCGCATGCGCCCAGAGCGAACGCTCACCCGGATCGAGTTGAATTCCCGCGGCAGCCAGATCCAGCGCGGCGAGCTGGAGGGCTGTCACCTGATGCGGCGCGTGAGCCAGTGAAGTGCGCAGCGTGGTGGCGTCAACGGCTTCTTCGGCGCGGCGATTCTGGAAGCCGGTCTGAGTCTCAGTCACACAGTCCTCGACAGTTTCCACCGGATATCCGCCGCTCAACGCGCCCCACGCTCCGATGCGCCAACACTCCAGAATCACGTTCGTATCGACCAGGAGGGGACCGCGATGACGAGCCATGGTGCACTACAGTTCGCTGGAGAGTTCCAGGCCATGTTGCCCGAGCCAATCCCGCAGCTCGTCGACCCGAATATCCAGCAATGCAGCCGCCCGACGGACGGAGAGCTGGCCTTCGTCCAGACCCTTTGCAATCACCTCTGCAAAATTCCGGGAAAAAAGCGCCGGAGGGGGAGTAACCACGCGAGCGCGTCCATTGTTGCGCAGCGCTGCATCGCGGACCGCCCGTGCTTCGCCACTGGAAAGGCGCCCCGCACTCACCAGTCGCCACTTCAGTGCTGTGGACGTCACCTGTAACTCATCGGCCACCGCATTCAATTTGGCGGCAAGGTCATGGGCGACCAACCCGCTCCAGTCGCCGAAGCGGCCGAGGGCGGAGGAGGGCATCAGCAGCGCCGAGGCAAAACTGTTTGCCAGTTGCTCCACGCGGTTGGTGCTGACCTCCACGGCCTCTTCGGAGTGCTCCGGAGGCATGGCATCCCATGTCAGGACATGAAACAGCTCGTGCGCCAGATCGAAGTGCTGCCGCCCTGGCACCTCGTGGCGATTGATTAGAACAGCATCGAGTTCTGGCAGACGGCATGCGGCACCGGAAATGCCTGCGATGTTGGTGTCCACCATGAGCACAAGAATGCCGAGCTCGCGTTCCATTGCCGCGCGCAAGGCCGCTGCCGGCGCCGATGGCGCGCCGCAAGATCCGGCCAAGCTCGTCACCTGGCTTGAGGAGCGCGTCAAGAATAACGATCCGGTCGCCGAATACCGTCTGGGCGTGCTCTACGCGCTCGGCCAGGGCGTGAAGCAGGATTACGGCCACGCCGCGCAGCTCTTCCAGGCCGCCGCGGATGGCGGCGTCGCCGAGGCGCAATACAACATCGCCGTCATGTACAGCGAAGGCATGGGCGCGCAGAAAGACCCGCCCAAGGCGGTCGAGTGGTATCTAAAAGCCGCCGCGCAGGGTAACGCCAACGCCGCCTTCAATCTGGGCGTCGCCTATTCCAACGGCGTCGGCGCCAAGCAGGACATCCAGGAGGCCGCGCGCTGGTTCCGCCGCGCCGCCGGCGCCGGCGTGGTCAACGCGCAGTTCAATTTGGGATTGCTCTACGAGCGCGGCGAAGGCGTGCCGGCTTCGCTGGTCGAGGCCTATGCCTGGTATGTCGCCGCCGCCGCCAAGGGCGACCAAGGCGCCGCCCAGCGCCGCGATCATCTGGCGAGCACCTTCTCGCCCGACGATCTGAAGAAGGCCGAAGCGCGCGCGGCACAGCTCAAAGCAACCATCCAGACCGGCAGCGCGACGCCGACCGATCAGAAAGCCGCCGCCGCGCATTGATTGCGGCGCGGCAGCTAGATCAGCCGGCCACCCGCCACCCACCAATCCGGATTTGACCTGCGCAAACGATCCGCGGCCGCTTGCGCCGCGAACTCGTTTTCGCAAAGGCCAAAGCAGGTGGCGCCACTGCCGCTCATGCGCGTGAGCAGCACGCCATCACATTCACTCAGCCGCTTCAGCATGTCGCCGATCACCGGCATTTGCGCCTGTGCCGTCGCGGTCAAATCATTGCGCCGCTCGGCGAGAAGATTGGCGAGCTCAGGCACGCTGCGCGGCGCCGCGCTGAACCGCGCCGGCTGACCATAGGGCGGCTTGATCGCCGCGAATACTTGGCGGGTCGCCAGCGGCTGGCGCGGATTGACCAGCACGACCGCGGCGGGCGGCAAGGCCGGCGCCGGCTCGNNCCGCCCATCCAAGATGCCCGGCGCGTCAGGCAGACCGACACATCGGCGCCGAGCTCGGCCGCCAGGTCCGTCAATTTTTCCGGCGCCAGCCTGACGCCCCATAATTCGCACAGCGCCAGCAGCGCGGTCGCCGCGTCGCTCGAGCCGCCGCCGATGCCCGAGGCGACCGGCAGGTTCTTCTCGAGATCGATCGCGGCGCCGGGCGCTCGACCCAATTGCTTGGCGAGGCTTTCGGCGGCGCGCCAGATCAGGTTCTGGCGCGGATCGCCGCCGAGATCGCCGGCGAAAGCGCCGCGCGCAGCGAGGCTCAGCCTATCGGCCTGCGAAACCGCGATGCTGTCGCCGATATCGGCGAAGGCGACCAGGCTGTCGATCAGGTGATAGCCATCGGCGCGCCGGCCGACGACGTGCAGATAGAGATTGAGCTTGGCGGGGGCGAGCAAGGCGCGGCTATGGCAGCTCAGCCGCCGCTGACGCTGTCGGGCAGGCCGCGATCGAGCTTGGCCTCGATCTTTTTCACTTCATCCGCCTCGGGCTTTAATTGCAGCGCGCGCCGCCATTGAAAGCGCGCCTCGCCGAGGCGCTCGTTGCGCCAATAGGCGTCGCCGAG
>PKXS01000109.1 GCA_003132425.1 Gammaproteobacteria bacterium | reverse complement strand
ACGGCACGGTGAAGATCGCCTCCGTGCAAGGTGCTGCCGGACGAGAAGCGCAGCGCCGCATTGAGCTGATTACGGCCGACGTCGAAGTCGGCCGAGTGTACGAAGGCAAGGTGGCACGCCTGATGGATTTCGGCGCCTTTGTGACTATCCTCCCGGGCCGCGACGGCCNNCCGCCAGGGCCGCGTCCGCCTCTCCATGCGCAATGTCGACGCGGCCTAGCGCGTCGCGGCCCCGGGATACCACGCGTAGCTGGCCGGCTCTCCTGGCCCTGTGCGTCGCTGCACAGGCGCTGATTGCCGTGCATGCGAGCGGCGATGGTCAGTACCTGAACTGGCTTGATCGGACGGTGCGGCCGGATCAGGACTTCTTTCATTTTGCGAACGGCGGTTGGATCAAAGCCAACCCCATACCTCCCGATCGTTCCTATTGGGGCGTCGATACGGTTCTCGAACAATCGAACCAAGAATTCATTCGTGCGCTGGTCGAGGACCTTGCGCGACGACCGGACTCTCTGCCGCCCGGCGGCGACCGGCGCAAGGTGGCGGACTTCTTCATTAGCGGCATGGACGAGCGCGGCGTCGAGGCCGCTGGGGCAACTCCGCTGCAGCCTGAGTTTTCCCGCATCGCCGCCATCTCCAGTATCGCGGACCTGCAAGCCGAGTTCGCACACCTGCAAACGATAGGAATCGCGGCGCCGCTGCAGGTCGGCCAGATGCAGGACTTCACGGACAGCACGCAAGTGATCGCCTTCATCGGGCAGAGCGGTCTTGGCCTGCCCAATCGAGATTACTATTTGCAGGGCCACCCGCCGTATGCCGCCGCGCGTAAAGCCTACCAGCAGCACATCGCGCGCATGTTCGTGCTGCTGGGCGACTCGCCCAGTGCCGCCGCGCGTCAGGCCGATATGGTGATGGGTCTGGAGACGCGGCTCGCCAAGGCGTCGATGTCAGACACCGAACAGCGCGATCCCCGCGCCATTTACCATCTCATGAGCGTGCGGCAGGCCGAGGCGCTGACACCACAGCTGCATTGGCGCCAAATTCTCTCCAACTTGGGTCGTCCGGACATTGATTCGCTGAATGTCGCGATGCCCGATTTCTTCAAGGCGGTGAATCTGGAGTTGCAGCGCGCGCCGCTTTCGGTCTGGAAGACCTATTTGCGCTGGCAACTGGTGCACGCCTGCGCGCCGTACCTGTCGCAATCCTTCGTCGACGAGGATTTCCGCATGGCAACGGTGCTCTCGGGCACAAAGGAGCTGCAGGCCCGGTGGCTGCGGGTATTGCGCGCTGAGGATGAGGCGCTCGGATTTGCGATCGGCGAGATGTATGTAGGTCAAAGATTTTCGCCGGCCGCGAAGCTAGCGGCGCTGGCGATGGTGAAGCGGGTTCGCGATGCGCTGAAGGCTGATCTTCAGACCTTGCGGTGGATGACGCCCGTAACGCGTGAGGCGGCCATCAAGAAACTCAATCTAATGGAAGTGCGCGTGGGCTACCCCGACCGGTGGCGCGACTACGCGGCGCTTCAGATCGACCGTGGACCGTATGTGCTGAACGTGCTGCGCGCCAAGGAATTCGAACAGAAGCGCGAACTCGCCAAAATCGGCAAGCCGGTGGATCGCAGCGAATGGTTCATGACGCCCCAAACGGTGAATGCGTATTACGATCCGTCGATGAACAGCCTCAATGTTCCGGCCGGCATACTGCAGCCGCCGTTTTACGACGTCAGCTGGCCGGACGCGGTGAATTACGGCGCGATAGGCGCGACGATCGGCCACGAAATGACGCATGGCTTCGATGATGAGGGCGCGAAATTCGACGGACGCGGCAACTTGAACGACTGGTGGGCGCCTGCGGATCTGAAGAAGTTTCAATCGGCGACGCGGTGCATCTCCAAGCAATTTGCGCAATATACCGTCGCCGGCGGCCTGCACGTGAAAGGCGAATTGGTCACGGGGGAGGCGGTTGCGGACCTGGGCGGACTAATTCTGGCGCTGCAAGCCTTTCACGGAGTCCCTGCCGCGCCCGGTGCGGCATTGGCGAGCGGGACCGCGCAGGAATTCACGCCGGATCAGCTGTTCTTCATTGCGTACGCGCATTCTTGGGCGGGCGAATTGCGCGCCGAACAGGCGCAAGAATTGGTCACCACCGATCCGCATCCGCCGATGATCTACCGCACCAACGGCATCCTCGCCAATTCACCGGAATTTCAACAGGCGTTCGGCATCGCCGGCCGCAGTCCCATGGTAAAGCCTGAGCGCTGCGCTATTTGGTGAAGTTCGATTCGTCGCGATCCTTGTCGCCGTCGCGCGGCCGGGTCGGGACATTCGTCAATGATTTAAAGGCCTCGTCCTGCGGCGCGCGCACGCGTGGCGGCTCTAAACCCGGAATCGGTTTCGCGCGCTCGCGGCCCTGAACCTGTTGATTCAGGAACTGCTTGAGGCTCTGGTCCAAGTGCCCACTTACCAGAGTTTGCAGCGTGCTGCCGTAGGATCGAATCACGTTCACCATGAAATCCCGGGTCAGAATAGGCTCCGCGAGATGCTCTTGCTCGGCAATGACCTGCAGTAAAATACTGCGCGTGATATCGGCGTTGTTTTTCTTGTCGGCGACGACGAAGTCGATCCTCTCAACGACCAGCCGCCGGATATCGGCCAAGGTAATGTAGCGGCTCTCTACGGTATCGTAGAGTCGACGATTCGGATACTTTTTGATCACTCGCGGATCGCTCATATGGCTCCTCGCTCCTGACCAGTCCTTGGGCGCAGGCATTAGAGGATAGCGCAATGCAGCGCGAAGGCAAATCGGCAATTCATATGTACTTATTGGCCGGTTACGCGCACATTCCGAGGGTTTTAGCCCGGGATAGGCAGTGCCAGGCGTTTGGGCACCCGAATTATGTCCCATTTCGCGATGGCCCAGCCCCACGCCTGCGCAATACTCGCCGTGGACAGAGCAGCGGGCGGCTCGAGCCCGAGCAGCTCGAACACCGCCACGAGCTGTGCCGGCGCGGATACTGAGTCCAGACGCACGCTGCGGCGGGATTTGGCGAGCTTGCCGCCGTCGGGCTCGGTCAGCACCGGAACGTGGCCATAGATCGGCAAGGGAAGCCCAAGAAGCCGCTGTAGATAGATTTGCCGCGGCGTGTTGTCCAAAAGATCGGCGCCCCGGATGACATGGGTGATTCCTTGAGCGGCGTCATCGACGACGACCGCCAGCACGTAGGCGAATACTCGATCGCGGCGTTTCAGGATCATATCGCCGACGGCAGCGGCCACGTTTTGCCGATAAGTGCCCTGGATCCGATCCGTGAAGAGAATCTGTTCCGGCTCGACGCGCAGCCGAGTGGCGGTCTGAACCGCAGGCGCCGCAGGCTGTTCGCGGCAGGTCCCCGGATAGCGGTCCTCTTCGGCAAGCTGCAGCCGGCTGCAGGAACACTCGAAGGTTAGGTCCCGGTCGCGCAGCCCTTGAAGCGCGTCAGCATACTGGTCCTCGCGGTCGCTTTGACGAACGACCTCGCCGTCCCATTCGAAGCCAAACGCCTGCAGCGTGTTGAGAATACGCGTGGCAGAACCATGCACTTCCCGGGGCCGATCGAGGTCCTCGAGGCGCAGGATCCAGCGCCCGGCGTTCGCCCGGGCGTCCAAGTAAGCCGCCGCCGCCGTATACAGGGATCCTAAGTGCAGGTCGCCGGACGGCGAGGGGGCAAACCGGCCGATATACCCGGATCGCTGCCGGATGCCGGGGGACTTACCGGTATCGGTCGTCGCGGTCGCCGTACTGCTTTTCGCGGCGTTCGCGCCGCTCCTGAGCTTCAACCGACAGGGTGGCAACCGGTCTGGCTTCAAGCCGCTTGATGCCGATTTCCTCGCCGGTCTCCAAACAATAGCCGTATGAGCCGTCCTCGATTCGCTTCAGTGCCTCATCGATTTTTCGAATCAGCTTGCGCTCTCGATCGCGCGTGCGCAGCTCCAGGCTGAATTCTTCTTCCTGCGTGGCTCGGTCATTCGGATCGGGAAAATTGGCGGCCTCGTCCTTCATGTGCAGCACGGTGCGATCGACCTCGACCATGAGATCGCGCTTCCAGTTTTGCAGTATGCGGGCGAAATGCTCCAACTGCTCCTTGTTCATGTACTGCTCGCCGCGGCGTGCAATATACGGCTTCACATTGCGCGGACCTGCCAGCAAGCTGGCCGAGGCAGCTGAGTCGTCGCCGTCGTCGTCGTGTTGCGGCGCTCTTGGCGTTACGACCAGGGGCCGGGGGTCGAACCTCACCGGCGTAACCTTTACCGGGGCTGCTTTTACCTCACGCGGAACCGCTTCCGGCTTGATCGGTGCGGCGCTCTTGGCGCGCGGCGCTTTTGCGGCCGGGGGTCTTGCAGCAACAGGCTTGGGTGCCGGCTTGCTGGGTTTAGCGGTTGCCTTCGATGTGGCGTGCTTGGGCAGCGGCTTGGCGGAGGGCCGCGCCGCCTTCTTCGCAGAGACTACTTTATGGGTAGTTTTCTTCGAAGTCGCCTTAGCCGGCCGCTTGGCTGCTTTATTCGGTTTTTTCGAGGGCATTTGAAGTCTCCGCCACCTAACGAAAGAGCGCGCGATTATACCGACGCATTCCTGCCTGTACAGGCCATCGGAGCCATATCTTTTAACTTTATTTGTTTAATCTAACTCTATGATTGAAAAGAAGAACCATCAAAGAGTTACTGCGGCAGGGTAACCGGGCTGGGCCCAACCCACCCCGGTTGCCGATGTTCAGCCACGACGCTGGTGTAAATGCCGCCTCGCACGTTGAATTCGGCGACCAGACGCATGAACCGGGGCCTCGTCGCGTCCACCAGATCACGCAAGATTTCATTGGTCACAGACTCGTGGAACGCGCCGCGGCTGCGAAATGACCATATATAAAGTTTCATGGATTTCAATTCGACGCAGCGCTCATTTGGTACGTATTCGAGCTTTAGCGTGGCGAAATCCGGCTGCCCCGTTTTTGGACAGAGGCAGCTAAACTCAGGAATCGTCATCCGTATCGTGTAGTCCCGCTCCGGCGCCGGGTTTGCGAAGGTTTCCAGGATTGAATTGGCGTGAGTCATGAAGGGCGGGCATCGCGCCCGGGGGTTTACGAAAGTGACGTTTACTTTACACTACGCGCCACATTGACGGCCACGCGCCCATGGAAGCCAAGTCCCGTCGAACTCAAGGTTCAAACAACATTCATGCGCTTAACGAAACTCAAGATCGCCGGCTTCAAGTCCTTTGTCGATCCGACGACCATCACCTTCCCCAGTAGTTTGACGGGAGTGGTGGGGCCGAATGGCTGTGGCAAATCCAATATCATCGATGCGGTGCGCTGGGTCATGGGTGAAATTTCCGCCAAACATCTGCGCGGCGAATCGATGGCGGATGTCATATTCAACGGCTCCTCGGCGCGCAAACCATTGGGTGCGGCATCGGTCGAAATGGTGTTCGATAACTCCGAGGGCAAAATCGGCGGACCATACGCCAATTACAACGAGGTGGCGCTGCGCCGCGCGGTGAGCCGCGACGGTACTTCCGACTACTACATCAACGGCATCAAGGTGCGCCGCAAGGATATCACTCAGCTTTTCCTCGGAACCGGATTGGGAACGCGCAGCTACGCGATCATCGAGCAGGGGATGATTTCACGGGTGATCGATGCGAGGCCGGATGACCTGCGCGCCTTCTTGGAAGAAGCGGCCGGTATTTCGCGCTACAAGGAGCGGCGCCGCGAAACGGAGAGCCGCATTGGTCATACGCGCGAGAACCTGGATCGGCTGAATGATCTGCGGGAAGAAGTGGAGAAGCAGATTCGCCATTTGCAGCGGCAGGCCGCCACCGCGCGGCGCTATCAGGCCCTCAAGGAGGAGGAGCGCAAGCTGCAGGCAGAATTATTGGCGCTGCGATTGCAAGGGCTGGATGCGGAAGCAATCACTCGCGATTCGACGACCAGAAGCTGCGAAACGGCCATGCACGCGGTGATTGCGGACCTGCGTAAAGCGGAGGCCGAGATCGAGCACATTCGCGCCGATCAGTCGGCAAAGGCCGAGTCCTTGGCGGCCATCCAAGCGCGCCATTTTGGAGCCGGCGCCGAGGTCGCGCGGATCGAACAGAGCATTCAGCATGCGCGCGAGTTGCGGCAGCGCCAGCGCTCGGATCTGGATCAGGCGCAAGCTCAGGTTCTGGAACTCACCGGCGCGATCCAACGGGATCATGCACAGCGCGAAGAGCTTGCGCAGGAGCTTGCTACGATGGAGCCGGGTCTCGACCTGGCGCACGGCAAGGAGCGATCGGCCTCAGAATTGCTGGAGAGCTGTGAACTTGCGATTGGCCGCTGGCAACAATCCTCGGACGCGCACGCGCAATCGGTTGCGATGGGGCACCGCGAGACCCAGGTCGAACGCGCGCGCATAGAGCAGCTTGAAAATCAGCAGCGCCGCCTGCTGCAACAGCAGGAGCGCCAAGCGGCGGAACGTTCGGCGCTGGTTGGTCTGGCGCCGGCCGTGCCTCTGGAGACCTTATCGGGGCAAGCGGACCTGTCGCGCGATGCGGGAGAAAAGGCGGCGGCGCAACTGCAGGAACTGCTTGCGGAAGTGTCGGTGACCCGCGATCGGGAGCGCGAGCAAACGCAGGCGCTCAACGACCTGCATCGCCGCTGGCAAGAGGCATTGGGTTCGCAAGTGTCGACCGAGGCACTGCAGCAAGCTGCGCTCGGCAAGGTGTCCGGGAAGATCACTCAGTGGTTGAAGGCGCAGTCTCTCGATCAGCGGCCGCGCGTCGCGCAGCAACTGCGGGTCGATCGTGGCTGGGAGCGGGCGGTCGAGACTGTCTTGGGGTCGTATCTGGAGGCGGTTTGCGTCGACGGTCTCGATAGCGTGACGGATCTGCTCGCAAGCTTCGACGGCGGGCATCTGGCGGTGGTCAGCGTCGGCGAGTCGGCCGGCGCGCATAACCCGGTGTCGCTGCAGGCGAAAGTGCAGGGCGCAGCCATACTAGGTTCGGTGTTGTCGACCGTGTACACGGCGGAAACGTTGGGCGACGCACTACGGCAGAGGCGTAACTTAGGCCCGGGCGAGTCCGTGGTGACGCGCGATGGAATCTGGATAGGATCCGACTGGCTGCGGCTGTCGCGCGACCGGGAGCCGCACTCGGGCGTTATTGAACGTGAGGAATCCTTGCGTGAGATTCGCATGCGGGCGAGCGGTCTTGCGGAGGAAGTCAAGGCACTGCAAACCTCGCTCGAGGCCAGGCGTGAACGGGTCCGAGAGCTCGAAGATAGGCGCGATCGAATTCAGGCGGAGGTCAACCGCCTGCACCGTGAGCACCTCGATCGGCGATCGGAGTTCGACGCGGCTCGGGCACGCAACGTGGATGCGGAACTGCGGCTGACCCAGCTTGAGACGGGACTTGACGATGTTCGGTCGGAACTTCAGAGAACCGACGCCGATTTGCACACCGCCCGTGCCCGCATGCAGAGCGCGATCGACGTGCTGGCCGCTCTGGAGCCGAAGCACATTGAACTCGAACGGGAACGCGAGCGCATGCGCGCCGAATTGGGCGCGGCGCGGGCTGCGGCCGCGACGGCACAGCAACAGGCGCGTGAGTTGGCAGTGCAAGTGGAATCGCGCCGCGTTTCCCACGTCTCCGTGGGCATCGCGGTCTTGCGCGTGGAAAAGCAGCTCGACGGTCTGCAATTGCGGCGCGATGAATTGGCCGCTCAGTTGGCGCAGGGCGAGTCGCCGCTCACGGCTCTGCAAGCGCAGCTCGAGCAATCCTTGCAGGTTCGGACGCAGATCGACGGCGAATTGCAGGCCTCCAGAGTCGCCGCCGAGGAGCTGGACACATTTTTGCGCGAGCGCGATGCGCAGCGCATTGCGATCGAAGGGCGCGTGGAGGCGGCGCGGGGCGCCATGGACGATGCACGTTTCGCCGCGCAGCAAGTGCGCGTTCGGCGCGAGGGCGTCGCCGAGCAGCTGGCGGCGGCGAATTTCGAATTTGGCGCGCTCGTTTCCCAGCTCTCGCCGGATGCGACGATTGAGAGCTGGGAGGCGCATCTGGAGGAGGCAACGGGCAAGATCGAGCGCCTGGGCCAGGTGAATCTGGCGGCCATCGGCGAATTCAAGGACCAATCCGAGCGCAAGGAATATCTGGACCGGCAGTGCAAGGACCTGACCGATGCGCTGGAGACTCTTGAGTCCGTGATGCGCAAGATCGATCGGGAAACGCGCACGCGATTCCAGGACACATTCGATCGAGTCAACGCCGGCCTCAAGGAGAAATTCCCGCGATTGTTCGGCGGCGGTCATGCGTATCTGGAGCTTACCGGAGAGGAGTCCGCTGCGGCCGGAGTGTCCGTGATGGCGCGCCCGCCGGGCAAGCGCAATAGCACCATCAGTCAACTGTCGGGCGGCGAAAAGGCGTTGACCGCCGTGGCCCTGGTATTCGCGATCTTTGATCTGAATCCCGCGCCATTCTGTCTTCTGGACGAAGTAGATGCGCCGCTCGATGAAAACAACGTCGGCCGCTTCTGCGATATTGTTCGCGACATGTCGCGCAACGTGCAGTTCATATTCATCACTCACAACAAGAGCACCATGGAGCTTGCCTCGCAACTCGTGGGTGTGACCATGAGCGAACCGGGAGTGTCGCGTTTGGTTGCGGTGGATGTCGATGAGGCCGTGCGTATGGCGGCGATGTAAGGACGCTCCGTTGGCCGAGCTCCGCTGGATATTGTTGGCGCTAAACCTGTTGCTGCTCGGCGGCATCTGGTGGTGGGGCGTGCGGCAATCGAGGCAAGCGCCGGGGAATGCCGAACTGCGCGAATCGGCGGTGGGCAGCGCGGCAGCACGCGTGCCCGTGCGCGTGCCGGCGCCTGCCGGCGCGGTGCCTGCGGAAAACGAACCAATTGCCGACTCCGCACCCGATGCGGCGCCTCGCGACTGGGGTGTGCCGCCATTCGAGCCCCTGAGCATCAGAACCGATCACTCCGAGCACGTGCCCGCGCTGGACCGGCCGATGTCGGCAAATGCCGATTCGGTGGATTTGGGGAGGAACTTTGAGGCCACGCCGGCCCCCCTGCCGCCGGCCCCGGCCCCGGCCCCGGCCCCGGTGCCTGCCCCCAAAGGCAGTGAATTGCAAAGGATCGTAACCATTCGGGTCTGCGCTGTGGGCGAGGGGCGCTGGTCGGGGACAGATCTCATGGCGGCGCTAGAGCGGCTCGGACTCGCCTACGGACGCTACCAGGTCTATCACCGCAAACATGTCGACGGCCGTAGTATGTTTTGCGTGGCGAGCTTGGTCGAGCCTGGAACCTTCGACTTGACGCGGATGGCAGAGGAGCAGTTCCGCGGCGTCACCCTGTTTGCCGTGCTTCCCGGTCCGGTCGAACCGCTGCAGACCATTGATGCGTTGTTTGCGACGGCGCGCGGCTTGGCAGAGCGGTTGTCGGGAATGGTGCAGGATGCCAAGGGAATTCCCTTCTCACCGCAGCGTGCGGCGGCGCTGCGCGAAGACGTGGCGCGCTTCCAAGCGTTGCTCCCGGCTTGATCCATGAATCCGGCGGCACGAATCTCGGAATTGCGCGAGATGTTGGAACGCTACAACTATCGCTACCACGCGCTCGACGATCCGGAGGTACCGGACGCCGAATATGACCGCCTCATGCTCGAGCTGCGCGCGCTTGAGACCCAGCATCCGCAGCTGCTGACTGCGGATTCGCCGACGCAGCGAGTCGGGGCCGCCCCGGTCGCCGAATTCGGCGAGGTGCGGCATCGGGTGGCCATGCTGTCCTTGGACAATGCGTTCGGCGAGGCCGAGGTGCGTGATTTCGATCGCCGCGTTCGAGAACGCGCTGCGACAGCCGCTCCGATCCGCTACTCGGCGGAGCCCAAGCTGGACGGTTTGGCGATCAGCGCGCTGTACGAAGACGGAATATTCGTGCGCGGCGCTACCCGCGGCGATGGCGAGACCGGCGAGGACATTACGCAGAACTTAAGGACCATTCCGGCGCTGCCCTTGCGATTGCGTGCCGGCGCCGCGCCGCAAGTGCTCGAGGTGCGCGGCGAGGTGTTCATGCCGCTCGCGGGCTTCGAGCGCTTCAACTCGCAGGCCGCCGCGCGCGGCGATAAAATCTTCGTCAATCCGCGCAATGCCGCGGCGGGCAGCCTGCGCCAGCTCGACCCGCGAATCACGGCATCGCGTCCACTGGATATTTTCATTTATGGGGTTGGGTTCGTGGAGGGCGGTGATTTACCGGCGCATCATGGGCAAATATTGCAGTCGCTGCGGCACTGGGGATTGAAGATCTGCCCGCAATCCCGAGTGGTGGAATCCATCGAGGGTTGTCTGGAGTACTACCGAGAAATGGGCGCCATGCGCGCTCGGCTGCCCTACCAAATCGACGGAGTCGTGTACAAGGTCGATGATGTCGAGCTGCAGCGGCAGCTAGGGTTCGTGTCGCGCGCTCCTCGTTGGGCGGTGGCGCATAAATTCCCGGCCGAAGAGGCGCTGACCACCGTGCGCGATATCGAGTTTCAGGTGGGCCGCACCGGCGCTCTGACGCCCGTGGCGCGCTTGGAGCCGGTATTCGTCGGGGGTGTGACGGTCAGCAACGCGACCTTGCACAATATCGACGAACTGACGCGCAAGGACGTGCGAGTCGGCGATACCGTGGTCATCCGCCGCGCCGGCGATGTGATTCCCGAAGTCGTGCGGGTGCTGCCGGAGCGCCGGACCCTGAGTGCCCTCCCGGTAGTGCTGCCGAGCGTGTGTCCGGTCTGCGGATCACCGGTGGTGCGCGAAGCGGACCAAGCGGCGGCCCGCTGCACCGGCGGCAGGAGCTGTGCGGCTCAGCGCAAAGAGGAAATCAAACACTTTGCGTCGCGCCGCGCGCTCGATGTCCAGGGTCTCGGAGACAAGCTCGTCGAGCAACTGGTCGATCTGGACTGGGTACGCACGCCGGCGGACCTGTTCGGCCTGAAGGCGCCCCAACTCGCGACTCTGGAGCGAATGGGCGACAAATCGGCACAGAAATTACACTCTGCCATCGATGCCGCGAAGCGCACGAGTCTGCCGCGCTTTCTGTACGCGCTGGGCATTCGCGACGTGGGCGAGGCAACGGCCGCGGCGCTGGCCCAGCATTTTGGCGGCATCGCGGCCCTACGCCGGGCGACCCCGGAGCAAATTCAACGTGTGCCCGATGTCGGACCGGTGGTCGCGGAGCATGTCGCTGCGTATTTCAGCGATCCGGACAACGCGGCGATGGTTGACCGACTGCTGGCGAGCGCGGTGACCTGGCCGGATATGACGCCTAAGACTGCCGGCGGCGAATTTGCCGGCAAGACCTTTGTGCTGACCGGAAGCCTTCAGTCGCTGACGCGCGAGGCTGCGCAGGAGGCCATACTTGCGCGCGGCGGCAAGGTCAGCGGCAGCGTATCGAAAAAAACCCATTGCGTGATTGCCGGCGCCGATGCGGGGTCCAAGCTCAAGAAGGCCCAAGACTTAGGGATCGCGGTGCTCGATGAACCGGGATTCTTGAAGTTGCTGGAAAAGTAGCGGGTTCCCATGAACCCGCTACCCGAACACCGGCTAGAGTTTCTTGTCGATTGTCGCGGTCTTCCTCAGCTCATCCCCATAGGCCTGCAGCTTCTTCTGGATCACGACGTTGGTAATTTGATTCTTGACCTGATCGAACGGCGGCGGTGTGACCTCGCGAGTGTCTTCCAGCTTGATGATGTGCCAGCCGAATTGGGTCTGCACGGGTTCCGCCGTCACTTCACCCTTCTTCAGGCCTTTCACGGCGTCGCCAAACGGCTTCACCATGCGCGCCAACGTGAACCATCCTAGGTCGCCGCCATTTGTTTTGGAGCCGTCGGTGGATTCGGCCTTCGCGACATCTTCGAACTTCGCACCGCCCTTGATCTTCTTGGTGAGCTGCTCCGCGAGTTCCTTGGTGGAAACCAATATATGGCGCGCGTGGTACTCGGTCTTGTCCATGGCCGCGACCTGCGTATCGTACTCGGCGTGCAATTCCGCATCCGTCGGTTCTTTGTCCTTCAAGTATTTCTGCGATTCGGCCTCCGCCAAAACCCGCAGCCGCCATACTTGCAGCCGGGCGGAAATTTCCGGGTCCTTATCCAGTCCGTCCTTCAGCCCTTGGTCCGCGATAAGCTGCATTCTGATCAAGTCGTCGAGAACTTGATTCTTCTGTTCGGCCGTCAAATCGGTGGCAGGCTTGCCTTGCAAAAGGTTTTTCAGATAGAAATCGTAGGCCTCGCGGGAGATGGGCGTGCCGTTGACGGTTGCGACCGGCGCCGCTACCGGCTTGTCGCTGGCCGCAGGTACCACTGCTTGCTGTCCCTTGCCGCAAGCCGTGAGCATGACGGCGATAGCGGCTACGGCGGACACGCAGGTCCACTGTGCACGAAAGAATTGAGTCATTTGAGTCCTCTAGAAACAAAAAAAAGCGACTATGGCCGACATGGCCGATGCGCCCGGGGGCCGCAGTTTAGCCTTTACTGCGCTATCTCACCAATTATCCATGGAAATTTGCCCTACCGGCGGCGGCGGCAAGGCCTCGATTGCCAGCGCGTGAATGTCGGTTTTCAGCATATCCTCCACGGCCGCATAGACCAGCCGGTGGCGAGCGACCGCGGAGACGCCGCGGAACGCCTCCGCCACGATGCGGATGCGGAAATGGCTCTGGCCGCCCGCAGCCCCGGCATGACCCGCGTGCAAGTGGCTTTCGTCCTTGATGTCCAGCTGCAGGGGCGCAAATCGCGCCTCCAGCCGTTGCCGAAGCCGCTGTTCACGGGGGGCGTGCCCCACTAGGACGACTCCGATTCCACGGCTTTGGTCCTCCCGCTCAGCCAAAGAACCTGTGGAACGGTGAAGACAATCATCGCCACCGTGATGCCGAATACCTTGAAATTCACCCAAACGCTTTCCGCGAAGGTGCGCGCGACGTAGATGTTCGCGATCGCGAGCAAAGCAAACCAACCCACCCACAGATAGTTGATGAGGTCCCAGGCGCGCGATGAAATCTCCAACGGTTCGTTGAATACCTTTTCGAGCATACGCCGCGCCAGCGGTTGCCTACCGACGACCGCGCTGCCGAGAAAAACGATAGACGTCAACGCGAGCAGCACGGTCGGTTTCCATTGGATGAAGCGGCTGTCGTGCAGCAGCAGAGTGGCCGAGCCGAGAAGCAACGCGACGACGGCCGTGACCACATGCATCGTTTTGAATCTGCCGGTGCGAATCCGATGCACGGCCAGAACCAGCATGCAGGCGAGCATCAACGCTGCGGTGGCCCAGTAAATGCCGAAAAGCTTGAACACCAGGAAAAACGCCACCAGCGGCGACCATTCGATGAGTTGATTCATACGCGTATCATAGCCGACGGAATGAGCATATATCTTCAACTGCATCCGGTTTCACCGCAGCGGCGCTTCGTTCGTCAAGCGGCCGACGCATTGCGCGCCGGCGGCGTGATCGTTTATCCCACCGATTCCTGTTATGCGCTGGGTTGTCATATCGGCGACAAGGCGGCATTGGAGCGCATACGCGAAATCCGGCAAACCGATCGCGACCACCATTTTACACTGGTGTGCCGCGATCTCGCGGACGTCGGCAAGTACGCGATGGTCGAGAATTGGCAGTACCGCCTGCTGCGCACGCACACCCCTGGGCCGTATACGTTTCTACTCAAGGCCTCGCGCGAGACTCCGCGCAGATTGAAACACGAACGCCGCGGTACGATCGGCCTGCGAGTTCCCGACCATCCTGTGACTGCGATGCTCTTGACTGAACTTGGCGAGCCGGTGATGAGCTCCACGCTGCTGCTGCCGGGCGAAGAGCTGCCGCGGACCGACGCCCGGGAAATTCACGAAAGGCTGGGTATAAGCGTCGATCTGGTCCTCGACGGCGGCAATTGCGGACTGATTCCGACCTCCGTCATCGATCTGTCCGCCGACCGTGTCGTTGTGGTGCGTGTCGGTCGCGGCGACGTGAGCCCCTTTGCGGACGCCGCAACCGTATAATGCCCGCGCGCGCGGGGGATGAAGCACGGGTTTACCTTAAATAACGAGTGTAAGCATTGGATTTAATTTCGTTTCTTACAAAGATATCGATCTGGGCGATCCCGGTTCTCTTTGCGATTACATTGCACGAAGTGGCGCATGGCCGGGCGGCTCGATACTTCGGCGACCGAACGGCTGAGATGCTAGGACGATTGAGCCTGAACCCGCTACGCCATATCGACCCCGTCGGCACCGTGTTGCTGCCGGGGCTGCTGCTGGCCATCGGCGCACCATTGATCGGCTGGGCACGGCCGGTGCCGGTAGCGACGCGCGCTCTGCGCAATCCGCGCCGGGCAATGGTCATAGTGGCCCTCGCGGGCCCCGCGGCCAACCTCGCCATGGCCGCCCTGTGGTGCGGTGTACTGGCCGTCAGCGCACGCATTAGCGGCAACGAAACGCTGATCGGCTGGTTCGAGCTCATGGCGCAGGCAGGCATCGTGATCAATGTAGTGCTGGCGGTGTTCAATATGTTGCCGATTCCGCCGCTCGACGGCGGCCGAGTACTGATCGGCTTATTGCCGCTGCGGTTGGCGGCGAGTTTTGAGAAGATCGAACCCATGGGTCTCTATATCGTGATGGCAGCCGTGCTCGGACTATCGGCACTGGGCCTGTACAGCCCGCTGTTCGCGCCCGTGTACCGGGGCATCGCGCGCGTCATCGTTCTGGTGGGAACGCCGGCATGAGCGGACCGGCGCAAAATCGGCGGGTTCTCTCCGGCATGCGCCCCACGGGGCAGCTGCATTTGGGCAACTATCACGGCGCGCTGAAGAATTGGATCGAGCTGCAGTATCAGTACGAGTGTTACTTCTTCATTGCGGACTGGCATGCGCTGACCACGGGCTATGAGGACACCTCCACGCTCGAGGAGTATGTCTGGACGATGGCCATCGATTGGCTGGCGGCGGGCCTCAATCCCGGCGTTGCCACTTTGTTCATTCAGTCGAAAGTTCCCGAGCATGCAGAATTGCACTTGCTGCTGTCGATGATCACCCCTTTGGGTTGGCTGGAGCGCGTCCCATCTTTCAAGGATCAACAAGCCCAGTTGACCGATCGCGACTTGAGCACCTATGGGTTTCTGGGTTACCCGTTGCTGCAATCCGCCGATATATTGCTGTACCGCTCGCAATACGTCCCCGTCGGCGAAGATCAGGTGGCGCACGTGGAAATTGCGCGCGAGGTGGCGCGGCGCTTCAATCACATCTACGGCCGCGAACCGGAATTCGAACAGAAAGTGGAAAAGGCGATCAAGAGCCTGGGTTCTCGCAATTCGGCCATGTACCGCAACCTGCGCAAGGAATTCCAGGAAAAGGGCCATGCTGACGCGTTGGCCAAGGCACGCGCGCTGGTCGAATCGAACGCAAGGCTCACGGTCGCGGACCGCGACCGTTTATTTGGGTTTCTCGAAGGCGCCGGGATAGCGATCTTGCCGGAACCGGAAGCGCTGCTCACCTCGACGCCCAAAGTGCCGGGATTGGACGGGCGCAAGATGTCGAAATCCTACGGCAATACGATCGGGCTGCGCGAGGATCCGGACTCCATCGTCAAGAAGCTCAAGGCCATGCAAACCGATCCCGCCCGCGTACGGCGCACCGATCCGGGCGATCCGGACAAGTGCCCCGTGTGGGATCTGCACAAGGTGTATTCAAATGCCGACACCCAGGCCTGGGTGCAGCGCGGTTGTCGCAGCGCCGGCATCGGCTGTCTGGAGTGCAAGGCGCCTCTGATCGAAAAAATCGTCGAGGAAGTCGGCGCCATCACGAAGCGTGCCGTTGAGTTTGAAGAGAATCCCGAATTGGTACGCGGTATCATCGGCGAGGGCTGCGAGCGGGCGCGTCAGGGCGCTCAGCAGCTGGCCGAAGGCGGTGCGAATCGTCGCGATGAGCACCGAGGCGAGGTGCGCGTCGTACCGGCGTCGCGAGAACTCGCGGCGGAGCTGTTCGTTCTCCTCGCGCTCTCCGGCAACGGACGCGTCGTCGGACGCGCCGCGAACCGTCATGATCACTCAGCGTAGTGAGGCGCCCTGGCGAGTCCCGTCCGGCGCCCCGAGCTCGCCGCCCTCTTCGATCCCTGAGCTCAGCGCCCGGGCGCGGGCACGTCGACTTCGACCTTGGCCGTGAGGAGGCGCACCGCGGGGGGCATCGACGGGTCCTGGTAGCGGCCGTGCAGGTCCCAGCGCGCGATCAGGAGCGCCTCGTCGGCGGGCGGGTGCAGGTCCCCGCGCGACGCGCTCTCTCGGTGCCCGAGCAGCACCTCGGGGGTGTAGACGACGCGCCACCCCGCCGCGCACAGCCGCATCCCGAAGTCGACGTCGTTGAAGGCGACCGCCAGGCGCTCGTCGAGGCCGCCGAGCTCGCGCCAGGCCTCGCTGCGCACGATCTGGCACGCCCCGGTGACCGCGGCGGCGTCGCGCGTGGAGGCGAGCCAGCGGTCGACCGTCGCATAGTTCTGGTCGCGGCTCAGGTGCACGGGGAGCGGGATGATGCCCACGCCCTCGTGCTGGAGGCGACCGTCGGGGAAGGCGAGCTTGACGCCGACGGAGGCGACCTTGGGCAGCGAGCACATCCCGACCAGGTGGTCCAGCCACTCGGGGGTGGCGATCGTCGTGTCGTTGTTGAGCGTCACGACGAAGTCCGCGTCCGTGTGGGCGACGCCGCGGTTCATGATCGCGGCGTAGTTGAAGGGTCCCGGGCAGGCGACGATCTCGTGGCCGGAGGCCGCCATCCAGGCGATCGTCTCTGGCGCGATCGAGTCGTTGTCGCAGATCACGATCGAGTAGTTGGGATAGGTGGTGCGCCGCTCGACGGAGTCCACGCAGGCCTCGAGCAGGTCGAGGCGGTCCCGCGTCGGGATGACGATCGCGACCGACGGCGCGGGGCTCGGCGGGGCGATCGTGAAGCGCACGCTCGGCAGCACCTCGCCCGGGGCGACGGTCGCGATCGCGCCCGCGCGCTCGAGCGCGGCGGTGACGACCGGGATCGTCGCGGCCGTCGCGTCCATCGGGTCGGGGTCGAGCATCGCGGGGCGCGAGAGGAGCACCTCGGCGACGTGGCCGATCCGCTCGGTCGCCTCGGTGAGGCGCAGGGCGAAGTCATGGCCGGCGACGGGCGCGGTCTGGGGGTCGTAGCCGCCGAGCTTGGCGAACAGCGCGCGGTCGACGAGCAAGGGGGCGCCGACCACGTCGTAGGAGTAGAGGGTCTCGCGCCCGAACGTCGCGGGCTTCAGGTGCCCGTCGACGTGCTCGTTGGCCTGGTCGTAGCGGTCCTCGTCGCCGTAGGCGGCGTCGTAGCCCTCGGCCACGCAGCTGACGAGGTCGTAGATCGCGTGGGGGGCGAGCAGGTCGCCGGCCACGAGCGTCAGCACGAAGTCCCCGCCCGCGGCGTCGACCCCGGCGTTCAGCCGCTCCTCGGTCGAGCCGTCGGCGACGACGACGGCCACCGACTCGGGCACGCTCGGCAACGTGGGCGACACGACCAGGACCTCGACGCGGTCGTAGACCTGGACGGACAGCGACCCGAGGGTCGCGGCCAGGTCGCCGCGCGAGTCGGCGACGACGACCGAGACGACCGGGTGGCGCTCGAGGAACGACAGGGCCGCGGCCCGCGAGCGCAGCTGGGCGTCGCTCGGACGGGTGTGGGCGTAGTACTGGCGGTAGCGGCGCGCACCAGGGCGCGTGGGCGCCGCGGTGGTCCCCCGCCTCGCGTCGAGGCCGCGGCGTGCCAGCGATCGCGCCGCCGCCCTGCGACGGGACCCAGCGGGGGCGAGGCGCGCGAGGGTGGCCGAAGGCTCTGAGTCGTCGAGGACCGCCCGCGCGTCGGACCCCAGGCGTCTCGCGGCGCGCGCGAGCCTCGGCGTCGGTGGCACCGCGGCAATTGCGGCGAGCAGTCGGTCGTGCTCCCTCGCGAGCGCGGCCAGGTCGGCGCGCGCGGGCCGCGCGGGCCCCACC
>PKXS01000093.1 GCA_003132425.1 Gammaproteobacteria bacterium | reverse complement strand
TTGGCGACGTAGGAAAAGATTTCCGGCCTCGATCGACTTCGTTGAGCGAAACGTCAACCCTAGCCAGCGAAGCAGGCCGCCGATCACCGATAACAGAACCCAGAACGCCGTCCCCATTGATCAATCATGCCACAATGGTCACCGATGAGATCCGGATGGCCGAATCGATGGCCGATCGATTTATTGCGGATGACAAGTAGACTAATTTCGTGGAAAGTCATTTTAATGCGGGAAAATTGGCGGCGATGCCGACCGCGGCGGTCGCTCATTTGCCGACGCCGGCGGACAACGTCCGCGCCTGGTGGCGCAAAGCCCGACGCGTCTACCTCGAAGCGACGCTGCGGGCGTGTCGCTTCGACTGGGCGGCCTTTATTGCCTTGTGCAAGCCTCGCGGTGCGTTGCCGCTCCTCGCGAGCCCGGCGACCGTCGCCGCCTTCATCGAGGCCTGCGCCGAGGCCGGAAAAAAAACCCGCCACCGTGCGCCGGTATCTCGCGACCATCGTCTGCGCGCATCGAGCCGCGAAACTCTTGAATCCCAACGACGACGAAGACGTCAAGCTTGCCCTCAAGGGCCTCTACAATAAATCTCCCGCGCGCCAACGGCAAGCCAACGCGATGGGATAGCACGAAATAAAGCGTTTTTTGATTACCGCCGGCGAGGGCATCCGTACCGATCGCGAGCGTGCGCTCTTATCGGTGGGGTATGACGCGATGGCGCGGCGCAGCGAGCTCGTGGCGCTCGATGTCGAGGATTTTAGTTTCTTGAGTGATGGAACTGGGCGGGTGTTAATTCGGCGCTCGAAAACGGATCAGGCGGGGGAGGGGAGCGTGGCGTATTTATCGCCGGATACGCTGCTGTACCTCAAGGCGTGGCTACGGGCGTTCGGCATTAAACGAGGAGCGGTGTTTCGGCGGCTGATCGGCCGCGACCGCATTGGCGACCGATTACAGGTCGATTCCATTGCGCAAACCGTTAAGCGGGTAGCCAAGTTTGTGGGCATGACAGCGGACGAGGCGCAAGACGTGAGTGGGCACTCCATTCGGGTCGGGGCGACGCAGGACATGTTGGCGCTGAATATTGACCTCGCGTCCGTGATGCAGGCGGGGCGGTGGAAAACGACGGCGATGCCGATGCGCTACGGGGAAGAAGTCCAAGCGGGTAGGGGTGGCATGGCGCGCACCGCAAAGGCGCAAGGCCGAGATCGAGCATGAACGGGCGAACCAGCACTTCAGCGGCTCTTTCGTTTCCGACGCGGTGCGGCCTCTGCGTGGTTTAATACACCCGTGACCCGTGTTGCCGTCAATCCGGACCTTTTCCGCTGGGCGCGCGAGCGCTCGCGCATCGACACGCTTGTGCTGGTGTCGCGGTTCCCGAAGCTGCCAGCCTGGGAAAACGCCGAGGCGCAGCCAACCTTAAAACAGCTGGAGAACTACGCCCGGGCCACGCATGCGCCGATCGGGTTTTTCTTTCTTCCCGAGCCCCCGCAAGAGCTATTGCCGATCCCCGATTTTCGTACCGTGGCGGGCCGACCCGTCGCCCGTCCGAGCCCGAATCTTCTCGACACCATTTATAGTTGCCAAGAGCGTCAGTCGTGGTATCGGGAGTTCGCCACCGTATCGCACCAGAATCCGTTGGATTTCGTCGGCGCTTTGACGATACAAACGCCCTTCGCCGAGGCTGCCACTACCATCGGTCGCGCCGTCGGATTCGATCTGGCAAGCCGTCGCGACTGCCCGACTTGGACGGAAGCGCTGCGTCGCTTCATTGATCAAGCTGACGCGACGGGTGTCCTCGTGATCGTGAGCGGCGTGGTGCTTAACAACAATAGGCGGCAACTCGACCCGGAAGAATTTCGCGGCTTTGCCTTGGTCGACCGACTCGCCCCGCTGGTGTGTATCAACGGCGCAGACAGCAAGGCGGCGCAGATGTTCACACTCGCTCATGAGCTCGCCCACATTTGGATTGGGGCCTCGGCGTTGTCTGATTCCACCGCAGCGACAACTCCGGATCAGGCTGTGGAGCGGTGGTGTAATCGCGTGGCAGCCGAACTCCTGGTCCCCTTGGGCGCGTTGCGCGCCTCGTTGGAAGCGGGCGAATGGCTACCCGACACACTGGCTCGGCTTGCACGAACGTTTAAAGTCAGCACCGTCGTCATTTTACGACGCTTGCTGGACGCGGGGCAGCTCAACCAAACGGCTTTTCGACGAGCGTACGCCGAAGAAGTGCAGCGGCTCGCTGAACGCCGGCAGCGATCGGGCGGGGATTTCTATCGGACAACGACGGCGCGCGTGAGCCGCCGCTTCGGCCGAGCGTTGGTGGAAAGTACCCTGGAAGGGCGCACGCTGTACCGCGATGCGTTCCGGATGCTCGGTATCTCGAAGACCGGTACATTCAACGAGTTTGCACGTCGGCTCGATATGGCGCTCTGATGGCGTACCTCTTGGATTCTGATGTTTTTATCCAGGCTAAGAATCTGCACTATGGATTCGACCTTTGTCCAGCGTTCTGGACATGGTTAGAGAGTGCAAACGCAGCGTCCCGTGCGATCAGTATTGAAAAGGTCAGTACGGAACTCAAAGCTGGGTCCGATGAATTAAGTGATTGGGTGTCTGCCCGGGGCCCTGGGTTCTTTTTGCCGGCCGACAACGCCGTGTTGACAGCATTGGGTGAGGTCAGTTGGGTGGGCGACCACCCAACAGTATGAGCCGGTCGCGGTGAACACGTTCTTTCAAGTTGCAGACTATTGGCTCGTCGATCACGCGCTCGCCCATGGGCATACGGTCGTTCCCCACGAGGTGCCCTCGGTTTCAACGAAGCGAATCAAAATTCCGAATGCGTGCGTCGGCTTACGCGTCCCCTGCATGTCGCCTTTTGAGATGTTGCGCTTGGAGCGAGTGCGGTTCATTTTAGAGCCAGGGTTGCCGCACTCACCGGAAGCTAACTAACAATGAGACATCGTGACTTGCGGACAACGGACCCGAATCGTCGGACCCCTCGTTCGGCACTGAGGACATAACTTTGAATACTTGCCGGATGCTGCCAATTGTTTCACTTATCTTCGCGTGGGTGAACGGCGTCTCATCCCCTGCGTTCGCTGTCGAATCAGAAGAGCATTCGGCGGGCGAATGGGGCACGCCCATGCTCAACCACGGCAGAAAATGGGCGACCGACGATCTGCTGCGCAAAAAGATGGTCGAGGTGCGCGAGACCGTGACGAGCCGATTCAACGTGATCGACAAGGGTCAAATGACGCTGGATGACTACAAAGCAATGGGCGCCACAATCGAGCACCAAGTCGTCGGTATCGTCGCGCAGTGCAAGCTTCCGGCGAGCGCGGACGCCACCTTTCACTTCGTCATTGCGGACCTCCTGGCGGGCGCCGCTACCCTGCAGGGCAGAACGAAGAACGAGCCACGCCAAGGCACACGTATGGTGATCGCCGCCTTGAACCGCTACGGCGACTACTTCGATCAACCGGGTTGGACTGAAATCGGCGGCACTTAAACGATCAGAAACCAGATTCTGGGTCGTATGAGCGGCTCATAAAGTGATGATTTTTTTTGGGAAAGAGCTTCTTACTAGAAGACCATACCGCCGGCCACGTCGATGGTAGTGCCGGTAATCCAACCCGCGTCGAGCGAGACGGCATAAGAGACTGTCGCGGCAATGTCCTTCGGCAGACCCACGCGACCCAGCGGTGTTTTCGCGACGATTCTTTCGGCCGCCTGCTTTGCAGATTCTGCATTGCCTTCCGTGGCGGTGAAACCGGGAGCAATGCCGACGACGCGGATCTTGCGAGGGCCGAGTTCCATTGCGAGCGAACGGGTAAGCGTGTCCACGGCACCCTTGGTGGAACAATAAACATGAAGATTGGGATGGGGGCTTTTCGCCAGGCCAGAGCTGATGTTGACGACGACGCCACCTGAAGGAAGGACGCGGGCAGCGGCCTGGGTAGCAAGGAGTAGACCGCGAACGTTGAGATTGTAATGCTCATCGAAGCTCTCAGCCGAAAGGGTGTCTAACGTGTCAACTTTATAGACGCCAGCGTTGTTGACGAGGATATCGAGCTTGCCGAAGTGTCGTAGTGCGGCGTCGATCAGAGGCTGGATTTCGGCTGGCTCTGAGAGGTTGGCTTTAACCGCGAAGGCTTTGCCGCCTGCGGCAGTAATGCGCTCCACGACGGTTGCGGCGTCCTCGGCGGAGCGCGAATAGTTGACGATGACGCAAACCCCATCGGCTGCCAGGCGCTCGGCGATGCCGGCTCCGATGCCTTTGGAGGAGCCGGTCACGATAGCTACCTTCCCCTTCAGATCGCTCAAGAGTTTTACTCCCCAATTTTTTAAGATTGTGGTCCAGGCATGGACTTTGTCTTTTTGTGGAAGCCGCTCGCACATTCCTGAATGAAGCTCTTCAGGTTCCTCAAAAGCGTCGAAGTACCGCCCCGCGGAACCTTTTCCAAGAGCAGAAGACACGAAAGGGATTCTTTAGCATACATGGACGCACCGTAGTTGGCATGCCGATCAATGCGTGTCGGCATCCTTGGTTAGTGACATTCTGTACCTTCCAAGCTGTCATTTGTACGTTTCAATTGGGAACCGTTAAAAACGGTGGGGTGATTACCGGATTCAGTGGGAATTTTGCCTTGAAACAGCTGTGCTGAGGCTGACAACGCCGCGGTTTCGGCTTGTGAACTCTCGAGGACAGCTAGTTGACCCCACCGTTTTTAACGGTTCCTGCCGACAACGATGATGGGCGCCGGCAAGTAAGAGGGCGCGTACTTTGGTAGTCATCGTCAAATGGGCCGTTGACCGGCAGTTCCAATTAATGTCGCCGGTTACCTGACCAGAATCTACGCTCGTACACCACGTCCCGGGACACGATCTGGAAGAAAATAGAAAGGTTCTGCTCCCTGAGATTGTGCCTGCCATCGGGTCTGCGAAAGTAGAAGCTCAACTCCGTGCCGGGCGGGCTATACCATGAGCCTCTCTTGGCGCCAACGGCTGCGCTCACAAACCCTCCGAAGGGCGGCTCCGAGGTCGCGTGCGATGTCTTGATTGAACGCAAGGTTATTCTCGGCGCACTAGCATGGTCACCAAGACTGAAGAGTCCTCAACGGCCTTGAGCGCGTGCGCCGCTCCGCCAGCGAGATACATCATGCTACCCGCATGCATAACCTGAGAGCGTCCATATGCTTTGACCTCGACTGTGCCTTCTAGACACTGAATCGTAATCACGCTGGGCACTTGACAGGTTCTTGGCAACTTGTGATCAGGCACATTATCACCAGCGAGTAGCACGAGCCGGAAGACTTCGAGGTGATCCGATCTAATCAGAGTGGTCGAGATCGTCTGCCGCAAAGTCGCTCCCAACGGCCGAACGTCAATCAAGTCGCCGGATGCTGCATGAGGTATGGCCATAACAACTCCTTAAGACCGCGTGGGGCCTTTGTTCGTCCTAAACCCGGCGTCTGATGAGGGGACCCGGGTATATACTGAGTGGAATAGGGCGCCTCGCGTTTCGACTGGGAGACACGCCGCAAGACCACTTCTTTGGGTCGCGGTGTCATTCCGGCTGACCGTGGTTAATACAGCGAGCCAGCGCCTGGCCGATCCAGTACCGTGGGCGCCATTGGCATGGTTTCGTCGACATTGCTGACACCTTAAAGGTACAGGTGACATCTTTGAAGGGATAATTTGACAGGATTAAAGGATACTCACAGGAATTAATGATGAATCACCAATGATTCAACCATTATTTTGGCATCTGAAGCGCCAATCTCACTATCAAATTCCAAATATTCGTTTTTCTCCCATCCTAAAATGTGATCACCGGTGGATGGAAAGCCGGGATGATGGAACAAGGCGGAGGAACATGGCTGAATGGATAAATGTAGCGCCGGCAAGTGAATTGCAGGCAGGATCTCGCAAAGTTGTATTCACCGAGATTGGCCCGATTGTCGTGTTTAATCTGGCAGACGAACTATATTCGATTAAAGATGCGTGCACGCATGACGGTGCCGAACTAGCCAGCGGCGTCCTCGACGGCGACCAGATTATATGCCCGCGCCATGGCTCGCGCTTCTGTATCCGAACCGGCAAGGTGCAGTCACCGCCAGCTTATGAAGATGTTGAAACATTTCCGACACGAATTGAAAACGAAACCGTGCAGGTGAACATTGATTCGTAATTTATAACGAGTGCCGAAGCATCAGTTGACCCGCAGGAGGAACGCGGCAACGCCGTTACTGGGATAAACCACGCGGCGCGGTGCTTCGCCGGCGAACTCAAAGCGTTCCGTCCGCGAGAGCAACTCCTCGAGCGCCACGCGCATTGTCGTCTCGCGGACCATGCAGTCGGTGGTCACCCATGTCTGCTGGTCGAAGTACAGCCGCTCGATCCGTAAGTTTCCAGCCTGTTGCGGGCTGAAGCCGCGAGCGTCCTCCGGTGAATAAAAACCGACGTTCTGCAAGCCGATCGCCGTGCCGAAAGCATCCTCGGCCGCGGTCACGGCGCTCTCGCCGGCGCGCTGTGCGATGGCGATGCCGGATAGCGCCAGATACGTGATCGATGCCAGAATCCAGGAAGGGCCGCGCAGAGAATTCATGCAAAAGAGTGCTACGCCCGTCGATAACTATCCAGGGGGAGAGGTCGTCGCGCGCAAATGATGAAGGAGACCGCCATCGCGAATGACGGAAAGAGCGAGCGCTGGACGCGTCTTCTGGCGGGAAGGTGCTTAGGGTTTCCTACATCTTTTCAACCAGGCGGCGCGGCAATCTGCGCGGTGTCCGCGCGAACGCCGAAATACCCCTTGATCGACGCAATCACGAGCGGAATTGCGCCAAATATGATGAAGACGAGATCGCCGGGCAGACGCAGCCACTCGATCAGGTGCGAACGCCCACTGCCAATATAATCGAGACTGCGCGCATGCCAGTAGCCGTGCTGCACGACGTCCCAGACCTGCAGCACGCCGCTCGGGAACAGACTGAACATCACCATCATCGCCAAGCCAATGTTGGTCCCGAAAAAAGCGGTCTTGACGTATTTTTCGATGCTCACCCAGCGCGCGTCATCGCTGGTCTGACGCAGCACGAATACCATTAACGCGATCGCCAGCATGCCGAACACGCCCATCATGGCGGCGTGACCGTGGTTGGGTGTCAATTGCGTGCCGACTTCGTAGTAACTGACGATCGGAAGATTGATCAGGAATCCGAACATGCCGGCACCGACAAAGTTCCAGAAGCCAACCGCCATCAGAAAGTAAAACGTCCATTTGTGCGGGATCGCGACCGGCTTGTCGGCCACTTCGCCTTCGCTGCGGGTCGTGCGCACGAAATCCCAAGCGTCGAGCGTCAGCAGAGTCAACGGCACCACTTCCAGCACGGAAAACAGCGCCGACATCGCCATGTTGAAGCCGGTCTGGCCCGTGAAGTACCAATGATGGCCGGTACCGATCAGTCCGCCGAGGAAGTACAGGATCGCATCCAGATAGATCACCCGCAACGCCGTATTGCGCCGGGTAAGACCGAGCTGGTAAAGGGCCAGCGCCACTATTGTAGTTGCGAAGAACTCGAAGAAGCCCTCGACCCACAGATGGATGATCCAGAAGCGCCAGGTGTCGACCACGGTGTAATTGGTTTTCGCACCGAAGAACAGCGCCGGGAGGTAGAACACCGGGATGGACAGAGCGGCGACGAAAAACATCCATACGATCGGCCGCGCTTCGACGTTTTCCACCTTGCTGGGACGCGCCACCCACCAAAGCAAGGCAAACCAGACCAGCAGGCCTATCGCCAGCAGGTATTGCCAGATGCGGCCCAGTTCCAGATATTCCCAACCCTGGTTGCCGATCCAGAACCACCAGCGGCCAAGCAGTTGCGAGATACCCGCCCATTCACCGAGCAAACTGCCACCGATCACCGCGACGAACGCGACGAACAACAGGTGCGTCCACATCGCAAGACCGCGCGGCTCGTCGCGGCGCAGGGTACGACCAAGAAACAGCGCGGCGGCCACGTATGAGGTGGCGATCCACATGATGGCGCTCTGCAGATGCCAGGTACGCATCAGATTGCTCGGAAAGATGTTCGCGAGTTGGAAGCCGTAGAAACTGTCTGGATCGGCGCGATAATGCGCAGTGGCGCCGCCTACCAGGGTCTGGAACAGAAACACCAGCGCGACGAGGACATAGAACTTGACCAGCGCGCGTTGACCGGGACTGGCTTCGCCGGGCTGCAGGTGGGGGCGGATCACATGGCCGCGACTGATCCAGCCCAGATAGTCGAACTTTCCAAATGCCAGGAGGACCGCGGCGATACCGGCCAGCAACACCAGCAAGCTCAATGCGCTCCACAGAAGCGCGCCGGGGATCGGTGTATTGCCAACGCTGGGATCGTATGGAAAGTTGTTGGTGTAAGAATGATTCTGGCCGGGCCGATTTGCCACGGAGGCCCATGCCGCCCAAGTCACGAACGCGGTGAACTGACGCAGTTCGGCCGGGTCGCTTATCAAGTTCGGCTTCAACCCTCCGTTGCTGGCGGGATGCTTGAAGTAGTCGGTCCAGTAGCCGATCTGCTGCCGCCACGCCTGCGCTTGCGCCGAAGTCAGTGTCAGTACACCGCTGACGGGATCGTAGCGATTGGTTTTCAGCACCAGCGCCACTTCGGCTTGCAGCCCTGCGCGCTGCATCGGGTCCAGTTGCCCGAGCTGCCTGTCGAATTGCGTCTGCGCCAGCGCTGCGGCGGTGTCCTGTCCCATCCAATGCAAGGCTTGCGCCGAATAGTCCGGGCCGAGGTAGGCGCCGTGACCCCAGATGCTGCCGTTATCCATCAATCCATATTTCAGGAACACTGCCTGGCCGTCGCCGATGTCGGCGTCGGTGAACAGAGGCTTGCCTTGCGGGTCGACAACTAGGTGCGGAATCGGCGGCGCATTGCGGTAGGCGAGTGCCGTAATCGCAATCAACACAGTGAAGCCGAGCACCATGACGATCGCGATGGCGCGCAGCCACCAGGGTGACAGCGGCCGCTCGTCCGCAGGATTGACGATCGCATTGCTTGCGGGCGTGGCCGAAGTCGAGGTCATGACGGTTTCCCCTTCTCTTTATCAAGTCGCGCGGAATCTATCAGGTCTACCGCGGAGTGTCTCGACTCGGACCAAACTCGCGAGCCGACCCGGCGTTGCCGTACATTTGCTGCTAAAAGGAGAGTAACCGGAAGTTGGGGGTGTGCTATGCGGCGAGTTTCTGCTCCTGAGATCGGGAACCAAGTCTTTGATGATCCGCATATTCGCCAGTGGGTAGATCGTTGCCGGCGTGGCCAAATCGGCAATGAATCTCGTGCAAGCCAGCCAGTTCGTACTATCGATGTTCATCGCGCAGGAGCCGCAGATGCCCTCGCGACACG
>PKXS01000021.1 GCA_003132425.1 Gammaproteobacteria bacterium | reverse complement strand
CCGAAAGCTTCGAGCGCATTCATCGCTCCAACTTGATCGGCATGGGCGTTCTACCGCTACAATACAAGGCCGGCCAAAACGCCCAAACTCTTGGACTCACCGGCAAAGAGACCTTTGAAGTCGTGGGCCTGAACAAGGGCGCGGCGAAATCTGTCAAGGTCACGGCCCGTGCCGACGACGGCAAGAGCACGCAATTCGAGGCGCGCCTGCGCATCGACACCCCGAAGGAACTCGACTACTACCAGCACGGCGGAATTCTGCAGTACGTGCTGCGTCAACTCGCCACCGCCAGCAAGGCAGCCTAATCATGACATTGACAATGTACCAAGCCACCGTGCCGACGTTCGTTCGCGCCTTGAACAGTCTCGCCGCCATCTTGGAGAAAGGGGCCGCGCATGCGCAGGCTCGAAAGATCGACCCGGACACGCTGCTCAACACACGTTTGTTCCCCGATATGTTTCCGCTGGTGAAGCAAGTGCACGTCGCCAACGATGCGGCAAGAGGCGGCGCCGCGCGGCTCGCGGGCGCGGAGGTGCCGTCCGTCGATGGCAAGGAGAAATCGTTCCCCGATCTCATTGCGCTCACCCGCGGCACGATCGCCTATCTCGAATCCTTCAAGCCCGAGCAGTTCAAAGGATCCGAGGACCGCACCGTCACCTGGCAGTCGCGCAGCTCCACCAAGAGCATGCAGGGCACGGCGTACCTGTTCCATCACGTGCTGCCGAACGTCTACTTCCATATCACGACCGCCTACGACATCCTGCGCCACTCGGGATTGGAAATCGGCAAGCAGGATTTCCTGGGGCGGGCTTAAGCGCTTTCAGTTATGTCGAGCGCCACATTACTGGACTGTTGCGATGGCGGTTATGTGGAGAACACTGCAGCAGCATGGCCAGATCCGCATTCCGCAGCCGTCGACGTTACATAACTTGGAGCAGATTCAGGGGGTGCAGGTAGGTTCCCGCGCTGCTCGAGGCGGCGGTCCGCTAAGTGCAAAGTGGTCATCGTGACTGGCCGCTTCCGGGAAGGGATAATCACACTGCCGCGAGGATCCGCGTTGCCACCATCGTAAGGCAAGTCTTATGCGCAATTATTCACGCTGGAGTATTGCGGGCCTGCTTGTTGCGTTGATCGGGCTGGGAACGCCTGCCAATGCGCAAGCTCAGAGATATTCGGTAACGGACCTCGGGACCCTCGTCGGCGCTACAAGCAAGGGGTACGGGATCAACGCGAGCGGCCAGGTCACGGGCGAAGCGGTGACCGCGGGCGGCGCGGTTCACGCGTTGCTATACGCGAATCGCGTGATGCGTGATCTGAATTCCATGATCGATCCCGCCATTGCGGCGTACGTGACTCTGTTTTCCGGCAAGCGGGGTCTGCAGATGCGGTGAACGGTGTGCCGTCAAGGAAGGGATCTTGACTACGCCAGCGATTGGCAAACTGCTGATTTGATTGGGATCGTCATGCCAAGTGTGCGCGCCCCAAAAATGCAGTGCTGGGGATATCGTAACTTATTGATCCAAATGATGGTGCAGCGCCGCTAACGTACGTTCGGATCCGTTTCTTGAAGCCATACCAAGAGGGAAACGGGAGGGGTCCATCCGATCACTTTTGATCTCGCATGGACTGGGAGGCCACTATCGCGCTCAGTGTCATACGTGCGATGCCGTACATACGCTGGTGTGCCGATGAAATAGACTTAATCGATGGATCATTGCGTGTCGGGCGTCAATACCGTTTGCCCGGCTCAGCGGAAACGACGGACATGACGAGACGCGCAGTACTATGATTCTTCCCGGCAAAATCCTCCATGTCGTGTTGACGCTGATCGGCCTGCTGGTCATCGTAGGGGGCATTGGCACAGCGACATTTTTTTTCGGCGGGTTCTTTAACGTCGCGGCCAACCACCCGGATCCCAATATCGTCAATTGGGCGCTCGTACAGGTGCGCATGGCTTCAATTAGGCGGCGTGCGACCGATCGACCGCCGGCGGGGTTGCTTGACGATGCAGCAACGGTACAGGCAGGCGCACTTGCCTACGCCAGGAACGGTTGCATCAATTGTCACGGCGAGCCCGGTGTGGAGTCGGCCAAATTCTCCGAGGGGCTGAACCCTCCACCCGACCTCAGAAAAGTAGTCAATGATCGCACTCCGGAGGAGCTATTCTGGGTCATCAAGAACGGCATCAAGATGAGCGCAATGCCGAGCTTCGGCGTTGATAAACCACCGGTGCGCAACAATACGATCTGGGCCATTGTGGCGTACCTGAGAAAGCTGTCGAGCGTTTCGGATGCAAATTTCAAGGCGTGGAACGAGACCCCGCTCGGCGGATATTGGGTGTCTGGCTGCGGACCGGATCGGGCCTCTGGCTGCGGACCGGGTCGGGAATGATGCCCTCTCCGAAAATCATAACCACGCGTTAGGCGAAGGCTAGGTTAGGCGAAGGCTAGATTATGAAGTACATTGGTTTACTACTTGCGATGCCACCGGCAATCCTAGCGATGGCCTTCTCCACGAAAAGTTTCGCAGCTGGCACAGACACGGAGGCCATTTCAAACCAAGACCTTCAGGCCAAAATACAATACTGCCAAGACTGCCACGGGATGTCGGGACAGGGACTTAGTGGTGGGTATCTTACTATCCCGCGTATCGCGGGACAAACACCCAAGTACATCGAGAAACAGCTGCTAGCCTTTAATGAGGCCATGCGGGACAAAAACAGCGCTGTAGGTATGACTACGGCGCATGCTCTCAAGCCGGCAATGCGACCCGCTTTGGCCGCGTATTTTAGCAGTCTCAACCCCGAGCCGACCGGAGGCGGCCCAAGGGATCTGGTGGACACAGGCAAAAAAATCTACGAGGAGGGTGTTCCCGAAGCCAATGTCGCCGCATGCTCCGGCTGTCACGGCCCAGAGGCCAAGGGGAAAAACGAAATTCCTCGTCTAGCTGGTCAGCTCAATTCATACACCGAAAAGGAATTGACGGATTGGAGCAAAGTGCGAGGACAAAATCCGCTAAACGAAGGCGCAGCGGCTGCCATGAAACAGGTTGCGCACAGTTTGTCTCCGTCACAAATTGCCGCCGTCGCCGCCTATCTCAGTTATCTGAAGACGTAGAGGCGGGGGCTGCGCTGGATCTTCTTGAAGAGCAGGCGCAGTCCGTCGCCACATAATGTCAAGAACCCTTCTTTTGATCGGCCTGCCACTTCACGCCAGCGCGGCCGGCGACTCGGGCAGGATCTGGCCACCGTCGATCACTAAGCTCTGGCCGGTGATGTAAGCGGCCTCCTCGCTGGCGAAGAACAGCGCCGCATTGGCAATGTCGGTGACCGAGCCGACGCGGTGCATCGGGATCGACGCTGCCACGTTTCGAATATAGTCCTCGCTCACATCGGCCAATCCCTCGGTGGCAACGGTGCCCGGCAGAACCGCGTTGACGGTAATACCGTAAGGGGCGAGTTCGATGGCCGCCGTGCGCATGAAACCCAATTGGCCCGCCTTGCTCGCCCCATAATGCGACCAGCCAGGAAACCCTGTCACGGGTCCGGTGATGGACGACGTCAAAATGATGCGGCCGAATCTTTGCGCTTTCATGGCAGGCAGGCAGGCCGAAACCGACAGAAAGGTGCCCTTGAGATTGGTGCCGATGACGCTATCGAAATCGGCCTCGGTCATTGCCCCGAGTTTCGCCGCGGGAAAAATGCCGGCATTGGCACAGAGGATATCGATGGCACCAAAGGAGTCGAGGGCAACTTGGGCCATCGCCTGCATATCCGATTGCCGCGTCACGTCGGCGGCGAACGCTCGGGCGGTGCCGCCGAGGGCGACGATCTCCGCTGCGACAGTGGCGGCCTCATCGAGCTTGCGCGACACCAGCAGCAGATTGCAACCTACCAGACCGAAGCGAAGCGCGATGCCGCGTCCAATCCCTTTGCTGGAACCAGTGACGATGGCGGTGCGCCCCTTGAGCGAAGTAAACATCCGGCGGAACCCCTTTCGCGATGCGGCATCCTCACCAGTAGTCGGGCAACGGCGCACTCGTGACGACCGGGCGCAGCCTTATAAGTGCCCACGAGCCGGCCACCCAGGCCACCGCCACGTAGGGCCACAGATTATTCGGAAATTCCGGCACCGGGTAGACGTTGCGGTAGAGCACCCAGAGCAGCAGCATCGGGCCCAATACGCAGGCAGCGGACCACAGCGGGCGCTGTTCGCGCCAGGCTTCCGTCATTTCGGCGCCGCCGACGCCGATGTAGACCAGAATCAAGGCGAGCACGCCGATGGTGCTCGTATAGCTGTAGAAGTCGCCGGCGCCGGCGAACGATCCCCACAGCAGAACGGCCAGGATGACCAGCATCGCTGTCAGCGACACGGCAGGCGCAGGCGTGCCGTGCACCGGATGCACGCCGGCAAGGGTGGAGGAGAGCCCAGCGCGGCTCAACGCGAACAGAACGCGCGCCGCCGCCGCGAGGCCGCCCAGCACGCCGGAGAAGCAACTGGTGGCGGCCGCGATATCGAGCGCAATGGCCAAATGCGGCGTCGCGTAGCGAAGCGCCAGATCATCGAGCGGCGCCTGGGAGTTGGCAAGATCCTTGATGCCATGCGGCCCGAACCCGATCACTTCGCAATAGGCGACGAAGACAAAGAATATGCCGGATCCAAGCACGGTGCCGAGCAGCGCGATGGGAATGTTCCGTCGCGGGTTGATGGTCTCTTCGCCCAACGTCGCCGCTCCCTCGAATCCGGCGAAACTCAAGATGCTGAAGACCATGCCGAAGCCCAAACCCGCCCAGCCGTTGAACTTCGCAGACGGCCGGAAACTGGCCTCAATCTGTCCGGCATCGACCTGGACCTGGCGCAGAATGCAAATGCAAAGGAAGACAATGCCGGCCACAGCCGCCGCTTCCAACACCAGCATCAGCCGGCCCGCCAGCCGCATGTCGCGGTAGGCGAACCACCAGGCCACGAGCACGGAGGCGGCGCCGATCGCAATCCACCAATGACCCACCTCGATGCCGAAATACTTGAGCGCGGCGCCGCTAAAACTGCCGACCAGCGCGGCGAATCCGCTGGTAAATCCCAAATAGGTCAGGAGCAGCGTCCACCCAGCGATGAACCCCATCCGGCTGCCGAAGGTGTGGGAGATATAGGCATACGCCGAGCCTGCATGGGCGACGCGATGGGCGAAGGCCACGAACGAAAGCGCGACCAACGCCATCGCGACGCTGCCGATCGCGAATACAAGCGGTGCGGCGGGTCCCGCCGCTTGCGCCACCAACGTGATATTGAACGCCGCGGTGACCGTTGGGGATATGACGGAAAGAGACAGTCCGACGGCCTCCGGTAAACTTAAGCGCGATATCAAACTGGCCATGAATGACCTACTTTCTCACCACATCATGAAGGGCGCTACGTCCGCGTCCGACACGAGCCCCTGGCTCACATCGGTCATGGCTTGGTCGATGATGGCGACGCCTTCCACGGCCTCGGCCTCGCTTAAGGTCAATGGGGGCGTGAATTCCAGCACATTGCCGCCGAGTCCGACGTAGAAGCACACGGCACCGAGTTGGTAGGCGCGATAGATCACCTTCGCTGTCGTGGTGACCGGCACCGGTTCGCGCGACGCTCGGTCATTCACCAATTCCACCCCCACCGCAAGGCCCCGGCCCCGCACCTCGCCTATCATCGCGTGTCGCGCACTCAAGGCGCGCAAACCGTCCGAGAGTATTCCACCGACTCGATTCGCCCGCTCGATCAGACCTTGATCGGCAATTGCCTGAAGCACCGCACGCCCAGCGGCGGTGGTAACGGGGTTGCCTGCGGTGGTCTGTAAGGCAAAGGCGGCCGCGTGATCCATAATGTGCTGCGGGCCGATCACCGCCGAGAGCGGCAGACCGCCGCCCAGTCCCTTGCCGAAGACCACCAGGTCGGGCTCCAGCCCTTCTGCTGGAAACAGTGAAGTTTGCCGCTTCGCGCGAGACCCACTTTGACTTCATCGACAATGATCTGAATGCCATGCCGTCGACAGCGCGCCTGAATCGCCGCGAGAAAGCCGGGCGGCGGAACGATGAGTCCGCCATCGGCCATCAAGGGCTCGATGAAGATGGCCGCGACCTGAGTCGGTGGGCAGGTGGTGGCGAATTGATAGTCGAGCAGCGCGAGCACATTGCTCGCGCTGAAGGTGGGGCGGTAGGGATTGGGGTAAGGCAGCAGCAGCAGGCCGGCGCGCGGTAAAGTGTGGGTCATCGCGGTGTGCCCGCTGATGCTCATCGATCCCGAGAGGTTGCCGTGATAGGAGCCGATAAAGGAAATGAAGCGCGATCGCCCGGTGGCTGCCTCCACGACGCGCATCGCACAGTCGTTCGCGTCCGAACCGGAATGGCCGAACCAAACGCGCCGTTCGCCGCTTCCGGGCGTGAGGCGCAACAGTTCCTCCGCCAGCGCGACTGCGTTCTCGTTAGGGTACGCGAGCAGGCTTGCGCCCGCCATATTGGCGCAGGCCTGAGTCACCGCATGCATGATTGCCGGATGACTGTAGCCTAAAATTGCGGGCCCGAACGAGGCCGACAGATCGAGCAGCTCGCGTCCCCCCTCCTCTATCAGTCGATTGCCGCGCCCGCCGATCAAGGACAGTGGTGAAAAGCGCAGACGCGCGATGTTGGCAATAACTCGCGCATCCCGCTCCCGCAGCGACTCACCGCTCATACCCTGGCCTGCATGCTCGATTGCAAATTCATGCTTCACCCCAAAAGTTCCCTGCAAACCGGTCTCGCCGTGGCAAGATCGCATGTAGCGGCCGCGCCAGCAAGGCGCGGAAGGAGTACGTCGATGACCGGCAAGAATTTAAAACGGGGTGACAGCACTAACGCGGTGTGGGCAGCGGAGGAAGGGCCGTTCCCTTTCGGCGCTGCTGTCATGCCGATTGTGAACGCGGCGACCTTCGCCTATCCCGATCTCGGTAGCTGGCAGAGAGTCGCGACCGGTCAAGCCACCGGTCATATCTATTCACGCAACTCCAACCCAACCGTCGCCGTGCTCGAGGCGAAGATGGCCGCTCTCGACGGCACCGAAGCGGCGACCGCTTTCTCCACCGGCATGGCGGCCATCAGTTCAATCCTATTTGCCCTGCTGTCGCCGGGCGAGCGGGTGGTGAGCATCAAGGATTCTTACGGCGGCACCAATGTACTGTTCGAGCAGTTCCTGCCGCGTTTCAAAATCGCCGCGACGCTGTGCGAAACCACCGATCATGCGGCGATCGAGGCGGAAATCGCCCGTGGCTGCGCGCTCCTGTATTTGGAGACGCCGACCAACCCGACGCTGAAGGTCGTTGACATCGAGCGGCTGGCGCAGGCGGCCAAGCGTGCGGGCGCTGTGGTGGTGGCCGACAACACCTTTGCCACACCGTTTAACCAAAGGCCGGCGGCTTTGGGCGCGGACCTCACGGTCCATAGCGCGACAAAATTTCTGGCCGGTCACTCGGATGTGATGGGCGGGCTGGTCTCCGGCCGCGCCGAGCTAATCGCGAAGATCCATCATTTTCGCGAAATCGCGGGCGCGACGCTGCACGCCGATGCGGCCTACGCCATATTGCGCGGCATGAAAACGCTGGCGCTGCGGATGGAGCGTCACAATGCCAATGCCCTCGCCATTGCCCGGCATCTTGCCGGACATGCGCGAATCGATCAGGTGTTCTACCCAGGTCTCGCAAGCCATCCCGGGCATGCGATCGCCGCCCGTCAGATGAGTGGCTTTGGCGGTGTCTTGGCGTTCACGCCGCGGGGCGGGTTCGAGGCGGTGCGCACCGTGCTTGATCGCTTGCAGCTCGTGCAACGCGCCGCACACTTAGGGGGCGTGGCGACCGTCGCCGGGCCTCCGCAGGTGACCAGCCATGTCGAATTGAGCGCCGAGCAGCGAGCCAAAGCAGGCATCCCGGAAAACCTGATTCGCTACTCGGCGGGCATTGAAGATGCCGCCGACCTCATCGCAGACCTCGAGCAGGCGCTGGCAACCCTCGCTTAAGTTCGACCCACGCTCATCGCGCGCGGACGATCGGCTGCCGGTTAGTCGCATCGCTATCGGCGAGGCGCGCGATCTCATCCAGCAGCTGCTGGGTGGTACGCTGGCGGCAATAGCCGCGATTATTGCGCAGGGACCATTCCTGCCGTTCCGCCGACAAGGTCACGCAGGCGTCGGTCGGCACCGTCACCAGGTAGCCCAAGTCGCAGGCGTCACGCACCGCCGAATCGACACACTGATCGGTCAGACAACCGGCAATGATTAAATATTGGGTCCCAAGATTGCGCAGCACATAATCGATGTTGGTCGAGATGAATACCGAGGAGGAGGTCTTCGGGAACAACATTTCATCCGCGGTCGGCGCCAATTCATTCACCATTTTGGCGTCCTGCGATCCCTTGGGGACGTTGAACCCGGTGATCTTGTAGTCGAGAGAGCGGTCACGCCCGTCGGCGGTCATGCTTTCGATCACGGTGTACGCCACCTCGATGCCGGCACGGCGACAGGCTTGTTGCAGACGCACCATATTGGGCAGCGCGCTGTCCTTCAAGGTGCGAAAGAAATAGCCGTACCGCTGCTCCTTTTCAGCGGCGCTCAGAGGCGTATATTCGCTCCCCTCCCAGGTGCAATTGTAATTTTGGACGTCAACGAACAGCAGAGCCGTATGCGCCGGTTCGATGTCGATGTCACGGCTGGGCGGATGAGTCATCGGTACACTCCAAAAAACGCGGATTCGTCAAGACGTGTTCAATAGACTTCTGCATAACGACGACAGATCTCAACTTCATCGACATTTTCCAGGCCCTTGATCTCTGCCCGTTTGAATAGCACATAGGCCGAGAGAAAGTCGGTTCCGAGCCATTCCGCCGCGCTCTGGCTGGTTTCGAGCAGAGTCAGCGCCGCCGCAAAGTTCTTCGGCAGCGAGCGCGGATTGTCTATCTCGATCTCGCGCTGCCGGCGAATACCGTCAAGCCCGGCTTGAACCAGCACGGCGAGCGCCAGGTAAGGGCTCGCGGTGGCGTCGGCGACGCGAAATTCCGCATTGAATTGCCGCGCACGGCGCTCCGGATCGCTGTCGACCCCCGCACAGATTCGCAATGCCGCGCCGCGGTCGAGCGGGCCAACATCCGCTTGCACCGGGGCCCAGCGATTGGGACGCAAGCGAAAATACGATGGCACCGATGGCGCGGTCACCGCGCACAGAGCCGGCAGGTGATGTTGAATGCCGGCGATGAATTGGCCGCCCAACACGGACAATTGCCACGGCCGCTGCTCGTCAAAGAGGACCGGTTGCTCGTCCTGATCCAAAAAGCTGAAGTGAATATGAGTACCGCTGCTAGTGCCGGTCGGTTCGGGGAGCGGGTTGAAGCTGACGCGATGGCCTAGGCGAAAGGCGACCGCTTGGGCGAGTGCGCGCGTGATTACCGCGTCATCGGCGGCCCGCACTCCAAGGGCAGGTGCGCAGGTGACTTCAAATTGCTGCGGCCCAAACTCGGCCAGAAACGAGTCGGGGACAACCCCGACTTGCCGCATGGCGCCCAGCAGTGTTTCACCGAACACTCCTTGGCGGCGATAGGCGTCAAGTTCATACGGTTGCCGCGGGTGCGCAGCGACCCCGCTATAGATGAACTCTTGCTCGAAGGTCGCGAGCATTCGAAGTCCGGTTTCGCTCTGCAGCCGCTCGATCGCGCGTCGCAGAATGTGGCGGGGACAGAAGGCCCACGGCTCACCCTCCAAGGTTCTAATGTCGCCGAGGAAAAAATATTCCGCCGTGCTGCCCTCGAATGGCACGAACACGCGAGTGGACGGGTCGGGAACGAGAAAGACTTCGCCTTTGGTGCCGAACGTCGTCACTTGGATCGGGCCGAAGGCCGAAATGAAAATATTGGTGGGCGCGAGCCCGACCCCGCGCAGCAATCTTGCCGGCAGGTCGGCCGCCGGAAAACTTTTGCCGCGAAAATGCCCAGCAAGATCGCTGGTTCCTACAAAGACAATCTGTTCCCGTTTCATCATATGCCTGGCGCTCGCGGTGTCCCGCTCGGCGATCGAAAACTACTTAGCGAAATTGTTCATCGATCTGCAAGTCAAGCGCGGCCGCGTGCCGATTCGTCTCATTTGCAAGACCGATGATCGCCACCAGCTCGGCATGCTGTTGCGGTGTCATGCCTTTTTTCCGAGCGGCGGCGCCGTGCGAGGCGATGCAGTAATGGCAGGCGTTCGTCACGCTGACCGCCATATAGATGAGTTCCTTGGTGAGCGGATCAAGCGCGCCGGGACCCATGACCTCCTTGGAATTCGCCCACATGCGCCGCAAGGACGGCGGATGATGCGCCAACACCTTCCAGTAGTTGTTGACCCAGTCGGTCTTGCGGGTTGCCATGATGTCCTCATAAACCTCGCGCACCTCGGCCGAGGCATCGGCGTATTCGATCGGGGCAGTCCTTGCGCTGTGCGAAGTCGCACTCATGGAACGATCGCAATCACGCGCGCCGGAAAGCCGGAACCGTTCTCGACCTTCGGGAAGGTGACCCACACCAGGGCCCCGGCTTCAGGCACCTGATCCAGATTGGCGAGCAATTCAATCTGGTAGTGATTGAGTCCGAGGATGTAGGATTCCAGCGAATAGTCGTCCTTGGTGGTGGCGAGTCCCGGATCGGTATCCGTAGTCTCGTGCCCCGATGCGGTGATGCCTCGCTTCTCGTACAGCAGCTGCAGAACTTCCTTGCTCCAGCCGGGATAATGGAAAACGCCGGCGGCATCGCGATTGGCCAGCGCCGCACCATCGGGCCAGCGCTTCGACCAATCGGTGCGCATGGCGACGAATGCTCCCGAGGGCACTGCGCCATGGCGCTTTTCCCAGGCACTGATATCGTCGAGGGTAATAACGTAGTCGGGATTCTTGGCGACCTTGTCGTGCACGTCGATGACCACCAGCGCCATGAGCATGTCCTTCGGGTTGATTTGATCGACGGTGCGCAGGCCGGTGTGAAAGTGTGCCGGTGAATCCACATGCGTGCCCCACTGGCCGATGTGGCAGTATTCATTGATGCGAAAGCCATCTTTATCGACCGTGTAGAGGGTCTTGACGCGCTCGTCCGGCGCGCCCTTCCAATGCGGAATGCCCGGTGCGAACGCATGAGTCAAATCGACGAATCGATGTGACTTGATCACCGCCAGAGCGTCACTCAGGGATGCGGGTTGACCGCTAATGTCGCTCGCATGCGCCCCCGCCAACCCCGTGGCGATCGCCACGGCACCACCTACGCCCACAATCCATGCCCGCATGACTACCCCCTTCAGTTCGAATTGCGCTTGGCAAGTACCGTTAGATTCATCGCGTTGTCGGGTTGTTTGTTGGTGGAGGCATTTTTTTTCAGTGCCAAATATCGCGCGCAAGACACGCGCAGGAAGGAGGAGAAGTTTTCGAACTCGCCGCGAAATTTCGTGACCTCATCGTAAAGAGTTCCGATCAGTTGATTGGTGGTAACGCCCTCGAGTTGTGCCATTTCGCCCAAGAGTGTCCAAAACTCATTTTCCAGCCGCACGGTCGTCACCACGCCATGAATACGCACGGAGTGCGAGCGCGATTCGTACTTGATGGGGTCCGCTCTGACGTAAATTTCACACATATGATCACCGCCTGTGGTCGAATTTCTCACTTCGAGTCATCGAGGCTGGCCAAATAAGCTGCCAGGTTTTCGATATCCGTATCGGAAAGATTCTTGGCGGTTTCCGCCATCAACGCAGCGTACGTGCCGACGCGGCGGCCGCCCTTGTATGCCTTAAGCGCATTCACTAAATATTTTTGATTTTGTCCCGCAATCTTCGGGTACTCCGGAAGCGCGCCGGACCGGCCGTCACCGCCGTGACAGGGCGCGCAGAGGACAAATTTCGCCCGTCCGGCGTCCACATTGGGCTCAGTGGCCAGAGCCGTCCCTGCCACGATGGTTCCAACCCCAAGGGCAAGTGCGGCTTTGATCTTATGATAATGCGCTGACAAGATACGCCTCTCAGTTCAGTACGGCCGCGGATGGAATTTTCCCGGCCGCCACCAGGGCTTGAATCACCTCGCTGCGGCGTACCCAGGGAATAATTGCAGCCTTGCGCAACTCGGCCACTTCGGCACCGGTATAGTCCTTGAAGGCGGCGGGAAGCTGCGCGGCGCTATACGTCTTCAGAAGCCAGTTAAGCATCTGCGCCAGGTCATCGTCACGGACGGCCGACATCGCGACGCCGGGCACCTGCGCCAGATAGGCGCGTCCCTCCGGGCTTCGCGCGAAGTAGCCGATTCGGCCGGCCAGTGTCGGCATTTCGGTGGTCGATCGACCGGATGGGCCATGGCAGCCTGCACAGTTGGCAGCATACGTGGTGGCGGGTTTCGACAGGTGAAACACGACCGTACTATGCGTTTTCGAATGCTCGTCGGGGGGCGGAACGACCTCCATGGCATTTTGCTGCGCCTGGACGCTCACCGCCCCGGCCATCAATGACACCACTAGCACTCCATGAATTGGATTCACAGCACGCGTCCTTAAGATAGTTCAGTTGGCCAAACCAACCAAGGCAGCGCTCGAGCAGTGGTACACCATGCTCGACGCGCCGAAACACCAGACGATGTCGTTATTCAGTTGGGGCCGATAGCTCGGCATGTCGCCTTCCTGGCCAAGGCACGAGCAGCGCCCGCAAGAATCGGTACCGCAGCAATCTCGATACGCGATCAAGTACGTCTTGCCGTCGTCGGGATTGATACACGAGCCGATCCACGACGTCGGGGACGGGGATGTACCGGGCGGGCAAGTGCTCGGGCCTCCGCCGCAGCAGGCGCACAGGTAGCCGTCACTCGCGCAATAACGCCAGTAATTGCAATGCGTTGGGTCTTTGGTCTGTGCGCTCCTTGCAAAGCGGGATTTCAATTCGCCCGCCTGCGACTTTCGATTCACCGGCAGCAAGGGTAGTGCGGCCGTGATCACGGCCGCCTTGCCGATCATTGCGATTAGCGAGCGCCGCGAAATGCGTTGCGCGCTCAGGCGCGAGCTCGACTCAAAGAATCGGTCAAACACATTCTTCGAATGAAGCTTCATGACAAACGCCCTCCCTCGAATCGATTCCGTTGACGCAAATCCCGCGCCTTAAGATAGGCCTGGATGGATCCATATCCGATTTCCTCGGCGACGGCCAGGCTTTCCAGATGTTCACGGCTATTTACCAGGCCTTTGGCGCGGATGACCCCTTCGCGATCGATCAAGATTGCGTACGGCAGCTTTCCAACCTGGAACGCCATTCCAATTTCGGGCCCAATCACGTACGGCAGCGCTTGCAATCCCTCCTTCTCGATCATCCGCCGCTGCTCATCGATATCCCCGTCGCCAATCAAGATGACGTTCAGGTCCTCCCCCTTGGAGAAGGATTTGGCAATCGGCAGCAGCTTCTTGCAAACCGGGCAAGTGGGCGAAACGAACATCAGCAGCGTTGTCTTTAGTGTCGGGCCCGGACCGCCAATTTGAATTACTTCGTTCGCAATCGACTTGACGCTCAAGGTCGGCGCCATTTCTCCCACTTCCGGGCCATGGTCGCTGATCATTGCCCCCATCGGCGCTACTCGCTCGTGCAGAATGCCGATTTGTCGAGTCAGGCCGAAAACCATCACCGCCAGAACCAGAATAAGGATGGTATGCAGCGCCAGGGCGTAGGGAAGAATGTCGCTCATGACGGTCTCTTAGTCGAGAATTCTTCTGTCGGCACGAAAATTGTCCTCATATGATGCCGGAGGGGCTTGAAATATGAGGCCGATCGACAAATAGCACAGGAATAGTGTCGCCGCTCCGCCGCTTGCTATCGCCCAGGCCAAGGGGGAAAGCGTTGGAGCCTCGTCATTGGGAAGCAACAGGAGCGCGCAGACCACAAGAATCATATTGCGGAGAATAACGGCTACTGATATGGGCTGCTTGAGCCCCGAACGAAAGCATCCGCAATCAATCTGGCGATGCCCTCGGTAGAGATTTATTGCCAGAGCCGCAGCGAAAATTGCAAACAAAAGCGCTGCAGACGCCGCTGCAAGTGAGCGGGTACTCTTAAGCAATATTCCCACGGCGATTGCGATCTCCAGGGGCGGCAGCACAAGGGCCACCGGCAACGCCAGCGCGTTCGGTAGAACGCGGAAATTCTGTACCACCCCGGGCAACTCACTCCACGCCATCGACTTGGTAATTGCGGCGATGGCAAACACCAGGGCAATCAATAGTGCGAGGGATTCGCTCAATACCCCGTTCAATTTATCCTACTCCCCCGGTACAGTTAGAATCTGCGGGCTAAAACCAAGGTTCTCCAGTTTGCTGCGGACCCTCCCAGTTGAAGTATTGTACGTGATGATTTCCGCTCCATCGACGATCGTATAGAGCAATGGTGATTGGTCCTGGCTGACGGCGATGGATTGTGCGGGCTTGATCAGTTTGATCTTCTGCACTAATTTTTGGGTCTGCACGTCGTAGGCCCACACTTCCGTCCCGGAATTCTTATGGGTCCACTCGTGCCCGCGGTGCATCAGGACATACAAGCGCCGGCTTGGCACATGAAAATGGGTGACTTGCCAGCCGCCCGGTTTCCAGCCGGCCTGCTTTTCCGCGGGAGTAGTCAATGACCAGGACGCCTGCTTCTTCGCGATGGCGCCCGAAAGGTCAAGCGGCACCACGCTCCCAGAATACGAAACCAGATAGAGCCTCTGGTTGTGTTTGTCCCAGCCGGAATGTTCGAAGACCGGGTCCTTCTCGGCGTCAAACACCTTTCTCACGCGTTCGGTCGTCGCCTTGAGCTGTGCATCGAAGGTAACGGTTTGCACCGAACCGTCGGCGCACAAGGTGGTGAATTGATTGTGCGACTGTGGAAAGATCAGGCCGCAGCCCGGGATGTCGATCTCCCCCATGTACTTTCGCAGCTGCAAGTCCACGACGCTGACGGACGTTCTTGGAGCGAGGTTGTATGACAGGCCATAGCGCCCATCCGGAGTCACTCCAAAATTGTATTTCTTCGTGACTACCAGCAGACGCCCATTGGGCAACAGAATGTCGTCCAGTACGTCCAGTGTTCGCGCGTCCCGAATCACCAGAAAGTCCTGGCGCTTACCACGCGTGTGCTTCTCAAAATAGGTATCTGCGGCATAGAGGGCAGAGCCATCCGGCGAGATCGCGAAATTCGGCCAGTATCCCTGACTGAACATGCCTTCGAGCTTGCCCGTCTCGCCATCGACAATGTAAGTCTTGGCCGCCTCAGCGGCCGGGAATGCGGTATCCAAGACAAATAAACGCCGGCTGTGCGTGGCGGGCAGTATTGCCGTCACATGCGACTCGGCCACCGGCATCTTGGCGCCCGCGTCTAGATCGTCTTTGTCCTGACCGACAGCGGGCGTGCTGACGCTCAATATCGCGGCGACCGCGGCCAGCATTCTGAACGTCATTCCCGGTCTCCAATGAATGGATGTGCCTTCCCGAGGCAGTCGAGCAACCCTTTACCGTCGACTCTGCCTAATGATGAAAATTAACAGCAAGAGAAGTTTTTGGGTAATATCGGAAAATTACATTCGCCTCCCCCAGATGCCGCGACAATCCAAGCGTCGCTGCCGTTTTTTTCAATATCGTTTCGATGGTAGCATTTCCATGCCCGTGCGGATCTCCCTCTGTACGTAACCGAGTACTACCTGCTGCCCGGACGGCAATGCAATACTTAGAATCGGGATGATCGAACCATGAACTTCACGACGGAATACTACCCCGGCGTCTGTGCCGAACCGCCGCCCGCCACATTGGGTTTCGTGTTTAACCACTCGATGCTGCGCGTGAAAGACCCTGCTGTCGCGCTGGATTTTTATACGCGGGTGCTGGGCCTGCGCGTGCTGCGCAAGCTCGACTTTGCGGAAATGAAGTTCTCGCTGTATTTCCTGGCGCATGTTTCGGCCGCGGACGCGGTGCCCGAGGATCCCGGCGAGCGGACATCCTGGATGTTTTCGCAGCGCGCGGTGTTGGAACTCACCCATAACTGGGGAACCGAGTGCGATGCAGCATTCAAGTACCACGATGGCAACGCACCGCCGCAGGGCTTCGGTCATATCTGCTTCTCGGTGCCCGATCTCGATGCTGCGGTGGCTTGGTTCGACCAGCACCGAGTGGTGTACGTCAAACGGCCCGAGCAGGGAAAAATGAAGGACGTGGCCTTCATCAAGGATCCCGACGGATACTGGATCGAGATCATTGAGCCGAAGCGGCTGAAGGCGCTGGGCCGCTGAGCTGTGTCAGACACTCACGCTAGTTCCTGGAAGACGGCTTTTCGCTCGATTTATTACCGGCAATCGCCGGAGCCGGACGATCCGCAGCTTAAGCGGGGCAAATTGGCGCTTCTGGTGATCGACCTACAGAATGTCTATCTGGAACGGCCCGATCTCGCAGCGCTGGATGCCTCAGGCCGTGCTGCTTATGATGCCTGGACGCCGTTTCATGAGCGTATGCACGCGACGGTGATCCCAAGCATCAAGAAACTCTTGAGTCGATTCCGCGCGGACGGTCACGAGGTGCTGTTCGCTCGCATCGCCTGCCAGACCAACGACGGGCGAGATCGCTCGCTCAGCCAAAAGCGGCCGGGCTGGAACAATCTGCTCCTGCCGAAGAACGAATGGGAATCGCAGATCGTGCCGCAGATTGCCCCGCAGGGGGACGAGATTGTTGTCACCAAGACTACGGACAGCGCCCTGACGGGCACCAATCTGAGGTTGCTCCTCCATAATTTGGGAATTTCGCAGGTCGCCTGTTGCGGCATCTTCACCGATCAGTGCGTCTCGTCCACCGTCCGTAGTCTTGCTGATGAAAGTTTTACCGTTACCGTGATCGAGGATGCTTGCGCTGCCGGATCGGATGATTTGCACCGGCATGAGCTCGAAATCATCAACATGATTTATTGCCACGTGATGAGCGCCGACGAATTGCTCGGCTACCTTCCGTAAGGGCAGGCCATGCACTCTTAAGGCTGGTGCGGGGGACCTGGACTTTAGCGGCAACCAAATGTAACTTTCCGATACTACCTACGGGTCTTGGTTTGCTGTTAGTTTTTGTTGTGCGTGCGCCTTCCTTGATAAGCGTATTCGACGGGAATCACCGTCGCGTATACGCTCGCTAGCGTTCGCGACATATAAATGGAGCGGGCACTCTTGCTGACCGGCACGGTGCTACCGCTTCTAGATCGAGAAATGGGGACCCAATCATGATGACATCGATCAAGCTCGCGTCGATATCAGGCTCGCTTTGCCGCAAGAGCCATCGTGCCCTGTGGAATTCAATATTGTGCGGGAGCGTGGTGTTGGCGCTCAGCTTGACCGAATTGGCGTGGGCCGCCGACGTCAACGATGAGGGGGGCCTCGCAGAGATAGTCGTCACCGCTGAAAAGCGCACTTCGACCATTCAGGACACGCCGATCAGCCTCTCGGCGATGAGCGGCGACCAGCTGGCCGCAGCCGGCATCACCACCATCGAGACCCTCGCGCACGACGTGCCCGGGCTCTCTATGCGCTCGGCGGGACCCGGGCTCACCGAATACGAGGCGCGGGGCCTGGCGTCGAACGGCGGCGCCGCCCCGACGGTTGGTTTCTACCTTGACGAAATTCCGCTGTCGCCGCCCGCCTTGTCGCAATCCGGCAAGGTCGTCATCGACCCGAATCTTTACGACGTCGACCGCGTGGAGGTCCTGCGCGGCCCGCAAGGGACGCTGTACGGCTCGGGATCGATGGGTGGGACCATCAAGGTCATCACCAACAAACCCAAGCTGGACACCTTCGAGGGCTCCGTTCAGGGCACGCTGTCGGACACGCAGGGCGGCGGCGGCAATTACGGCGGGAATATCATGCTGAACCTNNTTCGGCAAGGTGTTCGCTTTGCGCGTGGTCGCGGGCGACCAGTACCGCAGCGGCTGGATCAACCTTGTGACTTTGAACCCGTTTCCGGTCAGTTTGGCCACGACGAGTTACGGCAGCCTGACCAGCGCGCACGTGCAAAGCGTCATTCCTGACGCCAATAACGAGAGACTCACGAGCGGACGAGCGGCACTCCTATTTCAGCCGAGCGATGATTGGTCCGCGACCGCGACCGCGGTCGAACAGCATATGGCGATGGGCGGCTACGACCTGCTCGACGGCACGCCTACCGGCGCCAACCCCGGCCTTATTTACGATGCGCACTACGAAGCATTTCCGCTGCGGGAAGGTATCCACGACGACATCCATATTTACGGTCTGACCGTGAATGGGAACCTGGGCTTTGCCGACTTGACGAGCGCAACCTCATATTTCGACCGNNCCGGCTCGGCTTGCAAACCCAAGACGCCTCGGTCTCCTTATATTGGTCGAATCACGGCAGTACACCGCTCGTCTCGGTGCCCTACTCGGAAGTGGATCCATCGCGCCAATTCACGCAGGAGATCCGCCTGACCTCGAAAGATACTGGGCCGCTGCACTGGGTCGGCGGCGTCTTCTACAGCAGCCTACGTTCCGTGTGGCAGGAGGAGAGCAGCAGTCCGGCCGTCGCGTCGCCGGCGACTCCCGATGGCTCGTATTTCACCTCCTACAATCCGTACACGGTGAAGCAGACGGCCGTGTTCGGCGACGGCTCGTACAAGTTCGACGATAACTGGAAGCTCGCCGCGGGCGTACGCTGGTACACCTACAAGAGCCAGCAGGACGAGTTCTCCTGGGGCGTGGATGCGCCGTACCCATCGCCCGCCGTGGCGCCGACGTTGATCACGAGAGCTGCGGACCGGGGATTCAACCCGCGGGTCAATCTGTCCTATGAGCCGAACAGGGACTTGAACCTGTATGCGACGGCTTCCAAAGGCTTCCGGCCCGGCGGCGCGAACCAGATTCTGGATACGGCGCCGCCCGTGAACTGCCAAGCGGGCTCTTTGACCTTCGGGCCGGATAGCGCGTGGAATTATGAGATCGGCGAGAAGGCCAAGGCCTTCGACAACTGGTTGACCATCAACAGTGACATCTACTACATCAAGTGGACCGGCGTGCAGCAGGTACTCACGCTGCCCTGCGGCTATCAGTACTACAACAATGCGGGTGACGGACGCGCCTTTGGCCCTGAACTCGAGATCAATGCCAAGCTGTCGGAAGCCTGGACGGTCTCGTTCAGCGGCGCTTACACGGACTCCAAGTTGACGAGCCCGAACGCGTCGTACACGACCTTCCTGACGACCGTTGCGCTGCTGCCCAATGGCGTATCCCCGCCTTGCGCGAGCGCCATCAATTGCAGCGTGCCGATCATGAACGTCGTCAAGGATACGGCCAGCCTGACGCTCACGTATTCAACCCCAGTCATGGGCGACTACCAGCTCACCGCGGTCGCGGGCGACTACTTTACGGGGCCCTCGCACGATGTGGCCTATTACTTCGACTACAACCTACCCTCTTACGCGATCGCGAACGCGCGCGTGATCCTCGCGCACGGTAATTGGTCGGCCAACCTTTTCATCGACAACCTGACCAACAAGGTTGCATTGGAGACGGCCAACAACACGAGCTTCCAATTCAACATTCCGCAGTTGGTGCGCTATTCGACCAACCAACCGCGGACTTTCGGGACTCAAGTCAACTACAAATTCTGATTTCCTCGCCGTTCTTGGTGGAGAGACGATGGACACAGGCACCCGTGCCGGCGGTGGTATGCCACGGCCGGGCAACGACACTCATGAGGCGCAATCGCTACGGAGAACGCTGTCCTACTACGACTTGCTGATTTACGGGCTCGCGTATGTGGCGCCTTTTGCGCTGTTTCAGTCGTTGGGGTTCGTGTGGCAGGCGTCCAACGGCCTCATCGTCCTCGCGTACGTTCTCGCCGCGGTGTGCATGTACTTTACGGCGAAGAGTTATGCATTGATGACCGAGACCGTGCCCAGCGCCGGATCGGTCTACGGCTTTGCGCGTCACGCGCTCGGTCCGTTCACCGGGTTTGTTGCCGGTTGGATGATCCTACTCGATTACTTGCTGATACCGGCATACGTCTACGTCTTCATGGCGGTGGCGCTAGGCACGCTGATACCCCAAGTAGACCGTGGAATTTGGATCGTGGTGCTGGGTGGAGCGACCCTCGGCATCAATTGGTTCGGCGTGAAGGTGACCTCCAGAGCCAATCTGCTCTCCGTCGTCGTGCAGGTCGCGATCCTGGCCGTGCTAATGCTGTTTTTTCTCATCGCGCTTTACCATGGCAAGGGCAACGGGGCGCTCACCCTGCGGCCGCTCTACGCGCCGGAATTATTTCACATTAAGAGCATCTTTGCGGCCACCTCGATTTGCGTGATGTCCTTTCTCGGGTTCGACGCGATCTCCACGCTCTCGGAAGAGGTCAAAAGTGACGACAGGCGGATCGTGGGCCGCGCCATCGTCGGCGTACTGTTCATCTCGGCCGCCTTGTTTGCGGCAGTGGCTTGGATAACCGGCGATCTAATGAGCGGATTTGCAATCAAGGACCCGGCAGCGGCGGTCTACGAGCTGGCCGCTTGGGCGGTTGGGCCGTGGGCCTCCCTGCTGACCGCGTGGGCCATGGCCACCGTCGTCGGACTTACCAATGCCTTGCCAATGCAGGTCGGTGTCGCACGCGTATTGTACGCAATGGGACGCGACCGCCAGCTACCGGCGGTCCTCGCAAAGGTGCACCCGACACACGGCACCCCCTACGTAGGGATGCTGGTTACCACCGCGATCTCGATCAGTGTCGCGCTGGTTATGCGATACCAAATGGACGAGCTCGTATCAATCGTCAACTTCGGGGCGCTTTCGGGGTTCATGCTTCTTCACGTGTCGGTAATCGTCCTATTCTGGTTCAAAGCACGGTCCGGACGATGGATCGTTCACCTAGTAGTGCCGGTGTCTGGGATCATCGTTGTGCTGGCTGTCTTGTCGGGCATGAGTTCACTTGCCATGATGCTCGGGGTCACGTGGCTCGTCGTTGGCCTCGTGTATGGAACGATCTTGACGAGGCGGCGACGTGCCGCGTTGGCGATCTAGATGCTGAGCACGAAACCACGGGCGCGCGACCTCGGCTTGCCGTTGCCAGGTCAGCCGGGACCCAACAATGCGATAACCGACGTGGCCGGAGTCGAGGTTGGATTCTCAACAATCAAGTCGCTGGCAATGCGCCCCGGCGACACGCAGATCTATACGGGCGTTACGGCCGTTCTACCGCGTGGGCGGGGCAAGCAGCCGACACCCGTGTGGGCAGGCCAGTTCGACCTGAACGGCAACGGCGAAATGACCGGGACCCATTGGATTGCTGACGCTGGGTATTTCCTCGGTCCCATCTGTCTCACGAACTCGCATTCCGTCGGCATCGTTCACCACGCAGCCGTCGGCTGGATGATCAATCAGTACTCAGAACACTTTCAGAAATACGATGCGTGGGCAATGCCCATTGTGGCTGAGACCTATGATTCCATGGTGAACGACATTTGCGGCCGCCATCTCACGGAACGACACGCCTTGGATGCGCTCGAGGGCGCGCATGGAGGACGCGTGTCGGAAGGCAATGTCGGAGGAGGCGCGGGAACGGCAACGTACGAATTTAAGGGAGGAACCGGGACGAGCTCCCGGCGCTGTCAAATCAACGGTTTCGATTTCACGATCGGCGTACTGGTACAGTCGAATTTCGGCGCGCGTCCCGACTTCACGGTGTGCGGTGTCCCCGTGGGACGCCACCTCACGGAGGGAGTAGTCAGGTCGGGGAGCGGTGGGCGCGAGCTAGGATCGATCATCGTTGTTATCGCAACGGACGTCCCGCTGTCATCCTCTCAACTCAGGCGTCTGGCAAAACGCGGTGCGTTCGGACTCGGACGTACGGGCACTCATGGCGGCCACTATTCCGGGGACCTCATCCTCGCGTTCTCGGTAGCGAATGCGGTCTGCTTTCCGGCGATCGGCGAGGAACAACCCCAAACGTATCACGCTGAGTGGCTGAACGATGCACACCTTGATTCGGTCTACCGGCCAACCGTCGAGGCCATCGAGGAAGCGATTCTCAATGCGATGATCGCGGCGGAATCCGTGCCTAGCTTCAAACCTCCTGGAAAGATACTGAAGGCGATCGATCACGCCGAGCTTGCTGCGGTCATGCGCCAATACGGCTGCTAACGAACGTCCTCTTCCACATCACGGCCGCCCGCCCCGAGGCTCCCCGCCTTCACTAGTACCATGCTGCTTGGATTGAGGTGCGTCTTGATGGCGGAGTTGACCTGATCGCGCGTCAATGCATTGATTGCCTGCGGGTACCCGTCCAGCCAGGCGAGGTCGTAGCCGCGCTGGGCCGAGGTCAGGATTGCGTTTGCAAGTCCAACCGTGGTCGACAGGCCCACGAAATAACTGCCGACGATTCCTTGCTTGCGTTCGGTGAGCTCCGTCTCGGTGATCCCCTCCTTCCACCATTTATTGAGCTCGCGGCGGGTCGCGGCAATGCCCTTGTTCAGCAGCTCCGGAGCGAAAGTGGCGGAAATGTCCCAGGAGCCGTCCGCAATGCTGTCCTCGCCAAGGCCGGCGCTGATATTGTACGTGAGGCCCTCCTTGTCGCGGATGGTTCCCATCAAGCGGCCGGTGAAGCCGCGACCGAGCACCGCGGTCCCTACGCGCAGCGCCAGCGCGCCGGGATCCCGATAGCGTAGACCGGTCGCTTGACCGAGAATGACTGAAACGCTCGGCTTGTCGGCCAGCACCACCGATACCTCGCGCGGGCCGCGTGAGCTCGCGGGTTTGGCCGGGCGAATATAGTCCTGGCCGCCGGACCAGCCGGAGAAGTCCTTGGCAATTTCTGCTTGCGCTTGCGCCACCGGCACATCACCCGCCAGCACCAGCGTCAAATGGGCCGGCCCGTAGAACTTGGCGTGAAATGTTTTGACTTCGTCGAGCGTCGCCGATTTCGCGGCGGCCAAATATTCCTCAATCGGGCGCGGGCGATTCGGGTGGCCCTCAGGGAATATCGCGCGGCCGAATGCTTCCTGCGCTCGGGCATCGGTGTTCTGCAGGGAGCCCTGCAACGCCCCCGTGAATTGCTGCGTTACTTTGTCGAACTCCTGAGCAAGCAGCGCGGGAGTTCGTAACTGCGAAGCGATTAGCCCGATCACCAACGGCAAGTCCTTTTTCAGGCACTTGGCGCGAACCTCCAGCGATTGCGCGCCCACGCTAAAGCTTATCTCCGCTCCCACGCTATCCAACTGATCGGCAATCGCGAATTTATCCAGCGCCGTGGTGCCGCGGTCGAGCATCATTCCGGTCAAGGTGGGAATCGCGATGTTGCCGGGTGCGGCCATGGCATCGCCGGCCGGCAACGCGCCCAATATGACCACGACATCCTTCACGTTCGTCCGATAGGTAATCAGGTTGATTCCCGCCACTTCAGAGCGTTGACCCTGCTCGGCCATATTTGCCGAGGCACTGCAGCTTACAAATAGCAGCGCTGCGAGTATCTTGGATTTCATCACGAGCCCTTCCCCGCTTGCTGCATCGCCGGCACGAACCAGCCGGTCGTACTCTGATCTTCGTCGAAATATTTCTTGGCGACCCGCTGCACATCCGCGGGAGTCACCTGCTCGACTTTCTGCGGAAACGTTACGTACAGAGTCCAATCGCCGACGGCGATCCACTCGTTGATCTCGCCGGCAATCGCGGCGGTGCCGTCGCGCTTGTAGGCATCGGCCGCGATGAATTGCTGCTTGACTCGGGAAACTTCCTCCGCCGTGACTCCGCCGGTCTTGACCTTGTCGATTTCCGCCAGCAGCGCCTTCTCCGCTTGAGCCTGCGTGGCGCCGGGAGCGAGCGCGGCATATACCGTATGCAGCGACAGATCGCGATGCAAATCCGTGCTGGCGCCGGCACTCAAGGCGAGGCCCTTGTCGACCAGCGCTCGATAAAACCGGGCATTCTTTCCCGAGCTCAAAATGGCATCGAGCATTTCCAGGGCAGGCTGATCGGCATCACGGCCGTTCGGCACCTTATGAGCAATGACCACCGTGCCCAGCTCGCCGGGGCGCTTGATGATGATGCGGCGCGCACCGGTCTGGGCCGGCTCTTCCGTGTACATCGATGGAATGGGCTGCGGCGAATGGGGATACCCGCCGTAGTACTTTTTGATCAGAGTCAATGTCTCGGCAGAATCGATGTCGCCGACGACCGTGACGGTCGCATTGTTCGGCCAATAGAACGTGTCGTAGAAGTCATGCAATTTGGCGATCGGCACGTGCTCGATGTCGCTCTTCCAGCCGATCGTCGGGTGATGGTACGGCAGAGCCACGTACGCGGCCGCGGTCACCTCCTCCATGAGCACGTTGTCCGGATCGTTCTTGCCGCGCTCGTATTCGTTACGCACGACCGTCATTTCCGATTGCCGATCAGTCTCGCGCAGCCACAGATGGCGCATGCGATCGGCCTCGATGGCGATGTAGCCTTCGAGGTTATCGCGGCCGATGGTCGCGAAGTAATTGGTGCGGTCCACCGAGGTGCTGGCATTGAACTGTCCACCGACCCGCTCCAGGAATTGCTTGACGCTGTTGCCCTTCGGATCGTTAAAGCCTTCGCTGCCCTTGAACATCATGTGCTCGAGAATATGCGTCGCTCCAGTGGTGCCCGTTACCTCGTTGCGCGAGCCGACTTGATAGGTGACTTGGAAAGTCACCACGGGAGCGGAGTGATCGGGAGCCAACAACACCGTGAGGCCGTTGCTGTCGAGCTGATACTCATCTATTCCGCCCAAGGACTTCACATAGGTGTAGCCCGCGACGGTCGGTTCCGCGGCTCGCACGCTCGAGGGCGCCGCGCTCGCAAGAACTAAGCACGCCATGCCGGCGGCCGACAATGTAACCTTAGGATTCATATATTCCCCACGTATTTGCCGGCTATACTCTAGCCGAAATCGGCCGCTAGGCGCTGAGCAATCGGCTGAGCCCGAGGATCGAGCGGCAAAATGGCGCCGGAACGCCCAACCGGTCGGCGATCTCCACCACCGCGCCGAGTTGCGGCGCCAATTCCAACGCGCGGCCCGCTTCCAAGTCCGCGAGCATCGATGGTTTGAAGTCCCCGAGGCGCTGCGTGACGGCGATGCGCTCCACCGGCGCGAGATTTGAACTCAAATTCAGTTGCCGTCCGCAAAGCTGCATTTCCTCCATCATTCGCACGCACAACGCGCGCACATCCGGGTCCGCCAGCATTTTAGCGGTTCCACAACGCGTCAGCGCGCTTAAGGGGTTCATGTTCATGTTGCCCCACAGTTTGCTCCATATGTCGCGGCGAATCTGCGATGACACTTCAGCATTGATGCCGCCGCCACGCAGTCCCGCCGCGACTTCCTGCACGCGCTCCGTGATAATGCCGGAGGGCTCTCCGACGATCAGCCGATCGGCCGCCACCACCTGCACATGCGCGGGACCAACGACCCGAGCGGAAGCGTGCACGACGGTGCCCAACAGGCGTTGCCGCGGAAACGTCCACTCCTGCGCCTGGGTGGGATCCACGGACTGCAGCGACTGATTCGCCAAGGATCCGCCGAAGTCATGAAAAAACCACCAGGGGATGCCGTTGGTAGCGCTGATGATCACCGTCGACGAATCGATGAGGGGGCCCAAATGCGGCGCAAGGTCCGGCAGCACCTGAGCCTTCACCGCCAGACACACGTAGTCATGAGCGCCGAGCTCGGTAGCCGAGCCCGCGCGCGGGCGAGATCGCCGAGAGTCTCCCGCGCGTTCGACGCACAGTCCCGTGGCACGCAATGTTTTCAAGGTCTCGCCTCGCGCCAGCATCGAGACCTGCCATCCCGCGCGGTCCAAGGCATCCGCAATCCAAGCGCCGATGGCGCCGGCCCCGACGATTGCCACGGATCGCGTCATACTGAGTCCTCAGGTTGTATTACAGTGAATCGAGATAACTATCTTAACTATTTGTATTAATTAGGATATATTGTCTACATGACGAGTCCGAACGCACCCCTTGAAAGCCCTTGCGTCGCACTATTCGACCTTGATGGCACGCTGACTTGGCGCGATACCCTGCTGCCTTTTCTGCGTGGATACCTTATCCGACATCCAAGGCGGCTGCTCCGCCTATGGCGGCTCGCACCCGCCATTATTGGCTACGCGGTGCTGAATCGCGACCGCGGAGAACTGAAATCGCGGGCCATTCGCCTGGTGATGGGAGGCGATACGCGCCAAAGCATCGAGAAGTGGGCCGAGTCCTTCGTGCGCGCAATGAGGCCGCGCCATCGATTCAGACCGGCAGCGCTCGCGGCGCTCGAGGCGCATCGGTCGGCGGGCGATCATCTGGTTTTATTGTCCGCGAGCCCCGACCTCTATGTGCCGCGAATAGGCCGCCTGCTGGGGTTCGAGCGCACTGTATGCACCGAACTGAAGTGGCAGGGTGAACGCCTCGACGGCAGGCTGAAAACGCTGAATCGGCGCGGTGAGGAAAAATTACGCTGTTTCGCCTGGCTGCGCGCGCAATATCACGAGTTGCCCGTCGTGGCCTACGGCAACAGCGCCTCGGACCTGATGCATTTGCGGGAAGCGGATCGAGCGACGCTGGTCAACGGCAACGCCGCCGCGCGCCGTGGCGCAGCCGAGGTCGGCATAGCCGTCACCGATTGGTCCCGCCATTAGCGCGCGCCTGCAACAAATTGCAGACTGCAACGGTCTACTTAAGGTGTGAGAACCTCAACAGGACGACAATGCGCAAGACAGCAACGGGCATAATCAAGATTGCTCCCTCGGAGATCACGCCGTATGAAGTGTATTTGTCGCGCCGCGCCGTGCTCGCGGGCGGCCTCGGGCTTGCGGCTGCGCAAGCCGTCGGCGGGTTTTCCAGCGATGCGTTTGCGGACGCGCCGGGCGCGCTCACTTATGTGCGCAACACCCGCTTCAGCACGACGGAATCGCCCAACACTTACCGGGACATCACTACCTACAATAATTATTATGAATTCGGCACGGATAAGTCGGACCCGGCGGAAAATTCCCAGAAATTTCGCACCCAGCCGTGGAGCGTCAGCGTAGGGGGCGAAGCGGAAGTGACCGGAACCTTCAGCCTTGAAGATATTTTGAAGCCGCATCCCCTGGAAGAGCGCGTTTACCGATTGCGCTGCGTCGAAGCTTGGTCGATGGTAATTCCGTGGGTCGGCTTTCCGCTGGGTGATCTGTTGAAGCGCTTCAAGCCCACGTCGAAGGCGAAATTCGTCGCATTCAAAACGCTGTACGACCCAAAGCAAATGCCGGGACAGCGTTCCGCGGTTCTCGATTGGCCCTACGAGGAGGGCTTGCGCATCGACGAGGCCATGCATCCTCTGGCGATCATGTCCGTCGGACTCTACGGCAAGGTGCTGCCCAATCAGAACGGCGCGCCATTGAGACTGATCGTGCCGTGGAAATACGGATTCAAGGGGATCAAGGCAATCGTCAGCATCAATTTCACCGAGCGTGCGCCGCACACCACATGGTCGCTCGGCGCCCCCGGTGAGTACGGTTTTTTTGCGAACGTGAATCCGGAGGTCGACCATCCGCGATGGAGCCAGGCCACCGAGAGGCGCATCGGCGGCAGTCTCTTCAACTCGCGGCGCCCCACCTTGCCGTTCAACGGCTACGCCGACCAAGTGGCGAGCCTCTACAGCGGGATGGATCTACGGAAATTCTTTTGATGCGGCAGGTTCAATGGGTGCTCAAGCCGCTGCTATTCGTCGCCTGCCTGGTTCCGGCGCTGCGCTTGATCGCGGGCGCGTTTGGAATCGCCGGGTTTTCTCTGGGTGCGGATCCGGTCGCGGTGATGCTGCTTACCTGCGGCAAATGGACGTTGAATTTCCTGCTGATCACGCTATGCATGACGCCGCTGCGCGATGTGACGCATTCGATAATGTGGCTGCGTTTGCGGCGGATGTTCGGGCTATTCGCTTTTTTCTACGTACTGCTGCATTTGTCGGTGTATCTCCTCCTAGATCAGAGCGGTCATGTCGGCGAGCTGTGGAAGGACATCGTCAAGCGTCCCTATATTACGATCGGCATGTTGGCCCTGGTGCTTTTGATCCCGATGGCGTTCACGTCCACGGCCCGCTCGCAGCGCCGATTGGGCAGGCGCTGGACTCAGCTGCATAGGTTGATCTACCCGATTGCGGTTCTCGGCGTCTGGCATTACTGGTGGGGGGTCAAGAAGGACATTCGCCAGCCGTTCTTGTACGCCTGCGGGCTTGCTCTGCTTCTCGGCTATCGCCTATGGAAGCAACGTAAGACCATCGAGCGATTCAGCGTTGCACGCATTGCAAGGACTGATGGAGCCTAAGCACCAGGGACTCGGTGGTTTCCCAGTCGATGCAGGGGTCCGTGATCGAGACTCCGTATTCCAGCGCGCTCAGATCCTTCGGGATTGACTGATTTCCCGCCTTCAAATGGCTCTCCAGCATGAGACCCACGATCGACCGGTTGCCGTCCATGATCTGAGTCACGCAATTCTCGGCAACCAAGGGTTGCACGGTGGAGTCCTTGTTCGAGTTGCCGTGACTGCAATCGACCACGATGGTCGCCGGCAGGCCGGCCGCCGTCAATTCCCGTTCCGCCAATGCAATGCTCACCGCGTCGTAATTGACTCTTCCCCCGCCGCCGCGCAGCACGATGTGCGCATGAGCGTTTCCGCGGGTGCGGAATACCGCCGACTGCCCTTGCTGCGTGATGCCCAGAAAATGGTGCGGATGTCTGACCGATTGCAGCGCATTGATAGACGTCGCGAGCGCACCGTCCGTCCCGTTCTTGAAGCCCACGGGGGTCGACAAGCCGCTTGCCATCTCGCGATGCGTTTGGGACTCCGTGGTGCGCGCCCCGATCGCGGTCCAGGTGATGAGTTCCGACAGGTATTGCGGCATGATCGGATCGAGCGCCTCGGTCCCGGCCGCCAAACCCAAATCAGCGACATACAGCAACAACTCGCGCGCAATCAAAATGCCCTTCTCGATGTGAAAGGAATCGTCCAAGTCCGGATCGTTGATCAGCCCCTTCCAGCCGACCGTGGTGCGCGGCTTCTCGAAATACACGCGCATGATCAGCAGCAGGGTCGACTCTACCCTGGCCGCGAGCTTGCGCAGGCGCGCGGCGTATTCCCGGGCGGCGGTCACGTCGTGAATAGAACACGGGCCCACCACCACGAACAGACGTGGGTCGCGCCGTTCCAGAATTGCGCGCACGGTCTCGCGCGATTCAAACACCGTAGCGGCGGCGCGCTCCGTGAGCGGCAAACGCCGTTTGACCTCCTCCGGCGTCGCCAACAATTCGCTGGCGACAACGTTTACGTTCTGCAGTTGATCTTGAATTTGGGGCACCGGCCGACCTACATGGATGTGCGAATGGTCCAAAGTTCCGGGAAGAATTTCAGTTCGAGCGCTTTGGTCAAGTAGGACACTCCGCCGGTCCCTCCGGTGCCGCGCTTATTTCCAATGATGCGCTCGACGGTTTTTACATGAGCAAAACGCCAGAGCTGAAACTTGTAATCAAGATCGACCAGCCGCTCCGCTAATTCGTACAAATCCCACTCCTTGACCGAGTTGTGATAGACGCTGAGCCACGCCGCCGCAACCTGCTTGCTGGCGCAATAAGGCTGGGCAAAGTCCCGATCGATGGCTTGTGCCGGGACATCGAGTCCGCGTCTGCTCAACAGCCGCAAAACTTCGTCGTAAAGGCTGGGCGCCCGTAAAGCGCGCTCCAGAAGCTCGTAACTCGTCGGATCTGCGCGAAAGACCTCGATCGTGTCGGCGTTCTTGTTGCCGACGAGAAATTCCAACATTCGATATTGGCATGATTGGAATCCAGAGGATTTCCCCAGTGTATTTCGGAACGCCGAATAATCGTAGGGAGTGATTGTCGCAAGCACATCCCAAGATTGCAGCAGCTGCTGCTGAATCGTCGACACGCGCGCGAGCATCTTGAAGGTCGGCCCCAAATCGTCGCGCCTTACGCAGTCGATCGTCGCGTTCAATTCGTGCAGGCATAATTTCATCCACAGCTCGGAAACCTGGTGAATCACGATGAACAGCATTTCGTCGTGCTGGTATGACAACGGACGCTGCGCGGCGAGGAGCTTGTCCAAGTTGAGGTATTGCGCATAGCTTAAGGACTCGCTCAAGTCCCAATGAACCTGCTCATCGCTCAAGTCGACGAAGGGTTTGACGTGCGGAATATGCTCGTTCATCGGTTAAGACTTGAACACCCAGAGCGGCACCGTGCGCCAGCTTGCCAGCAGCTCGCGGTCCAAGCGCCGGTAGTCCGGTTCAAGCTTCTCCACCAAATACCAAAAGCTGGCGGAGTGATTCATGTGTCTTGTATGTGCCAACTCATGAACGAACAGGTAGCGCACGACTTCGGGACCGAGAAAGACCAATGAGCAGTTCAAGCTCAAGGTTCCGCGCGTGGAGCAACTTCCCCATCGCGTGCGCTGGCGCCGGATGGCGATTCGCGGCACCTTGAAGTTCAGCTCGCCGGCCAACCGAGCGAGTCGTGGAGCGAGCCGCTCCCTTGCCGCGCGTTTGAGCCAGCTTTGCAGCAGCGCTCGCGCGCTTCGGTCGTCCGGCGCCTGCACCACTATCTCGCTGTCGTGCTGCGCAAGACTGCGTTGCGGCGCCCTGCGCCACGCGACTGCGAATCGCTCGGCAGTGAGAGCAAATTTCACCGACTGCGGTACCGTTTCGCTGGGTTCCGCAACGCACTGCATCGCGGCCACTTTGCGGTCGATCCAGGGTGAGAATCGCTGTACAAACTCCCGCACGGCCCGGGCATTGACGCCGATCGGCACCACGATTTCAACACGCCCGCCCACATGAACGCGCGCCGTGAGCCGCCGCGCCCGCGGACTGACCCGTACCGCGAATGGATCGCTCGAGCTACGAGTCTCGAACAGCAACAACTGCGTGCCTTGTGGCTTCATCGCCGCGAATAATACCAGGTTCGGCCTCAAGGGCGCCTGCCGCGGTCCCTCTCAATGCGCCAGCAGAAGCGCCTGTTGGCGCTGAGCGGCCTTAAAATCAGGCGCAGCGATTAAGGACTTTTCAATCCAATTGCGGGCGCCCAAGCGATCGCCGCGCGATTCCATTTCCCGGCCGAGAGCTAGGTACGCCTCCGCATGTCCCCAGCCCGGCGCGTCGGGGCTGGTGGATGAGGATTGTTCGAACAGCTGCGCGGCCAGCTGTAGCTGCGCGAAGGCATGCTGCCGCTGCTCGGAGCCCGGCGATGCGCGCGTCAGCCCATCCGTTGCCGATAGAAACACTACGCGCGGATTGCGCGGAGCGAGTTTGGATGCGGCATTGAGGCGATCCGCCGCGCGGGAACGAAGTATGACCGCCTCGATTTTTCTAAAGCCGGCGAGTTCCGAATAGCACGCGGATTGCAGCGCCATGGCTTCGACTGATTTGACATCCTGCTCCAGGACCGCCTTGAGTTGATCGACGCAGTCTGCAAAGGCGGACTCCGCCTCGTGAGGGCGGTTTTGACCCACTAACCGCCCGAATCGATACTGCGCATGCGCCAGGTGATAGCGAAGCGATGAATCGGCGCCGCCCGATTTGACCTGCGTTCTCAGCTCTTGAATGAGGTCCGCCAATTGATGGGGGTCTTCGGTCTCGAACGCGTAGACGATCTGCGCCTGCAGGTCCCCGCCATGCTGCGCGCTCGCTGTCGCGGTAGCGAGCAACAGCGGCAAAAGTGCCAGACTTCTGATTTTTAACATCCGGGAAGACTCCTAGAATGCGAAAATGAAGATATCACAAGAAGGTAGCGAGCATTGACTACGCAGTTGATCGATATTGGATCGAATCTCACACACCCAAGCTTTGCGGCGGACCTCGCCGGCGTCATGGCGCGTGCGGCAGCGGCCGGCGTAACGCGCCAGGTGATTACCGGCGCGGATTTGGCGAGCTCGAGGCAGGNNGCACCCGGCACAATTATGGAGCACCGCGGGAGTGCATCCGCATCATGCGGCGACCTTCGATGCGGCGCAGCGCGACGATTGGCTCGAACTCTATGGTCAGCCGCAGGTGGTCGCCGTCGGGGAATGCGGTCTGGATTATTTCCGGGATTTTTCGCCGCGCGCCGCGCAGCGGATCGCGTTCGTCGCACAGCTGGAAATGGCGGCATCGGCGCGCAAGCCCGTGTTCCTCCATCAACGCGGCGCGCACGAGGACTTCACGGCCATTCTCAAGGATTACTGCGCGGCAATCACCGGCGGCGTCGCGCACTGTTTTACCGGCGGGNNGCGATGAGCGGCGCGGCGCCGAGCTGCGCAGGGCAGCCGAGAGAATTCCCGCCGACCGGCTCATGCTGGAAACCGATTCGCCCTACCTACTGCCCCGCGATCTCATGCCGCGACCGAAGTCACGGCGCAACGAACCGCGCTATCTGCCGCATATCGCCCAGACCGTGGCGAAGCTACGCGGCGAGTCCGTCGAAACCGTTGCCGCAACGAGCACGCTGAACGCACTCGGATTCTTCGGACTCGATCGTCCTTAAAGTTTCGTGAAGGTGTGGGGGCTTGGCCGCAGCTGCGCCACCAGGCTGCTCCAGGCTGCGGCGCCTTCGGCAATTTGAGCCGAGGATTCGACGCTGCGATCGACCGCCGGAAACTCCACTTCCATGCCGTCCAGCATCAGCACGTACTTAGGTATGCCTTTGGTGAACTTGCCCACATTGGAGAACAATATGCGTCCCTCGACGGGCACATCCCCGACCAGCGCCTTGACCGCCGCTATTCGATCGTAGAGCGCCGGTTGCGGGTTATCGAAGGTGTAGCGGCGGCGGCCCATGACGGTCCAATCGCTCATCTGGTCGCCGCCGAAGATCAGGCCGGCGACGCGCCGCGTGTCGAGCACCAGCACGCAGCGCGGCGTGAGCAGCAAGTGATCGATATGAATGAACCCGCCCATCCCGTCCGGAACCAGCACCTGATGCACCGCCGCGACCGCGATGCGCTCCAAGCGGTTCAGCAATGCGCGGCGGCGTGCGCGGCGAAGATACGCCCTAACGGCGAAAAAGCCGCCCACAACCACCACCAGCAGCGCGGCAGCAATGCCGATCCAGCGCGGTTCAATGTGAATGTCGATCATTCGATCGCCGCGGCCACAGCACGCAGCGTTGGCGGTAAATCGACGAAATGCCGCGGCAAGCGCAGCAGCCGGTCTAGGCTCGCCGGGACTTCGACCGCCTTGCCCGTAATCGGCTCGATCACTTCATTGAACTTTGCCGGGTGTGCGGTTGCCACCAAGACCCAGGGTCGGTCACGCCGTTGTTCAGGCGCCAAGCGGCTGTAGACTTCCGCCGCCGCGGCGGTGTGCGGACACCATTCGCGTCCATAGTGCATGAAGTCCTCTCCGATACGAGCGCGGATTGTAGCGTCATTGACGCTGTCCGCACTCAATTGTTCGCGAATCGCGTCCAACGTCGGATACAGCGCGCGAATGCGCTCCATGTTGCTCGGGTTGCCCACATCCATCGCGGAGGCCAGGGTGGCGATGCTCGGCCGCGGCTGCCAAACTCCGGTTCGCAGGAAATCGGGCACCGTGCGATTGATGTTGTGCGCCAATATGATGCGATCGATAGGAAACCCTAACGCGCGGGCCCATACGGCAGCGAACGCATTGCCAAGATTGCCGGCCGGAACGATGTAAGAAGTGCGCGCGCCCGCCCGCCGTTCGACATCGAGACTCGATGCGGCGTAGTACACCATCTGCGGCAGCAGGCGGCCAATATTGATGCTGTTCGCGGAACTAAAGCGATGCTTGGCGCGCAATACGGGATCGAGCAGAGCCTCTTTGGCCAAACGCTGGCAGTCATCGAAGGTGCCGTCGATGCGCAGCGACCGTACGTTGTCGCCCCAACACGTCAGCTGCTGCTCCTGCCGCGCGCTTACCAGCCCCTTGGGATATAGAATGACTACCCGCACCCAGGCGCGCCGGTGGAAAGCCGCCGCCACCGCCCCGCCGGTATCGCCCGACGTGGCGACCAGAATGGTCAACGGCTGCGCGGACCGCTGTTCCAGGAATTGCAGACTTTCGGCCAAGAATCGCGCGCCGAAGTCCTTGAACGCGGCGGTAGGCCCGTGAAACAACTCGAGCGCGAATAACGGGTCCGAAGCTTTCGCGACTGCGGTCGTCGGCGCCGGCAAATCGAGCGCAGCTTCGGCGATCTGCCCGAGCATCTGCTTAAGTGGATCACCGGCGAAAAATCCGCTTAGCGTGGCGCAGGCAACCTCGGGCAGCGTCAACGTACCGCTCAATGCCGCCGGCTCGATCGTCGGCAGCCGCGTCGGGATATACAAGCCTCCGTCCGGCGCCAATCCCTGCCTGATGGCCTCGCTCAGCGTCACCGTCGGCGCGCTACCGCGCGTACTCGCAAACCTCAAGTCTGACATCAAGCCTTCACCACTCTGGCGCCGTAATGCTCTATGGAGGAAACCCAGCTGTCCGATTTCAAGCCGTGGGGCGCGAATGCGGCCACCATGGCGCCGCGCACCGCCTCAGCATGCTGTATCTCCGACCAGGCGAAGATCGTCGGTCCGGCACCGGAGATCGAGCAGCCCAGCGCGCCGGCCGACATTGCCCCGCGCTGCACATCCTTGAATCCCGGAATCAGCGAGTGACGCTGCGGCTCGATAATGACATCGTTGAACGCGTCGCGAATCATGTCCAGATCGTTCGAGTAACAACCGCTGATGAATCCGGCGAGATTCGCCGTTTGCCATACGAAGTCCGAGCGCGTGACATCCGTTTTAAGGATGGCGCGCGCCTCGCGAGTGCCAAGATACATGTGCGGGTGCACCAACACACAGCGCAAGGAAGGGGGAACCGGAATTTGCTTCACGCGCGGATGATCGATTCCGACCGTGAGCACCAGACCCCCGAACAGACACGGCGCAATGTTGTCGATGTGCGCGGAACCGCTTGCCACGATCTCGCCCTCCATGGCGAACTGGAGCAGCTGTAATCGCGGGATGGGCTGGCGCAACAGGGCATTTGCGGCAACCACAGCCGCCACGGCGGATGCCGCCGAGCCGCCCAATCCGGAACCCAGCGGAATGCCCTTGTCGATGTCGATCTCAAAGCCGTAATCCAGTCCCAGCGCCGCATGCATGGATTGCACCGCACGGCCTGCCGTATTGTGCTGCGGCTCTACCGGCAGCTCTCCGGCAATTCCGGTGATCGAGCGAATGCGCACGACCGGTTCCTCGATTCTGCGCAGACGCACACGATCGCCGACGGCCTCCACCGTGTGCCCCAGAATGTCGAAGCCAATTCCCACATTGGCTACAGTGGCGGGTGCAAAGGCGGTAACGTCGGTCAGCACGGGATATCCTTAAGTGGCTTGTTCTAAAGACGGGCGCCCAGATAAGCGGACAACCGCAGCAGATCTGAGAATACTCCGCCGGCCGTGACCTCGGGTCCGGCGCCCGGTCCTTGCACGATCAGCGGGTTGTCACAATAGCGACGCGTCGCAAAACGCACCACATTGTCGGTGAGCGCAATGTTCGCGAACGGGTGCTTCGCGTCCAACCGCGTCAATCCCACGGTCGCGTTGCCGGCGTCGATCCGCCCGACGTAGCGAAGAACCTGATTCTGCCGGTTGGCCTCCGCGAGCGCGGCCGTCATGGCGGCGTCGAATTCCGACAGGCGCTCCATAAACTCCGCGATGTTGCAATTCTCGAGCGCCGCCGGCACCAGTCCGGCGACTTGCACATCCGACATTTCCAAGGTCAAGCCCATCTCTCGCGCCAAAATGATTAGCTTGCGTGCGACGTCCATGCCCGACAGGTCGTCGCGCGGATCCGGCTCGGTATAGCCTTTGAGCTTCGCCTCGCGGACGATCGATGAGAAGGACTCGCGGCCGTCGAATACATTAAAGAGGTACGCCAGCGTGCCGGAAAAGATTCCCTCGATACGGGTGACCTCATCGCCGGTGCCATGCAAGTCCCGCAAAGTGTGGATGACGGGCAAACCGGCGCCCACGGTGGCCTCATAGAGATAATGGGTACCCGCCGCGCGCTTGGCCTCTTGCATTGCGCGGTAATACGGCAGCGGCCCGCTATTCGCCTTCTTATTGGGCGTCACCACATGAATACCGCGCGCCAGCCATCCGCGATACTGCGTGGCGATCTCGGCGCTGGCAGTGCAGTCGATCATGACCGCGTGCGGAATGTAATCCGCCTGAATGTGGTTCGTGAACTTTTCAAGGTCCGGCGGCTCTCCGGCCGCAGCGAGACGCTCGACCCAGTGATCGAGATCGATTGCGGACTCTTCGAGCAGCATGCGCGTCGAGCTCATTATGCCGCGCACCCGCAAATCCAGGTTCAACGCGCGCAGGCGCGCGATCTGACTCGCAATCTGCGCCAGCAGAACGCGGCCGACGGTGCCGGGGCCGATCAAGCCGATGGAGAGCGTGTTCGGCGACAAATAAAACGCCGCGTGCACGGCCCGCAGGGCTTTGGCGGCGGCCTTGCCGTCCACGACCACTGAAATATTGCGCTCGGAGGCGCCCTGGGCGATGGCTCGTACGCTGATCGACGCGGATCCCAGCGAATTAAACACCTTAGCGGCAACACCGTGGGCGCCGGCCATACCGTCGCCGACGACGGCGAGAATGCTCAGGCCCAAGGTTACATCCACGTGCTGAATCTGACCGTCGCGCAATTCCGTATCGAACGCCTGCCGCACCGCCTCCTCCGCGCGCACGGCCTGCGCCTCCGGAATGGCGAAGCAGATCGAGTGCTCCGAACTGGCTTGCGAGATCAAGATCACCGAAATGCCTGAGTCATGCAGCGCGCCGAACAGGCGGTGCGCCGTGCCGGGCACCCCGATCATGCCGGCGCCTTCGAGGTTGACGAGCGCCACCCGATCGATCGTCGTAATGCCCTTGACCTTCAGTGCCGAGACGGGATTCGCGCAAATCAAGGTGCCCGGCTTGTGCGGCGCGAAGGTATTGCGGATATAGATCGGGATATCGCGCGCCACGGCCGGCGCCATGGTCTGCGGATGGATCACTTTGGCGCCGAAGTAAGCAAGCTCCATGGCCTCGTTGTAGGACAGCTGATCGATGACCTGCGCATTCGGCACGAGTCGAGGATCGGCCGACAGCACACCGTCGACGTCGGTCCATATGACGATTTTAGCCGCGCCGAGCAACGCGCCGAAGATGGAACCGGAAAAATCGCTGCCATTGCGGCCCAGGGTGGTCTGATTCCCCTTGATCGTGGTCGCGACGAAGCCGGTCACGATCAAGCGGCCGGAAAAACCTCGCGGCAGGAGGCCGTGAAGGTTGGTTTCGCTCGCTGTCCATTGAACGGCGGGCCCGAGAGGTCCCCATTCGACGATGATGACCTGGCGCGCGTCGATCCACACGATATCGCCCTTGATCCGGGCGCGCTCGCGCAGAAAGGGCGTGAACAGCCGCGTCGACCAAATTTCACCGTACCCGGCGATCACGTCCCGCATCGAATAGGTCGATGAGCGGATGAGACGCACGGTTTGCAACATGCCGGTGATGTCCCGGCAATCCTGATCCAGCTTCAGGCAATAGCTGTCGTATGCCGCCTTCGACACCAAGGCTCCGGCCAGCGCCATGTGCCGTGTCTTGAGCGCTTCGATGATCGGCATAAAATCGCCGTCGGGGCGCTCCGCCAGGGACACCAAATCGAGCAACGCGTCGGTCACGCCGCGGCAGGCGGATAGCACGACGGCTTCACGCGCATTCGGCGAGGCCTCGACTATGTCGGCGACGCGGCGGAAACAGTCAGCGTCGGCGACGCTGGAGCCGCCGAATTTTTGTACGATCCATTTATCCATACTTCACACGCGCCCTTCCCTCAGGCGGTTTGCGCCGCTCCCAATAGACAGTTAAGTTGATGAATCGCGGCGGGAAACCGCTGGACAGCCCAGAACTTTAATCGCACCCCGGGGAGGCTAGCAAGCGATTCCGTAAGACCCTTATGGCCGGCCGCGCCGATTGCCGGATTTCGGCAGGCCGGTATGCTGGGTTCGAAACGGCAGCAGGCCCACCGCGCGCGCGGTGCCGCCGCGCCTTCCTGCGCCCACGGGCTGGTATGCAGGAATCAAATGATGCTTGCCGTTACCAATCAAGTCGGCGCGGCCCATGCGCTTCAAGGCGTCGCGAAGGATCGGCCAGTTTTCCGGATCGTGATAACGCAGGAAGGCTTTGTGCAAGCGGCGCACTTTTATACCCTTCGGAATCACGACCTCTTCGCTGCCTCGCGTAATGCGTTTCAGCGGATTCTTGCCCGAGTGATACATCGCGGTGGCGGTTGCCATCGGCGAAGGCAGGAAAGCCTGGACCTGATCGGCGCGAAAGCCGTTCTTCTTCAACCACACGGCGAGTTCCAGCATGTCCTGATCGCGGGTGCCCGGGTGAGCCGCGATGAAATAAGGAATGAGGTACTGTTCCTTGCCGGCTAATTTCGAGTACTTATCGAACAATTCCTTGAACTTGTAATATGCACCGACTCCCGGTTTCATCATCTTCGACAGAGGGCCGTCGCCGATCGCCTCGGGCGCGATTTTCAAGTAGCCGCCCGTGTGATGGGTAGCCAGTTCCTTGACGTACTCGGGCGATTCGATCGCGAGGTCGTAGCGAACGCCGGAGGCGATCAACACCTTTTTCACGCCCTTGAGACTGCGCGCGCGGCGGTACAAGTTGATGAGCGGGGCATGATCCGTATTGAGATTCGGGCACACGGCCGGAAACACGCAGGATGGCCGGCGGCACGCCGACTCGATGGCGGCGCTCTTGCAATGCAGACGGTACATGTTCGCGGTCGGGCCGCCCAAGTCCGATATCACCCCCGTGAAACCCGGCACCTTATCGCGAATAGTTTCGATTTCGCGCACCACCGAATCCTCGGAGCGGCTTTGGATGATTCGGCCTTCGTGCTCGGTGATCGAACAAAACGTACAGCCGCCGAAACAACCGCGTTGAATCGCCACTGAAAATCGAATCATGTGATATGCGGGAATTTTCGCACTGCCGTACGCGGGATGCGGGCGGCGTGCATACGGCAATTCGTAAATCGCGTCCATCTCGTCGGTGGTCAATGGGATCGGCGGCGGATTCAGCCAAAGCTCCACGCCCCCATGCCTCTGCACCAGCGCGCGGGCATTACCGGGGTTGGACTCGAGGTGCAAAATCCGCGAGGCGTGCGCGTACAGCACGGCATCTGCGCTCACCTGCTCGAACGAGGGGATCCGAATGACGCTGCGTTCGCGCTGCGCATTCGGCACTTTGCGGAAAAATTTGACCACGTTGGGCGCCCCCGCCGCCAGAGTGCTCTTGCGATCGCTCTCCGACGCATAGGGATCGATCGGCGGACTCAAGGGCCCCGGCGTGTCCACCTCGCTCGAGTCGATTTCCACCCAATCTGCCGGCATGCCGCGCCGCAAGAACGCCGTGCCGCGTAAATTGGTGAGCTCGCCTAAGGTGGAACCCGCGCGCAGCTGCTGCGCAATCTCGCCGATCTGCCGTTCCGCATTGCCGTACACCAGAAGATCGGCCTTCGAGTCCAGCAGCACGGAGCGGCGCACCGTTTCCGACCAATAGTCGAAGTGCGCAATGCGCCGCAGACTGGCTTCGATGCCGCCCAGAACGATCGGTACGGCCTTGAATGCCTCGCGAATTCGCTGTGAATAGACGATGACGCAGCGGTCGGGTCGCCGGCCTCCGGCCCCGCCCGGGGTGTAGGCATCGTCGCTACGCACCCGTCGATCGGACGTATAGCGATTCACCATCGAGTCCATATTGCCGCCCGTCACCCCAAAAAACAGGCGCGGCGCGCCCAGCACCTCGAAATCACGGGTGCTGCGCCAATCCGGCTGCGCGATGATGCCGACTTTGAATCCCTGCGCCTCCAATACCCGCCCGATGATCGCCATGCCGAAGCTCGGGTGATCCACGTAGGCGTCGCCGGTGACGATGATGACATCGCACTGCTGCCAACCGAGCGCCGCCATTTCGGCGCGTGTGGTCGGCAGGAACGCCGCCGGCGGGGAGCCGGCGGCCTGTGCTTCAACACTGGAAAATAAGGGGGTGGCGCTTTGCATCGCCGCGATTAGATATGATTAATCGCGGCGCGTCATCCCAAATCGACCGGAATGTAAATCTGCGCATTCTCACGCTGGATCAACAGGGCAACACTGTGCCCGGCTCGCGCGACCTCGCGCTTCAGGTCCGCCACCGTCGCCACGCCCGAACCATTGACGCCCAGGACCACATCGCCTGCCTGCAACCCGGCTGCGAGCGCAGGCCCGGTCACGTCCTCCACCACCAAGCGGCCGCGAGTGTGCAGTTCCTGCTGTTCATTGGGATTAAGGGGTCTAACCGCCAATCCCAGTCTACCGCCACCGTCCTCGCTGGTAGTGGCTCGCGCCGCCTGCGCCGGTTCATCGTCCAGCAATACGGTCTTGACGCCGATCTCGGTGGCCTTGCGGTCGCGCCAAATATCGAGAGTCGCCATTGTGCCGGGCGGAAGCTCCTCGATGACCGGGGGCAAATCCCAGGAATGGTCGATATTGCGCCCATTGACACTGATGATCACGTCACCCGGTTTCAATCCCGCCCGCTCCCCAGGGCTCTTCGGCTCGACGAAGCTGATCAGAGCGCCGTGCGGCTTGCCCAGTCCAAAAGTCTGCGCCAGCTGCTGATTAATGTCCTGCACCCCCACGCCGATTCGGCTGCGGCTCACCTTGCCCTTGCTCATGAGCTGATCTTTCACGTTCAAGGCCAGGTCGATGGGGATCGCGAAGGACATGCCCATGTAGCCGCCCGTGCGGCTGTAGATCTGCGCGTTGATGCCGATCACTTGACCGTCAAGATTGAAGAGCGGTCCACCGGAGTTACCGGGATTGATGGCCGCATCGGTCTGAATGAACGGCACGTCCGAGTTTGCGCCGCCGCCGTTCTCATCCGGCAGCGAGCGCGCCGTGGCGCTGACGACACCCGCGGTGACGCTGTTTTCAAAGCCGAACGGCGAGCCGATTGCGATCACCCACTGGCCGGGCCGCAGCCGCGAGGAATCGCCGAAACGCACCGTGGGCAAACCGGTCGCGGCGATTTTAACGAGCGCGATGTCGCTGCGCTTGTCCACGCCGATCACCTTGGCCGCGAATTCCCGTCGATCGGTGAGCTTGACCGTCACCTCGGAGGCGTCGGCTACCACATGCGCGTTGGTGAGCACATATCCATCGGAGCTCACAATGAACCCCGAACCGATGCCGTGGGTGGGCGGCATGTGCTCGGGGTTCGGCATATTGAAGCGATGGAAAAATTGCGACAGCGGATCGTCGCTCTCCCCCTGCTCGCTCGAGTCGGAGACTCGCCGCGCTTTTTCCGTCACGCTGATATTCACGACGGCCGCGCCATTGGCGGCAACCAGCTCGGAGAAATCAGGCAGGCCGCTCACCCGACCGGGCGTGGGCGCCGGCGGACCGGCGGTCGCAGCGGCGGCGATCGGAGCCGACGTTGCCGGTCCCGACTCGGCATCGGAGCGCTGATGAGCGACAATCACAACAAAGATACCCGCGAGCAGCGCGAGCGACCAAGTTCTGATACTTCCCATTGAAATTCGTCCTCTACAAAGGGTTGACCTAACAGTGTCTACAGACCCCTAAATCGGGTCGTTGGTTTCAATTTTCCAGTCAAAATGCCGGTCATTTTTGGGACACGCGCCTTTTGGGCGGCAGAAACCGGCCAGGCAGCCAGAAATGTGAAATCCCGACGGGCCAAGGAGGCGCATCAAGGGCTAGTCTGGGTATCCTTATAGCAGATCAGTTCCTATGGCAGACCAGACCGGCCCAATCCTGCTGGTGGTGGGTGGCGACACCAAACGCCTGCAATGGCTGACCCACCATATGACCAGTCATTGGCCGGATGCCGACGTCACCACCGTGCCTGCCGGGGAGTCCGCCACCTTAAGCCAGTTTCTCGACAGCCGCGAACCCGACGCGGTTATCCTGCAAGCCGATTTTGCCGATGAAGCGCGCGCCAACGCCGTTCTGAATCACATGATGAAAATGCTGCGGGCTAAGCCCAGCCTGTACTGCATTTTGCTGGCGGAAAACGGCGACGAACTCAGCGCCGTCCGCGCCATGAGAAACGGCGCGAAGGACTATTTACCGTTGGCGCGGATCACGCGCGACACCCTGCTGACCGCGATCACGGAGGCGTGTGCGAAGCGCCGCGCGGCGGCGAGCGCCGCCAACGCCGTCATCGCTCCCGGCGGCGACGGGCCCTCCATTCAGGTCCCCGGTTATTCGATCCTCAAGGAGATCGCCACCAGTAATTTCTCGTCCGTTTTCCTCGCCAGGAGCGAACGCCAGCGGCGCAATGTCGTGCTCAAGGTCATGAATCGCGGCACGAGCTCGCGCGAGCTGGATGATGCGGAGCGTTTCCAGCGGGAATACGAGATCATATCGAGCATCGCTCACCGCTCGATCGCCGAAATCTACGACTTTGGCACGCTGCCGCAGCACCTGTATCTGGCCATGGAATACTTTCCGTGCGGCGACTTGCGCGATCGGTTGCGTAATCCTCTCAGCACGGAGGAGAGCCTGTACTATCTGCGCGCCATCGCCGAGGCGCTGCGTGTCATCCACGTATTCGGTATTTTGCACCGCGATCTCAAGCCCGCCAATGTCATGTTGCGAGACGATAATTCACCGGTTCTCATCGACTTCGGCCTGGCGCGCCGTTCCATGGACGAAGCCGGAACGACCGGCGCCGGTCAAGTGCTCGGCTCCCCCTACTACATCAGTCCAGAGCAAGCGCAGGGGCAACGCGTGGACGCGCGCACGGATCTTTACAGCCTGGGCGTCATGTTCTACGAGATGCTGACCGGTCAGAAGCCCTACAGCGGCCGCAGCGCCATGGCCATCATGGCGCAGCAGTCCAGTTCGCCCGTGCCGACTCTGCCGCCCGCCGTCGCCGCGCAGCAAGTGCTGCTCGATCGGTTGATGGCCAAGCAACTGCACAGCCGCTATGCTTCCGCCGACGAGCTGTTGGCGGATTTGGGTCCCCTGGTCGCCGCCGTCGCTTGAGCCTCGCCCTGTGACGGGCGTCACATTCGCGTCCCACCTCGGTGCAGGACTGTTGCCGCGCGGACTAGGCTGTGACACTGATCAAGCCCCCCTGATGAAGGGTTTGGCACCCTGTTGATCCATGTTCATGAGCTTCAAGCGTTCCGAGCGCGTAAAGCAGGAGCCGATCGGCGCCGGCGACCGGCTAAGCGAAGCAATTCTCAAGACTACGGCACAGGGCCTGTTGTTCCTCGATGCCGACGGCCGGCTGCTGCCGCAAGTGTCGCAGTCGCTTGCCACACTGTTTCGGCGCCAGAATTTCGCCGATTTGATCTTTGATAAATTGCTCGAGCCCATCGTCAATGCGAAGACTCTCGCGTCGGTGCGCAATCAGATTGCCCGCCTGCTCGCTTCCACGCCTCACGCCGCGCCTGGCGATTCGAATCCGCTGCAGGACGTCGAGGTGCGCCTGCCGAACCTCGACGGCTCCTTCGCGACCGCACACTACGCATTCGAATTCACCAAGATGGATGCTCCTGAAGATCCCTACGTTTGGCTGGTGAGCGTCACCGATATTACGACGCGTGTACAAACCGCGCGCGAACTGGAAGACTTGCGGGCGCAACTGCACACCCAGGCCGAGATTCTACGCAGCGTTTTGCAGAACGGCGGAGCGCGTTTCGCCGCATTCTTGCACAAAACTGACGCCTCGATGAAGGCGATCAACGCGGTGTTGAAAAAGCCGGCACGCGAGCAAAAGGCGTTTCGCGAGAAGCTGGAAGAGACTTTGGGCGAGGTCGATCGAGTCAGAAAGGATGGCGCGGCGCTCAAACTAACGGCGCTGGAAACGGCGGCACGGCTCTTCGAAGACTCGCTGCAGGAGCTGCGTACCCGCAGCGCGCTGAGCGGCAGTGACTTTCTCCCGCTCGCGGTAAAGCTCGATCAACTTTACGGTCACTTCGCGTTGCTGCGCTCGCTCACTGCGCAAGCCGGACCCGTCGCGCAGAGCGAGGCGCCGCCGCCGGGGCCGCGCATGACGGACAACGGTACACAAATTATTGATGCGCCCCGCTTCGTCGCGGAAATGGCCGCCGCGCGCAGCACGCAGCGCATAGCACAGGCGGGTAGTCTGGAAAACACGCTGATGGTGCTCACCGACCACGTTGCTCAAGAGCACTCCAAGACGGTCGTCCTCGAGTGCACCGGCTTGCAATTGGTGCCGCCAAAATATCAGGCAGCGGTCAAGAACATCGCCATCCAGCTGATTCGCAATTCCGTCATGCACGGCATCGAGACGCCCCAAGCGCGCCAGGCCGCCGCCAAGCCGCCGCACGGCACCCTGCGCCTGGAGTTCAAATCTCTGCCGGACGACAGCTTCGAGCTGTTATTTCAGGACGACGGGGGCGGACTCGATCCGGATCAGGTACGCGCCACCGCCATCGCGAAAGGGCTGCTCACCGCGGAGACCGCTGCCAGGCTGCGGGATCGCCAGGCAATTAAATTGATATTCAGGTCCGGCTACACGACGATCGCGGATTCACCCGGCGATGCGGTGCATGGGGCCGGGATGTCCTTGGTGCGCCGCTACGTGCACGAGGCCGGCGGCAGAATTGCACTCGCCAGCCTGCTGGGACACGAGACTCGCTTCAAAGTAACGCTGCCTACGTTGAGCGCCGCTGACGCGCAGGTTGCCTAGTCGTCAATTGGCGCCAGCTCGACCAGGATGGCTCCGGCGGCCACCCGATCCGCCAGCGCGAATGGGATGCGCGTGACCACTCCGTCGATGGGCGCAGTCAACGTGTGCTCCATTTTCATGGCTTCGACGGTCACCAGCGCGGCCCCGCGCGAGACCCGTTGACCGGTGCTCACATGCACCGCGACAACCGTTCCCGGCAGCGGTGTCAGCAAGGATCCTTCGTCCGCATGGGCGCTGACTTGCAACGCATCCTCGGTTTCGGTCAAGTGCAATCGCACGTGGCCTTCGCGCCCGAACAGATGCAATTCCCCGCCAGTCGCCAGGATGTTGAGCCGCCGCGACTGTCCCGATAGCTCGACGTGCAGCGATTGCGCGCTGCGTCCGATGAGCCGTACCGGGTATTCCTGCTTGTCCATGCGGGCCACGTACTCCCGCGGCGCGGATTCCGTAACGGTCACTGCGAATTCCCCAAACCGCCAGCGGGTGCAGGCCGGAGCAGCCAACCGCCAGCCGCTGCTGCCGGACCACAACGCGGCAGGATCGATCTGCCGAGTCGCGCACCAAGTCGCGGCCAGCACATAGTCCTCAGGCAAGGCCTTAGGCTCCCCGAAAACCAATCGTTCGCGGCGGACGTCGAGAAAATTCGTCGCGACTGCGCCGCGGCGGAACTCTTCGTCGGCGAGAATACTGCTCAGCAGCGCGCGATTGGTGGTCACCCCGGTAATCTCGAGGCTCACGAGCCCCTCGCGCAGCCGATCGCACGCCTCGGTGCGCGATTCGCCCCATGCGGCGATCTTGCCCAACAAGGGATCGTAGAACGGTGACACATCATCGCCTGCGTCGACGCCGCTATCCAACCGTAGCGCGGCAGCAGCAGCCGGCCAGCGCAAGTGACCGATTCGGCCGACGCTCGGTAGATAGCCGTGCGACGGATCTTCCGCATACAGACGCGCCTCGACGGCCGCCCCATGCAGCGCGATCTCTTCCTGGCGCTTCGGCAACGCCTCGCCCTGCGCGATGCGCAGCTGCCATTCGACCAGATCGATACCCGTGATCAGTTCCGTTACCGGGTGCTCCACCTGCAGCCGGGTATTCATTTCCATAAAGTAGAAATGCTGTTTCTCGTCCAGCAAAAACTCGACCGTTCCCGCACCCACGTAGCCGACCGCGCGGGCGGCAGTGACCGCGGCCTGCGCCATGCCGGCACGCACCTCGTCGCGCAGGCCCGGCGCCGGCGCCTCCTCGATGATCTTTTGATGCCGGCGCTGCACCGAGCAATCACGATCGTACAGAGCGAGAACTTGCCCGTGCGAGTCTGCGAACACCTGCACTTCGACGTGGCGGGCACGCGGAAAGTACCGCTCCAAAAGCAAGCGATCATCCGCGAATGCCGTGCGCGCCAGCCGCTGTGCCGATTCGATCGCCGCAGGCACCTCCGCGGCCGACCGCACCACCTGCATGCCTTTGCCGCCGCCGCCGGCGCTGGCCTTGATGATCAAGGGAAATCCGACACGCTCGGCCTCGCTGCGCAGGCGCTCCGCAGATTGCTCCGCACCGTGATAACCCGGCGCGACCGGCACCCCGACGGCGGCCATGGCGGCCTTCGACGCGCTTTTGGACCCCATGGCGCTGATAGCGGAGGCCGGCGGCCCGATGAAGAGGAGGCCCGCATCGGCACAGGCCTGCGCGAATGCAGCGTTCTCCGAGAGAAAGCCGTAACCCGGGTGCACGGCGTCGGCGCCCACACGCCGCGCCAACGCAACCACCCGCGCGATGTCGAGGTAGCTTTCGGCCGCCGGGGACGGGCCAAGACGATATGCCTCATCGGCGAGGCGCACGTGTCGCGCGCCTCGATCGGCGTCCGAGTACACGGCTATCGTAGTAACCCCCAAGCGCCGAGCGGTACGCACGATGCGGCAGACGATTTCGCCTCGATTGGCGACTAGCAGGCGTCTTGGCAACATGTCTTCACATTCGAAATATGCCGTACCGGGTCGGGACGCCGTCCTGACTCTTGGTCAGTGCCAACGCCAGACCCAGCACGCGGCGCGTATCGAGCGGATCGATCACGCCGTCGTCCCAGAGGCGCGCCGAGGCATAGAATGGATGCCCCTGCCGCTCGAATTGTTCGCGAATCGGCATCTTCAGCCGCTCTTCCTCGGCCTCGCTGAAGGCTTTCCCGGCACGCTCCAAGGCTTCACGTTTGATGGTCGCCAATACGCGGGCGGCCTGTTCTCCGCCCATCACCGAGGTGCGTGCATTCGGCCATTGAAACAAGAATCGCGGACCGTAGGCGCGCCCGCACATGGCATAGTTGCCGGCACCGAAGCTGCCGCCGATGACGATCGTGAATTTAGGCACCGAAGCGCACGCGACCGCCGTCACCAATTTCGCGCCGTCCTTGGCGATGCCGCCCGCCTCCGCCGCTTGCCCCACCATGAATCCGGCGATGTTCTGTAGGAAGATCAGAGGAAATCCCTCGCGACAACAAAGTTCGATGAAGTGCGTGCCCTTCAGGGCGCTCTCGGAAAACAAAATGCCGTTGTTGGCCAATATTCCGACCGTGCATCCGTATATGTCCGCAAATCCGCAGACCAGGGTCGCACCGTATAGCGCTTTGAATTCGTCGAATTGCGAGCCGTCGACAAGGCGCGCGATGATTTCCCGCACATCGTAGGGCTTACGCGAATTCTGCGGGATGATTCCATAGAGCTCGGCGGCACCGTATGCCGGCTCGCTGCAAGCTGCGGCGGGCGCCGCCGCCGGCCGGCGCAAGCGAGCCACCGCGCGCCGCGCAAACGCCAGCGCGTGAAGGTCGCTCTCGGCGTAGTAGTCGGTCACACCCGAGCGGCGGCAGTGCACGTCCGCGCCGCCGAGGGACTCGGCGTCGATCTCCTCACCCGTGGCAGCCCTGACGAGCGGTGGCCCTGCCAGAAATACGCGGCCTTGATTGCGCACGATCACCGCGTGATCCGACATCGCCGGCACATAGGCGCCGCCGGCCGTGCACGATCCGTGCACCACGGCAATCTGGGCGATCCCCTGCGCGGAGAGTCTGGCCTGATTGAAGAATATTCGGCCAAAGTGCTCGCGGTCCGGAAATACCTCGTCCTGCTTCGGCAGGAACGCACCGCCGCTCTCGACGAGATAGATGCACGGCAAGGCATTTTCGCCGGCGATTTCCTGAGCGCGCAGGTGCTTCTTGACCGTCAAGGGGTAGTAGGTCCCGCCCTTAACCGTGGGATCGTTTGCCACCACCATGCATTCGCGGCCCGAAACGCGGCCGATGCCCGTTATCAAGCCCGCTCCGGGCAGTTCCTCGCCGTAGACGCCCTGCGCCGCCAGCGCGGACAGCTCCAGAAACGGCGAACCGGGATCGAGCAATGCATCGATGCGCTCGCGCGCCAGCAGCTTGCCTGCTCGCGTGTGCTTATCGCGCGCCGCTTCGCTGCCGCCGCGCGCATTGCGCTGCAGTGCGGTTCGAAGCTCCTGCACTTGCGATCGCATGGCGGCGCTGTTGTCGGCAAAATCCTGGGATCGTGTGTCGATTTTCGAGGCGATCGTGGCCATTGTGCTTGGTGTCCGCCATTGTCTTTATTGCCGCTGCAGTGGCAAAATCGTCCGACAGTCCGATTATCCAACACCTTGGGGGCCCGTGACAATGGCAGCGTCCGCCTACCGCGAGTTCAGTTTCGGACTTGGTGAGGACATCGATGCCGTGCGCGATCAGGTGCGTCGATTCGCGCAGGAGCGAATCGCGCCCCGCGCCAATGAAATCGACCGCAGCAATCTGTTCCCGCGGGATCTGTGGCGCGAGCTCGGTGACCTCGGGCTCTTGGGGCTGACAGTCAAGCCTGAGGACGGCGGCGCCGGGCTAGGCTACCTGGCGCACATCGTTGCAATGGAGGAGATCTCGCGCGCTTGCGCGGCGGTCGGCTTGAGTTACGGTGCGCATTCGAACCTGTGCGTCAATCAACTTGCGCTGAATGCGACCGAGGCGCAAAAGCGCCGCTACCTGCCGAAGCTCATCAGCGGCGAGCATGTGGGCGCGCTGGCCATGTCGGAACCCGGGGCCGGTTCTGATGTGGTGTCCATGCAGCTGAAGGCCGTGAAGCGCGGCGATCGATACGTGCTCGACGGCCGCAAGATGTGGATCACTAACGGCCCGGAAGCCGATGTATTGGTGGTCTACGGCAAGACCAGTCCCGAAGCAGGCGCTCGCGGCATCAGCGCCTTTATCATCGAAAAGGAATTCAAGGGCTTCGCCCCGGCGCAGAAGCTGGACAAATTGGGTATGCGCGGCTCCAGCACCAGCGAGCTGGTGTTCGATGCCTGCGAGGTGCCCGTCGAAAATCTATTGGGAAGCGAGAATCAGGGCGTCAAAGTGTTGATGCGCGGTTTGGACTATGAACGCGTGGTGCTTTCCGGCGGTCCCTTGGGAATCATGGCGGCGGCACTGGATGTCGCCGTTCCCTATGTTCGCGAACGGCGGCAGTTCGGCACTCCAATCGGCACCTTCGAACTCGTGCAAGGCAAGCTGGCCGACATGTACGCCTCGATGAACGCGTGCCGCAGCTACGCCTATACCGTTGCCGCCGCTTGCGATCGCGCCGATTCGACCCGCAAGGATGCCGCGGCATGCATTTTGTTTTGCGCCGAAGCGGCCACCCGCGCCGCTTTGGATGCAATCCAATTGTTAGGCGGCAACGGCTACATCAATGATTACCCGACAGGCAGATTGTTGCGCGACGCCAAGCTCTACGAAATAGGCGCCGGCACCTCCGAGATACGCCGCATGCTGATCGGCCGCGAACTGTTCGGAGAGTCGCCGTGACCGATCTGTTCGAACCCTTGGATGATCACCCGGCCTACCGCCAAATAGCGAATCTCATTGAGCAAAGAATTGTCGGCCGCTCGCTTCGCACGGGCGATCCCCTTCCGTCCGAAACGGACCTGGCACGCCAGTTCGGCGTCAATCGATCCACCGTTCGCGAGGCCATTCGCGAACTGGAAACCCAAGGGCTGCTCGGCCGCGGGCGCGGCCGCAAGCGATTGCGCGTGACCCGCCCGGAGCCGCGGCGCGTCAGCTCCGGCGTAAGCCGCGCCCTCGCATTGCACGACGTGACATTTCTCGAATTGTGGGAAGCGATGATGGCGATCGAGCCGGCAGCCGCGCAGTACGCGGCCGCGCGGCGCAGCGGCGCCCAGCTCCAAGTGCTGAAGCGCGCCGCCGCGCGCTTCAAGCGCGATGCCGCCGATACCGAGGCGGCCGTGTCCGCCGTCGTTGATTTCTTCACTGCGGTAGCCGCGGCAAGCGGAAATCAAGTCCTGGCGCTGTCGCAGGCTCCGCTCAATCTGCTGCTTGCGCCGGCGCTGACGCAGATGATCGATCGCGTACCGCAAGCGCGCGCCCGCATCCAGGACGCGCAGAGCAAAATTACCGCTGCGATCCGCCTGCGGCGCAGCGACACGGCACGCGCTTGGATGGAAAAGCACATCCGAGATTTCAAACGGGGCCATGAAATCGAAATTCAAAGCAAGGACAGGTCGTGAGAAAAGAGGCACTGGACGGCGCGGCGCTCGATACTTTGTTTCGCGAGGCACGCTCCTACAATCGATGGACGCCGCAAGCCGTCCCGGAGGAGACGCTGCGGGCGGTCTATGAATTGCTGAAATGGGGTCCCACATCGGGCAACTGCTGCCCCGCGCGCTTTGTGTTCGTCTCGAACCCGGAGGCCAAAGCGACGCTGGTAAGCTGTGTCAGTCCAGGAAACGTGGTCAAGGTGGAGCAAGCGCCGGTCACGGCGATCATCGGCATGGACGAGAAATTCTACGAGAAAATCCCGGCCTTGTTTCCGCAAAGGCCCGAGATGGCGAATCTGTTCAAGGGCCCCGCCGGCCAGGTGCACATGATGCGCAATGCAACCTTGCAGGGGGCGTACCTGATGTTGGCGGCTCGCTCGCTCGGTCTCGATTGCGGCCCCATGTCGGGATTCGACAACGCGAAAGTCGATCAGGCTTTTTTTGCCGGCACTTCGGTGAAGTCGAATTTTATTTGCGCGCTTGGGTATGGCTCCGCCGAGCTCTTGTTTCCGCGCAACCCGCGATTGTCCTTCGGCGAAGCCTGCAGAATTATTTAAGCGACTGGAGCTCGCCAGCTACAGAATCTGCTCCCGCCGCGAGTCCGACCCCATCGGGTCGTGCACTACGGTGCTGAATGAGATCAGCACCATGGGGATATCTCCGGTATTGCGAAACGCGTGCACCACACCGGGCGGAATAATCAAACGCCATACCTCCCCTGCCGGTATTTGCAGGTCGCGAATCGTGCCCGCTTCCTTGAGGCGGACCAAGCACGGACCGACCACGGTCGTGGTTTCCACCGCAACCCGGTGAACGTGATTGCCACGTACTTCATTGGGTTGGGTCAATACCACGTGCACGTTCTTCTGGCTTGCAATTTCATCGTCGGTCAAGGGTTCGAACACGCTGCCGCGCCCGTCTCCATGGGTTTTGACTCGTTCAACGACGGTGACAGATTGCTTTGGCGCGCTCATACAGGTGATTTTACCCTACCGGGCGATCGCCGAGCAGCAAGAGCAGCTTTCCGATACCAGGCATAAATGCGATCTCATGGCCGATTTCATTCATGAGACTAGCAATTATGCAATCGGCAGACTGCGACCTTGCGCGTAAAACAGGCCAGAATTCCTTATATCCGCGCCGGCCGCCGGCGAAACGTCGTTGCCCGCAGACACCCGGCGAGTAGAATACCGGCGAGTGATCAGCAATCGTCGAGGACCCTTGAAATGACGTACGACAATCGGCAGTTTTATATCGATGGTGCTTGGGTGGATCCGGTCGAACCCAAGGAATTCAAGGTGATCAACCCGGCCACCGAAGATGTCGCGGGCGTCATTTCCATGGGGGGCGCGAAAGATGTGGATCGCGCGGTTGCGGCGGCACGGCACGCGTTCGACGCCTATTCGCGCACCTCGCCGGCAGAACGCCTGGCACTGCTGGAGCGGATTCTCGCCGCCTACAAGGCCCACTACAACGACATCGCCCAGGCGATATCCACGGAAATGGGCGCCCCCATGACGCTCGCCAAAGGATCGCAAACCCGCATCGGCGTGGGCCATATCAGCGCCATGATCGAAGTCCTGCAGAGCTTCAAATTCGAGGAGTTGCGCGGAACGACTCGGCTGGTGCAAGAGCCCGTCGGGGTCTGTGCCTTGATCACCCCGTGGAATTGGCCCATGAATCAAGTCGCGGCGAAAGTGGTGCCGGCGTTGGCCGCGGGCTGCACCATGGTGCTGAAGCCGTCGGAATATTCGCCCTTCAGCGCAATCCTGTGGGCCAAGGTCATGCATGAGGCCGGCGTGCCGAAAGGCGTTTTCAATCTGATCAACGGCGACGGCATCCATGTGGGGGCGCCGCTGTCCTCGCATCGCGACATCGACATGGTGTCCTTTACCGGCTCGACTCGCGCCGGCACGGAAGTGGCGCGCAATGCCGCTGCTTCCGTCAAGCGCGTGCATCAGGAGTTGGGCGGTAAATCGCCGAATGTCTTGCTCGATGACGCCAATTTCGAACGCGCAGTCAAACAAAGCGTGCTGCACGTGTTCCAAAACTCGGGCCAGTCCTGCAATGCGCCGACGCGCATGCTGGTCCCAGCGGCGAAAATGGCCGAAGTGGAGGCCATCGCCAAGCGCGTCGCGGCGACGGTGGTGGTCGGCGATCCCGCATCGGACAAAACATCGGTGGGTCCGGTCGTTTCCAAACTGCAATTCGATCGTGTCGAAGGGTATATCGAAAAAGGCATCGCCGAGGGCGCGACTCTTATAACCGGGGGCACCGGGCGTCCCGATGGATTGAGCAAGGGCTTCTTCGTCAAACCGACGATTTTCTCCAACGTACGCAACGACATGACGATCGCGCGCGAAGAGATATTCGGGCCGGTGCTATGCATCCTGCCGTATCAGACCGAAGAGCAGGCGGTGCAGATTGCGAACGACACGCCCTATGGACTTGCGGCCTACGTCTGGTCTGAAGATAATTTGCGCGCGCGCCGCGTGGGCAGCCGCATCCGGGCCGGCCAAGTTGCGCTCAACGGCGCCTCGGGCGACATGCAGACTCCGTTCGGCGGCTTCAAGGCGTCCGGCAACGGACGCGAGTACGGAGAATTCGGCTTGCGCGACTTTTTGGAAGTCAAGGCGGTGATCGGAGTCGACGCCGCTTGAGGCCGGTAGGGCATGGTGGCTGATACCGCTGTTCTGCGGCTCGAGAATCTAAGCAAGCGTTTCCGCCGTGACCGGCCGCCGGTTTTTGACGGCGTGAATTTGGAGCTTCGACAAGGCGAGTATCTTGCCGTGATGGGCGAATCCGGGGTCGGCAAATCAACGCTGCTCAACTTACTCGCCGGGCTAGACAAACCGGATTCCGGTCGAGTGGTTCTGGAAGGCGAGGATCTATCGGCAATGGACGATGATTCCGCGACCCTGCTGCGCCGGCGCTGCGTGGGATTCGTTTTTCAAGCCTTCCATGTGCTGCCCTACCTTAGCGTGCAGCAAAATGTCGCCCTACCCCTCGATCTGTTGAGAATTGCGGAACCAGAACGCAGTCTGCGGACGCAGGAGATGATGGAGGCGGTCGGTATCCTGCCGCTGTCGGCGCGTTTCGCGCGGGAACTGTCCGGGGGTGAGGTGCAGCGTATCGCGATAGCGCGATCCCTGGTGCATCGGCCTCGCGTGCTCTTGGCCGACGAGCCCACCGGGAATCTTGACGCGCGCAGTGCGGTGCAAATACTGGCGCTGTTGCGCATGCAAGTCAAGGCAAACGCCGGCGCCGGCATACTGATCACGCATTCGCGCACCGCCGCCGACACCGCCGATCGAATCTTGGTTCTCGACGCCCACGGATTGCAGCCCTTGGAGCACGGCGGTTGAGTGGCGCGCGGGAGTCGCGCGGCGCATTTAAGATTTGGCGAGTGCTTGTGCTTGCGCAGCTGCGCGAATCTCCGGCACGCCTTTTGGTCACGGTACTGGCGATTGCTCTTGGCGTGGCGTTGGGCGCCGCGGTTTACTTCGTGAATACCGCAGCGCTCAATGAATTTGGACTCGCCGCGAAACGCCTAGTCGGGGAAGCCGATATCGTGGTACGCGGCCCAAGCGAGGGATTTTCGGAATCATTGTACGTGCAGTTGGCCCGCGACCCGGCGGTCAGCGTGGCAAGCCCGGTGTTGGAACTCGAAGTAGCGCTGCCCGGGCACCGCGAACCACTCCAGGTACTGGGCGTGGATCCATTTCGCGCGGCGGCCCTGCAGTCCTCCCTCATCGGCGAGATGGCGGGAAATATTCTGCAAATGTTCGCGCCCGACGGCATCTATTTGAGCAGCAGCGTTGCCCGGCAATTGCAACTGAGGCGCGGCGATTTACTGCCCATAACGGTCGGAAGCGCGTCCAAGACGCTGCGCGTGCTCGGAATCTTATCGCAGGATGCCTATCCACAAGCGCTGGGACTCATGGACATCGCCTCGGCGCAATGGACCTTTCAACAACTCGGCCGGTTGAATCGCATTGATTTGCGCTTGGCTGCCGGAATCAACGTGGACTCGTTCCGCCGCACGCTTAGTTTGAAGCTGCCGCCCGGCGTCCTCGCCATTGCGCCGCAAGTCGAACGCGACCGCGCCGTCACCGTCACGCGCGCGTACCGAGTGAACTTGAATATGCTCGCCATGGTCGCGCTGTGGACCGGCGCGTTCTTGGTGTTCTCCACGCAATCTCTGTCGGTATTGCGCCGGCGCGGTTCCCTGGCGCTGCTGCGGGCGCTCGGCGTCACGTGCGGCCAATTGCAGCGAGCCCTGATCGGCGAAGGCGCCGCCCTCGGCGCTTTGGGTTCGCTCCTCGGCGTGATTCTCGGCCTGCTGCTCGCCGCTGCGATGTTGCGCCTTCTGACGGGAGATCTCGGCAACGGCCAACTGCATGCCGCCGGCGCATCGCTGCGCGCGGCGCCTCTGGCAGTTCTGGGATTTTTTGCGATCGGCACCCTGGTCGCCGCCATCGGCGCGTGGCTGCCGGCGCGCGCAGCATCCAGGCAGCCCCCGGCGCGTGCGCTCAAGGGCGGTGATGGCGATTACGCCGTGGTTGCGAGAGCCAGCGCACTATTGGGCACCGCGCTGTTGGCAGCCGGCGCGCTGCTGGCAAGGCTTCCACCGGTTGACGGACTACCCGCATTCGGTTATCTGGCGATTGCCGCGCTGTTATTCGGCGCCGTGCTGCTGGTTCCGGCGCTGACGGTGAGGATCCTGCAGGCGGCGCCGCGCACGCATCGAGTCGTGCTGGACGCAGCCGTGGCTCAGCTTCGGGAGAACGTCGGATTGTCGACGTTAAGCCTGGCGTCCATCATCGTGAGTTTCAGCCTGATGGTTGCCATGGCCATCATGGTGTATTCCTTCCGGGTGTCGTTCGAGCACTGGCTGGAGAAGCTGCTGCCGGCCGATTTGCAGCTGCGCGAGCCGTTGGGAAACGACACGGCATATTGGCCGCCCGGTGACCAGGCAAAGCTCGAGGCGGTCGCGGGCGTGTCGCGCATCGAGTTCCGGCGGACCCGACAATTGCTGCTCGACGCCGCGCGTCCAGCGGTGATATTGATTGCGCGCAATTCCAGTTCCGCGCAGGTGACGGCCGATTTGCCGCTGCTACAGTCCGCACCGCAGCCGCTGCCGGCGGGCGCGAATCCGGCTTGGATTTCCGAAGCGATGCAAGATCTGTACGGATATCGGCTCGGCAATCAAATCTATCTGCCGTTGGCGGGTCGTCAGCGGCAGTTCACCATTGCCGGAATCTGGCGCGACTATGCGCGCCCTTCCGGCGCCGTCGTCATTTCGCGTCCGGCGTATGTGGAGGCAACCGGCGATCACGCCGCCAACGAGGCATCGATCTGGTTAAAGGATGGAGCCGCCGTCGGGTCCGTCGAAGCGGCGCTTCGGGGCTGTCTTGCGCGCGGCGATTCGGTGGAGATCCTAACCAGCACGGCCGTGCGCGAGCGCTCCTTGCAGATTTTTGACCGTGCCTTCGCAATCACCTATGCACTCGAGGCGATCGCGGTCATCATTGGTCTGACCGGTGTGAGCTTTGCCGCCGGTTCCACCGCCCTCGCGCGGCGCGCGGAATTCGGCATGCTGCGCCATGTCGGCATGCTGCGCAGGCAGATCATCGGGATGCTGGCCGGCGAAGGGGTTCTCTTGAGCGCGTTCGGCGTTGCGTATGGATTGGCCTTAGGCGCTATCTTGAGCCTCGTGTTGGTGTACGTGGTCAATCGTCAGTCATTCAATTGGAGCATAGACCTCGCCGTGCCGTTCTGGCAGCTCGCGGTTCTCAGCGTCACTCTGGTAGCCGCGGCGGCGATCACGGCCATTTGGAGCGGCCGCGCTGCCATGAGTCAAGACGCCGTGCGCGCGGTGCGGGAAGACTGGTGAACACCGCAAGGCCGCTGCTGGCGCTCGTCGCTGGGTTGAGTGTTGCCGTAGCGGCGCTGGCCGCGAATCCGTCCTACGCCCCGGTCATTCCGGCTTATGCATTGATATTTCCGGCGGATTTCGGCAGCCACCCGCAGTTTCGCACCGAGTGGTGGTATGTGACCGGATGGCTGACCACCCAGAGCGGCGAGTCGCTGGGATTTCAGGTTACCTTTTTTCGTACCAAACCAAATATTGACGAGGACAATCCCAGCTCCTTTGCACCGCGGCAGCTCCTGGTGGCGCATTGCGCGATCAGCGACCCGAAGCGCGGTCGACTATGGCAGGATCAGCGGATTCGCCGTGCCGCCCTCGGCCTTGCAGAGGCCGCGACGGGCGATACTCATGTGTGGATAGACAACTGGTCGCTCAGGCGCGAGGGCGATCATTACTCGACGAAGATCGACGCCGAGGACTTCTCCTTCGACCTTCAAATGTACGCGACGCAAGAAGTGCTGCTCAACGGCGAGAGCGGATTCAGCCGCAAGGGCCCGGCTCCAGAAGCGGCGAGCTATTACTACAGCATCCCGCATATGCGTGTCGCCGGTACCATTGCACGCAATGGCGGCACCGATCGCGTCAGCGGCGAAGCGTGGCTCGATCATGAATGGTCGAGTGAATACCTTGACAGCCGCGCCGTCGGTTGGGATTGGATCGGGATCAATCTGGACGACGGCTCCGCGCTGATGGCTTTCCGGACGCGCGACGCCACGGGCGCGGCACTCTGGGCCGGCGGGACGTTTCGAAGCAGCGACGGCAAGGTAACAATCCTGGCACCGGCGGATGTCACATTTACTTCGAGCCGGCGATGGAGGTCGCCGCGAACCGGAATCCTCTATCCGGTCCAATGGCAGGTGCGCGTAGGGCCGAGGGCGTTTGATCTCGTGCCCTTGCTCGACGATCAAGAAAATGACACGCGCCTCTCGACTGGCGCCATCTACTGGGAAGGCGCGGTCCGAGCGTATGATCGGCAGCGTCTCGTTGGCCGCGGCTATCTCGAATTGACGGGATATGGCGAAGCACTTCGGTTGCGCTGAATAGGGGTACGCTCATGCAAATCGGATTTATCGGACTGGGCAACATGGGCGCCGCGATGGCGGCCAATTTGGTGCGCGCCCATCACGACGTGGCCGTGTGGAATCGCTCAGCGGACAAAGCGCGCCCCTTGGTCGAGGCCGGCGCGGTTCTTGCGGCCAATGCTGGGGCCGTCGCTGCTGGCCGCGACATAGTCTTCAGCATGCTAGCCGACGATTCGGCCTTGCAAGATGTGCTGTCCGGCGACGACGGCTTACTCGCGGGGCTGCGCGCGGGTGCACTGCATGTCTCGATGAGCACGATCTCCGTTTCGACTGCCGAGCAGCTCGCTGCCGATCATCGTACCCACGGCCAGCGCTTTCTGTGCGCGCCGGTCTTCGGCCGGCCTGAGGCCGCCGCCGCCGCCAAGCTTTTTGTGGTGGCATCGGGCGACGCCAAGGACTTGCAGGTCGCTAGCCCTCTGCTTGGAGCAATGAGCCAACGCGTGTTCTACGTCGGCGAGGCGCCATCCGCCGCCAGTTTAGTAAAGCTCTGCGGTAATTTCATGATTCTGTCGGCAATCGAGGCTCTCGGGGAAGCAATGGCGCTGGCTGAAAAGGGCGGCATTGCCAAAAAACAGCTGCTGGAAGTGTTGACGGGTACGCTCTTCGACTCTCCCATCTATCGCAATTACGGCGCCATGCTCGTCGAGGGGCGCTTCAGACCGGCGGGTTTCGCCGCACCGTTAGGCCTCAAAGACATGCGCCTGGTAGGCCAATCCGCCGAATCGCTGCGCGTGCCGATGCCGCTGCTGAGCGTGTTGCGCGATCATATGCTGCAAACGATCGCCCAGGAGGGCGAGGATATCGATTGGTCGGCAATTGCGCGCAGCATCGCAAAGAATGCCGGACTGTAACATGACTCAAAACCTGAAAGTTCAATGCTGCATCGTCGGCGGTGGCCCCGCGGGGATGATGCTCGGTTATCTGCTCGGGCGAGCGGGCGTGGATACGCTCGTGCTGGAAAAGCACGCGGACTTCCTCCGTGATTTTCGCGGTGACACGGTGCATCCCTCCACCCTCCAGATCATGCAAGAGTTGGGGCTACTGGATGATTTCCTGAAGCAGCCGCACTCGGAGCTTCGCGCCCTGTCCATCGAGATCGAAGACCGCTGCTTCCAGATCGCAGACTTCTCGCGGGTGCCCACGACCTGCCATTTTATCGCCGTGATGCCGCAATGGGATTTCCTCAATTTCATGATGGAGAAGGGTCGCCGCTTTCCCACACTGAAGCTCATGAGATCAACGCAAATGACCAGTCTCTTGGAGACTGAGGGCCGGGTCATGGGGTTGCAGGCGACAACGCTGGATGGGCCGCTCGAAATTCATGCCGATCTCGTCGTCGGCTGCGACGGCCGAACATCCACCGTTCGCGAGGCGGCGGCGTTTGCGGTGGAGGACGTGGGCGCACCGATCGACGTGCTGTGGTTCCGCCTGTCCAAGAAGCCGGGTGACCCCGAGCAGGTTCTGGGTCATTTGGGACGCGATAAGATGTTGGTGACCATCAATCGGACCGATTATTGGCAGTGCGCCTATGTCATCAGTAAGGGCGGCATCGAGCGCGTGCACGCCAGCGGACTCGAGGCATTCAAGCGCGCGGTGGTGGACGCCGCTAAGTTCCTGTCGGACCGAGTCGACGAGCTGAAATCCTTCGACGACGTGAAACTGTTGAGCGTGTCCATCGATCGTCTCACCACGTGGTCCAAGCCTGGATTGCTCTGCATCGGCGATGCCGCGCACGCCATGTCCCCGGTGGGCGGGGTCGGGATCAATCTGGCGGTCCAGGACGCGGTGGCGACCGCCAATATTCTCGCCGCGAAACTCAAGGCCGGAACCCTGCGGGACCGCGACCTCGATCGCATACGAGAGCGCAGGCTATTTCCGACGAAGGTCATTCAGCGTATGCAGGTCACCATCCAGAATCGCCTGTTCCCGCCAATCCTTTCAGGTGAGAACCGCACCTTGAAAGTACCTTGGGTCATGAAGTTGCTCGACCGCACTCCATGGCTGCAGCGCTGGCCCGCCCAGATCGTAGGCGTCGGCGTGCGGCCGGAGCATGTGCGCTCGCTCGAAGCGGCCACGTAGCCGTTGAAAAGCGAGCCGCTACTCGATATTTCGCACGAACCGGCGCAGCCTTTTGTCTCGGTCGGAGGTCTGGTCGTTGGGTCCCAGAAACTCCATCATCGCGTTGCCGCTCTTGGCGTTTTCCGCGATCACTTTGAGCGCGACTAGAGACGGAGTGGCGAGAATGACGCCTGCAATCCCCCAGAAAAGGCCCCCGAACCACAATGCCAGAAAGATGAGCAACGGGTTGACTTCGAGTCGTCGCCCCACCAGAAGCGGCTGCACGAGCTGTCCTTCAATGGCCGCCAGCACTACGTACGTGCCCGCGACGCCCAAGACGTGACCCAGCGTGTTAAAGGACACAACGGCTACCAGCGTTACTACGGTAAGTGTCGTTGCGGGACCTGCGTAGGGGATGTAATTAAGGATCGCGGCGACAGCGCCCCACAGAAAGGGCGTTGGCATTCCCCACGCCATCATGCTTCCCGCCGTCGCCAGCCCCAGTCCGACATTGATCAATGTGGTGGCTACGTAGAACCTCCCGACCTCCGCTCTAACCTTCTCGATGACGTACAGAACGCGCGATGCGTGCAGGTTGTCGAAGAATGCTGCCGTCATTCTGGCGAGCATCGGTGGGCCGCCGGCGAGCAGAAACAGCGTGACGATCACAAAGGTCAGAACCCCCGCCAGTGCGGGCGCCGTCGCACCTAAGATCAACGTCGGCGCGCTTTCCCCGAATACTATGGCAGTCGGCGCATCTGTCGGGGCTGAGTGGCCGGGCGCGCCTATGGAGTCTGCGTTCCTGCGCACGTCATCGAGGTGAACCATGAAGCGCGTAATGGGCCTGACTTTTTGTTTGATGGTTGTCAGTGTTTGCGGCGCTTTGGCGAACCATTCTTGAGTCGGTGTCCACATGAGGTTGGCGACCCCTGTCATCGCGCCCAGCACCAACACCAGTATCAGACCTGCGCTCAGGCCTCGAGGAAAGCGGTATTTGTGCAAAGCCTCCACAGGACCCGACAGCACCAGCGCAAACAGCATTGCTAAGGCCACCGGGATGAATGCCGCGTGCGCGACGAAGAGCAGCAAGCCAAGCGCCCCGAAGAGAATCACTTTTCCCGCAGTGACCGGCCGCGAACGCGCGGCCGGCTCACCCGATTCGGCTATCGGTTGCCTTGAATTCATTATTTGCTGCACCCCCTCAATCGAGTTTCACTACCGCGGCGCGGTTGCTGTCGGAGCAACTTCTTTCCAGTCAGTTCGCAATATGCCACAGATAAAGCCCCGTGGTTGTCGCTCGCCGAGCTACTATGTCGGTTTGGCGACGGGCATTTTAATGAAGTCGACAGTAGCCTTCGCACGCCCCAGCAACCGCAAGTCCATTCTTGCAGATCGGCGCACATTGAAGATGGCGAGTTCCGCGCACGCTTATGTTCGCGGCAGCACCGTTCAGTTCTACAAATGGCTCGAGGAGCGTGGGGCACGTGCCGTGCCCAATGGTCCGTCCGTGTGGATCTGCGGCGATTGCCACGCAGGCAACCTTGGCCCGATCGCGGACGCACAAGGCAAAATCCATGTGCAAATTCGCGATCTCGACCAGACCGTGATCGGCAATCCCAATCACGACTTGATTCGTCTCGCACTCTCACTAGCATCCGCCGCACGTGGGTCGAACCTTCCCGGGGTCACGACGGCTCACATGCTGGAGCAAATGATGATCGGCTATCGGCGAGCGTTGAAGCCGGTCTCCGCCAAGCGAATGATTGAGAGCGATAAGCCGGAGTGCGTTCGAATCGTCATGCGACGCGCGATGTCGCGTACCTGGAAGCATCTGGCGCGCGAGCGATTGAAGGATCTGAAGCCCAATATTCCGCGCGGCGAGCGTTTCTGGCCGCTGTCGAAACAGGAATCTGCAGCAATTAAAGGGCTATTTGACGAAGAGGGAGTGCGGCGCTTGGTCGCCTCCCTCAAATCGAGAGCCAACGACTCACGTATCGACGTACTGGACGCCGCCTATTGGATGAAGGGTTGCAGTTCTCTCGGACGCCTTCGCTTTGCGGTGCTGCTCAATGTCAGCGGTGGAAACGCCAAGACAGATGAATTTTGTTTGATCGACATCAAAGAGGCGTCTCCTGCCGCGGCACCACGTGCCCGCGATGCCGTCATGCCACGGGATAATGGCAAACGGGTCGTTGAGGGAGCCAAGCAGCTCGCTCCCGCGCTCGGCGATCGCATGATGGCGACGAAAGTTCTGGGGCGCTCCATTGTATTGCGTGAACTAATGCCGCAAGACCTTAAACTCGAGATCGATCAATTGTCGCGGGACGAAGCGGTCGAGGCGGCGCGTTATTTGGCGCAAGTCGTGGGGAAAGCCCATGCGCGGCAAATGGACGCGCCCACCCGCAAGGAGTTCGCCGGCTCGCTGCGCGCTCGCCGAAGTACGCGCCTTGATGCGCCCTCCTGGCTATGGACAAGCATCGTGGAGCTCGCGGCCATTCATGAAGCCGCTTATCTAGAGCATTGCCGGCTATACGCCTTAGGGTAATTGTGCGCGAGATCTCAGGTTGTAGGCACCCGCTGACGCAATGACGTGGTGCACAAGTATTGGATAATCGGTAAGGAACGGGTAGCGTCGGACCCTAGCAGAAAACCTGCAATAAAGCATGTTGCCTGCGGTTGGTACACACAAAGGGGACTCGCATGCTGCACTACGCAGTCGTGTTTTTTATCATAGCGTTGATAGCCGCTGTGTTCGGGTTTGGCGGCATCGCTGCGGGCGCCGCCGGAATCGCCAAGATTCTGTTTGTCGTTTTTCTAATATGTGCCGTCGTTTCGTTATTGATGCACGGCCGAAGACGCGCATAGAACACTCGAGTTAAATCCGCTCGGGTTCGGTATGCCGATGACCCGGGCAAATGCTACGCCGCCCCTACGCATGCCGCCCTCCTTGGTTTCCGGGGTTCGCCGAGAACTTCATACTTGCGCTCACAAATGCGATCGAGCGGCAAGCAACCGGTCATATTCGCGCTTGACCACTGAATAGCATTCGCAACTTGCCGCTTCCAGTCCAGCACGATCGAGTACCGTGATGTGGCCGCGCGAATAGTGGATTATGCCGGCCTTCTGCAACTTAATTGCAGCTTGCGTCACCCCTTCGCGCCGCACCCCCAAGATACTAGCGATCAGGTCATGGGTCATGATGAGTTCATCGCCTGACAACCGATCCAAACTCGCGAGTAGGCGTCGGCAAAATTGTTGGTCAAGGCAATGGAGGCGATTGCAGACCGCCGTCTGCGTAATCTGCGTGATCAATGCCTGAGTGTGGCGCAACAAGAGGTTCAAAACGGGACCTCCTCGGGAGAACTCATCTTTCACCACTCCGGAATTAAGCCTAAAGCCCTCGCCGGCGCTTTGCACCACGGCCCGATTCCACGTGCGTCCACTCCCCATAGCCACCGCTACACCGACCATTCCTTCGCTGCCGACCAGAGCCACCTCGGCGGAGGAGCCGTTGTTCACCCGGTAGCACAGCGAGATTATCGCGCTCGTGGGAAAGTAGACGTGCGTGAGTAGGCTATCGGACTCCCACAACACCTCGCCGAATTTAAACACCACCCGTTCCAAATGGGACACCCAACGCTCAAATGCAAGCGGAAGGGCCGCCAGCAGCCCATTTTCCATTTGCTTCGCAAATGCACGCGCCAGACCAAGGCGCGGTCCGTCAACACCATACGTTCGCGTTAATGTCGATCCCTGAATCACAGGACTTATTCCCCCCTCCGGCGGTGCCCAACATACGGTCTCACGTTCAAGGAAGCTTTCCTGTAGGACATGGCGCGCTTTACATGTCCATTCAGTCCTACGGCCATCGCTATCGTGGCTCGGAAAGGCGTTGGGTTGAGGCCAACGGCGTTGTGCGTCCGATAGCTCTATACCACCGAGGATAGGGAACCAATTTGGTACATTTAACGCTGCCCAGCCGGGATCAGCGTCGTTGAATTGCGAGCGCGCTGGGAGTCGCGTCGATGGTGGTGTTGTGGTCGACCGCCAAAAAAAACGCGGCCGACTCATTGCCGCGTAAGGAGGGTTGGGGTTAACCAAACGACTTTTATCCAAGTCCTCAACACGGCGTCTGTACGGCATCGCACACTAGCAAAACAAATTTCGAGCGCCTCCGCTTGATCCGCCATCGGTGACGCCTGTCTGCTTGGAATTAGTCGACGATTTACATGCTCAGATCGGCCCCACCGCTTTTATGCTGCGCGACGGGCGCCTCTTTAGTACGTTATATCTGTCGAATCCGGCCACTATTTCCGCAAGACTGTTCAATGAAAAGATATGGACATGCAAGCCGCGGTCGGAGTATGGGGCGTCGACACTAGGTGAACGGACGCAACCAGCATCGGCACCGGAGTATTATCTGTAACATTGTGCGCGAATAGGCAGCGCTTACGGCGGTGTCAACGCAGTGTCTCATCATGGTGCGCATTGTACGGGGAGTGCCAATGTGGACGATTGCGCTAACGATGCTGCTCACGCTAGTTGCCGTGATATTAGCGATAAATTTTCATACCCCAGAGCGCAAGGTGAGCCACCGTGTGGACCATCGTTACAGCATTGCGGATCCGCCGCTTAAGCGAGAGATGGGCGCCTTGTTGGGCCCTGCCATTGTGTCGGGCAACCGGATCTGGGCACTCCAAAACGGGGACGACATATTTCCCGCAATGCTGGCGGCCATTAATGGGGCGCAGCGCACCATTACGTTTGAAACCTACATTTATTGGTCGGGCATCATCGGCGAGAAGTTTGCAAAAGCACTAATGGAGCGCGCACGGGCAGGAATCAAAGTGCATGTCATGCTCGATTGGCTGGGCAGCAAAAAGATGCTCCACGGACTCGTGGACGAGATGAGAAGCGCGGGCATCGAAGTAGAACGTTTCCACCCGCTGCGTTGGTACAGTCTCGGCAAAATGAACAACCGAACGCATCGAAAAATCATGGTCGTGGACGGTACGGTTGGCTTCACTGGGGGAGTCGGCATTGCCGATCAATGGACAGGTCGCGCGCAGGATCCGAAACACTGGCGGGATATGCATTTTTGCGTTCGAGGACTCGTGGTCGCGCAAATGCAGGCGGCTTTCCTAGACAATTGGATAAAAAACACGGGGAGAGTCCTGCACGGAGACGCCTATTTTCCGGCACTGACTGCCATTGGCGAGCAAGATATGCACCTGTTCATGAGCTCCCCTGCAGGCGGCAGTGCAAGCATGCGCCTTATGTATCTGATCGCGATCACGGCAGCCGAGCAATCGATCGACATCGAGGCGGCCTACTTCATTCCCGACACGCTCATGAGCGCTGAGCTCATCAGAGCGCGTGCGCGCGGCGTGCGGATCCGCGTTCTATTAGCGGACAAACATTTGGATTCCGAAACGGTGCGCGTCGCCTCTAAACGCGGGTGGGGTCCGCTTCTCGCTAGTGGCGTGGAGATCTACGAGTACGAACCCACCATGCTTCACTGCAAGATGTTGATTTTCGACCAATCCATGGTATCGGTGGGATCGACTAACTTCGACACACGTTCGTTCGAGCTTAACGAGGAAGCCAGCCTAAATGTGTATGACGCACCGTTTGCGCTTCAGATGACCGCTATCTTTGAACAGGATCTGCGTCTATCGGTGCCCTACTCGTTGAAGAACTGGAAGAATCGACCTTGGACGCAAAAAATGGCCGAGGTCGTGCTGATTCCGATCAAATCGCAACTGTAGAGCGCTCGCGCGACGGCGGATTGCGCAATCCCATGCGCCTCGCTTTTCGCTCATGTGTCCGAGAGCGATCCGTTGCCGATGAGCACGCCGGTCGACTTGAGCGCCTCCACATGCTGGCAAACGATTCTGAAACATGCGATCAAAGGACCCGCCAGCAATACACCGGGGATTCCCCACAACCAACCCCACAACAATAGCCAAACGAAAACCACAGTGGGGTCCAACGCAAACCGACGGCCGATAATCGTCGGCGTGATGAGTTGGCCTTCGACAAATGCGATTGCCAAAAACACAGCGGGAACTGCGAAAGCGTGACCGACCGTCTTAAATGTGGTGAAACCGACGATGGCTAAGCCAATGGCCGTCATTGTGGGTCCTATGTAAGGCGCAAAATTGAGCACGGCAGCGGCGGCGCCCCACAAGAGCGGATCCGGCACGCCAAGCAGGGCCATACCCGCCGCTGTCAATGAGCCTACGCCAAGATTGATGACGCTGACCATCACGAGATACCGCGACATCTCCGCTTGTACATCGCGCGCGATGGAGACAATCATCTTCTTATCGGTTAGGCCGGGAACGACTTCGACTATACGGCGAAGAAAGTGGTCTCCGGAGGACAGGAAAAAATAAACGAGCAGCAACACCGCCATGATCGACGCGAATACGCGCGGCGTACTGCTTGCCACGTTCGTAAGGAAACTTGTCTGCGTCGTCACCACCGTTGGGTGGTTCGTTGTCTGAGCAAGATTCTCGAACTGTTTCGTAGCCTCCTCTGCTCTTCGGATGGGCGCGCGAAAACTATGGAATCGCTGTTGTACGGATTGAATCGTTGCGGGCGCGTTCGCGACCCAATTGCGTGCAGGTTGCGCAAGAAGTGTGACGGCGCCTCCGAGCAGTCCCACGACGGCACCGAGGACGAAAATACTGCTAATGACTCTGGGAAGATAAGCACGCTGCAGCAGCGTTACTACCGGCGACAGCAACAGGGACAGTAACAATGCGAGGATCAGTGGAATGACCACCCCTTGGGCGACGTAACAGATCCCCAGCACCACGAAAAGCAAAATGCCAAGCACCGCTCGCGCTATCACTCGAAGTTCGGCGGCAGCTTCATCCGTGCGAATCGGTCGACTAGGGGCGTCACAATCATTCACGATTCACCCCACAAGTAGCGACGGCGGTCGATAGGAATCTTTGACAAGGGTGCCACGTTTGCAGCTGAGAATCCCACGTAGGCGCCTCGCGATCTGTTCGCCAACGTACATATGCCTAGCGATGCTTGCGAGGCGGCTAGACTGGAAGCGTCCTAGTTACCGTTACATACCTTCATACGTTCTATATAAGGTGGCGCATCAATCATGCAGTGCTCTAAGCGTCAACCATCGGGACCGAAGCCCTGCGACGATGCCAATCATTCCAAGCCCCGCGAGGGTGGTTTGTCGCCAAGCCGCTCCTTTATTGTCCCGGCGACGCGCAGCGCATTGGCGATAATGGTCAGGGTTGGATTGACCGCGCCGATCGACGGAAAAAAGCTCGCGTCAGCCATGTATAGATTATCGAGCTCGTGTGCCTTGCAATCGATATTAAGTACCGACGTTGCCGGATTTGTGCCGAAGCGGGCGGTTCCCGCTTGATGGGCGGTTCCGCCGATAGGAATGTTTTTGCCAAGATACAAGCTTCGCTCGAGCAGCATCGGATGCGCTCCCGCCACCGCCAAGATTTGCGCAAGTTTTTTCTTGAGACGATGGTGCGCTTCCATATTGCCTTCGGTGATATCCAGAACCACGCGGTCGCCGTCATAAAAGATGCGATTGTCGGGATTCGGCAGATCTTCGCTGGACAGCCAGAAATCCATCGAATGGCGCGCCATCGCGTCGAACGGCATTTTTGGTACCCATTCGAGCCAGCCCGGCAATGCCTCGCCGCGTATCTGCGCACCGTGCGACGTCGCGCACATCTGAATCAATCCGAGCGGGAATTCCCAGTCGTCGGAACCGAAATAATAATCGCTGATCGCAAGCGTTTTTTGGAAAACAGTATTGTTCGACTCCCGCATCAGAGCCATCAAAATGGATTGATTGTGGCGCATGTAATTTCGCCCCACTTGCCCGGACCCATTAGCGAGGCCGTGAGGATGCTTGTCGTTCGCTGATCGCAGCAACAGCAGCGCCGAGGACAGCGCGCCGCAGGCGACGACGACGATATCGGCGCAATAGTGCTCCTGCACGCCGCCTCGGGTCACGCGGACGCCGGTAACAATTCGGCCCGTTGCGTCGGTTTCCAATTGGGATACATAGGCGCCGACCAATAACGTCAGATTCGGATGCTCCTTCAACGCCGGCTCGACGCACATGATCTGAGCGTCGGCCTTGCCGTTCAATGGACACGGGAAGCCGTCGAATGCATCGCAGCGAATACAAATGCTGGTTCGAGTCGTCTTGCCGTCTTTCTCGTCGAGCAAAATGGCGAGCGGGAGGTGGAATGGATGCAGGCCGTGTTGGGTCAAACTATCGCTGAGCGCTTGAATGGCCGGCTCGTGGGAAACTGCGGGATACGGGAACGGCCCGCTCGAGGGCGGCTCGTTCGGATCCTCACCGCGTTGGCCGTGCACATGAAACAGTCGCTCCGCCTCCCTATAGTAGGGCTCGAACACAGCGTATTTGAGCGGCCACGCCGGCGAAATCCCGTCGTGGTGGCGAACCTCATCGAAATCTCGTTCGCGCAGGCGAAACAGCGCGGCACCATACATTTTGGAATTGCCGCCGACAAAATAATGCAGGCCGGGACTGAAGGGGCGGCCGTCATGGCCGTACCACGTCTCCTCGGCTTGATAGGCCCCGTCGACGAACACGGTCTGCGAATCCCAGTTGGCGGGAGAGCGCGGTAGGAAATCTCCGCGTTCGAGCAGTAGTATCCGCTTGCCGGTGGGCGCCAATTTGTGCGCGAGCGCTGCCCCGCCGGGGCCACTGCCGATGACAATCACATCATATTGTCCGTCGGACATGCTTGCAGCCCCTCGACCCTCAGCCACCGGTCGCGAAGCCCGGGAATAACGTCATCCCTCCATCGACGAACAGCGTGGTGCCGACCACATAATCCGAATAGTCCGACGCGAGCCACACCGCTGCACGGGCGATGTCCTCCGGCTCGCCGATTCGCCCATAGGGGACTAGTTTCATCAGCTGTTCATAGGCCTCCTTTGTTTGCCAGGCCGCCGTATTGATCGGCGTGCGGATGGCGCCCGGTGCAATTCCATTGACGCGAATTCGATGGGGTGCGACCTCCTGGGCCAAGCTTTCCATCAACATTTTGATGCCGCCCTTGGACGTCGCGTAGTTCGCGTGACCGCCCCACGGAATTTCTTGATGAACCGAGCTCATGCAGATTATTTTCCCGGCGCAGCAGGATATCGACGGCACGACACCGCGGCGCAAGAACTCGCGGATGGCCGCTCGCGCGCACAAGAATTGTCCGGTAAGATTGACGCCGAGAACCGTGTTCCATTGCTCCAGAGTCATCTCCCGAAACGCCGCGTCGCGCTGCAGGCCGGCATTGGCGACGAGTATGTCGACGGTTCCGAATTCCTGGATCATACGTTCGAACAGGCTCGCTACTTGATCTTCGGATGAGACGTCGGCCTTTAGCGCCACCGCATGGACGCCGCCGCGTCGAATATCATCGACCACCGCATTCGCGGCATCGTCACCCACGACGTAATTCACCGCGACGTCGGCCCCTGCTTCACCTAAGGCAATCGCAACGCCGCGTCCGATACCGGAATTGGCGCCTGTCACCAAGGCCTTTTGCCCAATCAAATTCCTTGGAATGGTGAGCTTGGGCAGCACCGATCCGGATTCGGAACTCGATGTATTCACGGATGCCTCCTTCAAGGGCGCTCGGCGCCGCGCTGATTGGTATAAATAGCAAAAAGTGTGTGCGACGCGCAGATGAATAACCGGCACCGGTTGCGGCCGCCGAAGGTGAGGTTCGAGACAGTAAACGGCACGCTGATAGATCCGAGCTTCGTTCCATCCGGCGCGATGCAATGCACACCATCGCCGGCACTGCTCCAGAGGTTTCCGTCCTGATCGAGGCGGAACCCGTCCGCAAAGCCCGGCGTGATGGTATGAAAGATCCGACCCGCGGAGAGCAGCTTTCCCTCATCGAGAACATCAAAGACGCGGATATGCTGGACGGGATCGGCGGCAAATTGACGGCCGCTTTCTGCCACATATAACAGTCGCTCATCCGGTGAGAAGGCAAGACCATTGGGTCCTTCGAAGTCGTCGGCCATCACTCGAAGAGTGCCGTCTTTCGGATCGAGCCGATAAAGCGTTGGCGGTAGCTCGGGAATCTGCTTGCCGCCCTCATAATCGGTGTTGATCCCGTAATGCGGGTCACTGAACCAAATGGTGCCATCCGAGCGACAAATGACATCGTTAGGCGAGTTCAGGCGCTTTCCCCCGTAGCGGTCCGCAAGCACGGTAATGCGACCGTCGAGTTCGGTTCGGGTGATGCACCGATGCTGGTGCGAGCAGCCGATCAAGCGCCCCTGCACGTCGCGAGTATGGCCGTTGGCGAAGCCGGAAGGCCTTCGGAAAACCGACATTCCGCCGTCCTCCGTCCAGCGCATGATGCGATCGTTCGGCAAGTCGCTGAACAGCAGGCAATCCTGGTCGGCAAACCAGACTGCCCCTTCCAACCACGCAAAGCCCTCACCCAGTTTCACGAGTGGCGCATTCGCCAATACGTAGTGGCGGAAACGCTCATCGAGTATTTCGAAGGGGGCCATCTACTTGAAGTGACACGGTGTGTGAACGGGCGGAACGTGCAATTGAATGGTCATGAGCACCGCAGGGACCGCGCCAAGAGTGCCTGAGCGATGGCCCTGTCGCTCGTCGGTGAGCACACAGCCCTGATCTTCGCCCAAAGAGAGCTCCCCCGGGCCTTGTTCGATGCGCGTCCCGTCCATGGACTCAATCCACCATCGACCGGACAGTACGACAATCCATTGCGGCGCTGGGTTCTCATGCCAATCTCCGATCCAGCCTACGGGTTGAACCGTGAAGACGACGCTCGCTTCAGAACGAGCTTGCTTGTTATTCCATTGCGCTGCCGCACGACCCACGCCTTTCCATTCAAACTCGGTCAGCCTGCAGCGAGTCTGGTGACTAACGCCAGCGATGTCGGTCCACAAGTGCCAGAAGACGATCATCGGCTTTGATTCTCTATTCTCTGTCATTGGGTTATTCCGTGAACTGGCGTGGTAGGTGTGTGGGTGTTCCGCTGCCGCGCTTTGCCGTTAACGTAGCGGGCTCGACAAGATTCTCAATTGGAAGTCTGCACTCGAGTCCACTCATATCGTAGGCCAACAATTCCAGGCCCGGTCCGCAGGCCGATGCGGGTCGCAAACCCGTCGCTCGAACCTTCACGTCGCGCAGCCCGTCAGCACCACCCACAATTTGGCGAATATCCACCCGCATGACAAGTGAAAAATCCTTTGAGATCACGTAGGATCCGAACACCTTAAAGATCGGCGCGGGCGCGATGGTACCCAAACCATGCAGATGACCCAGATCGTCCGATTCTCGGCGACCGAGGTCGTAGCCGATCGAAACTCCAGCCGCGCAAAGAGAGATATTTTCAAGACTGGACCGCGCATAATGATGGTCGTCCCGGCACGTGAACCGCATGCATTCTCTTGTTATTTTTCGCCGGTCTCCGCACGGTCGCTGTAGAGATAGGCTGCTAGATCGCGTGCATCCTGATCGGTGAGTCCGGTATTCGGCATCGCGTTGCCGGGGATTATGCTTTGCGGGAAGCGCAGCCATTTCACCAGATTGTCCGGGTTGTTGCTGAGGACACCGGCGATATAAGCGCGATGGCCAAACTGAGCGAGGGGCGGCCCGACAAGGCCACGAGCGGTGGCCACGCCAGCGACGGTGTGACATGCCGCACAACCATATTCTTCTATCAGCGCAGGACCACGATCGGCATGCGCGCCACTGATCGCCCAATAGGATGCCGCGGCATGACGCTCACAACCGCTCAACGCGAATGTCATTGCTATCGCCACCACGGTGGCATAGCGCTGTAGCACCAAGGATGAGGGCGCATGGGCACGCGCAGATAAGATGAGCCTTGCCTCGCGTTCGGCATTGTTCATCCATAGGACGAACAGTATACCGAGGCATGAAAGATGGATGACGCTGGCCGGTATCCACATAATGATACCGGCGAGCTGCTGATCTTCCAGTGCCGTCAGCCCCCACGCAGCAGTAGTGTCGGCGTGTGCGCTATAGAACGGGTGGCCCGCCAGAGTTAGAAGCGCACCCAACAGCCCGTTTTGTACTCCAAGCGTCGCGACAAAAATCAAGGTGCTTCCGTAGTCGAGACGACGTCGGCCAAATGGCTCGATCACCAGCGACCAAAACATCAGTGCGGTAATGAAAAAGCAGAAGTGCTCGAGGGTGTGAACCCCCTCGTTGGCCAGCGCCCAACCATAGGGACCTGGTAAATGCCAGAACCATAACACCATGCTGCATAGCAGCCAGACCACAAGCGGCGACATCAGTGCATGCACGCCGCGGTGCAAACCGCCGCCGACCCAGAGGCGCCCGATAATGCGCCGCGTCGATATCGGGAACGCCCACAAAAACGCCATGGCCGGCCGGCCCCAGACCAGAAGAGGAGCGGCCACCATCATCAGCAAAAGATGCTGCACCATGTGCGCGGAAAAGAGTTGATCATCGAGCGCATCCAACGGCGATATCAGCGCCACGAACAAAGTGATGATGCCCGCCGCGAACGAGGTCATGCGTAGAACGCCGAAAATCCGTGATCGTGCATGTGCATTCAACCGATGCAAACCGTACGCATAGCCGAAGACGGCTAATCCGAGACACACGAGTAGCCATATTTCCCAATTCCACGGAAGATCGACCAAGCGACCGCTGCCGGGCATCGCAACAGCGTCAACCGCCGGTCGGGCGAGTTCCTGTGCGGCGGCCGTTACCGACATAGCGGTACCACGAAATCAGCGGCGGCGGCGAACAGCATTCCCAGCGCGAACAGGATGCTGGTCAAGATGCCGAACATCGCCAGAAATCTGGTGCGACCTTGCCCAATATCCAGCAGATGATGCACTGAGCCCGGCGCCTCGTCGAAAGTAAGCCGCCAGCTTCTAAAAGACACCAGTCCTCCAGCGATCGCCAATATTATTCCGGCTATGTCGATCGCCACCAAAATCCACCACAATCCACTCCATATCGGAAGGGCTAACGGTACGTCGCGCGGGTAACAGGCATGCGCCGATAGCGCCACTCCGAATAACAATTGGGCGTTCCATGCCACCGGCGCGGCGGCGAGGCCAAAAAATAGCGCGGCGAGACTGACGCGATGTCGATGCGGCGCGGGGTGCTTAAGCGAAACCTGAGGAAGCTCTTCGGTAGCCATGGCATCACCCGAGACGCGGCGCGATATAGAAAGTGAAGAAAACCGCCAACCAAACAATCGTGATGAAATGCCAGTATAGGACGCCGATGGATACGGCCGAATGGCGCTTGGCATCGAAATAGCCCAAGGCCGTCCATACGAACAAGACCATCAGCAGCAGCAAGCCAACGATGACGTGGACCAGGTGAAAACCGGTGATGGTGAAGTACAGCGAACTATAGACACCCGAGGTGAGATGAAAGGGTTCGCCGGCCCACTCGCGCCCTTCCAGCGCGATGAAGACCATCCCCAACACGGTGGAGATCGCAAGCCCGATCATCAGCCGCATCGAGCTACCCCTATCGATGCCGCGTTCACCCCACCACATCGTGAAGCTGCCGGCGATGAGGACGATCGTGCCCGGTATCGCCAATGTGAGCTTAGGTATCCCCTGCGGCGGCCACGCGCCTATTGCATGCGAGGCAATATAGAAATAACTAAACAGAAGATACGCAAACAGCGTCGCTTCGGTTGCGATCACGGTGAGCATTCCCCACCAACCCGACGCATGATGGGCCTTGCTGCCAACGGGCAATACGGTTCTGGAGACGCCGGCTTCATCCATGGCTTGGGGTCTCGATTTGGCTTAACGAACGTTGAGGCCACAGCCACGCAATGCTGGCGAGCAGTCCCGCCACCAAGGCGGCGCCGAGCAGCCACCACGAATGCAGCAACGCACCGGCAAACAGCGCCGCCAGCGCCACGGCCAAAACCAGCGGCGAATACGCGTCGGGCGGCATCTTTAAGATCACATCGGGCTCGGCGTCGAGCGATGTCGTGCCCAGGGTCTCGCGGCCTTTATCGAGCAGAAAGCCTTGCTGCGTCGAACTCCGGTCATCGCCCTGATTCAGGCGGCTTTCCCATAAGGGGTAACGGCTCGCCACCGTTGGAATCACGGCAAAGTTGTAGACCGGCGGCGGCGAGGACGTCGACCATTCCAACGAGGCTGCATCCCAGGGATTGTCGCCCGCGCGTTTGCCGCGCTTCAAGCTCACGAACACGTTCACAAAGAAAAGCAGCACCCCAATCGCGAACAGATACGACCCCAGGGTGACGATGAGATTCAGTGGGCCCCAGCCGAGCCCCTCGGGATAAGTATAGATTCGCCGCGGCATGCCGGCCAACCCGAGAATATGCATCGGAAAGAAGCCCACGTTGAAGCCGATGAACATCACCCAGAACGTCCACTTGCCGAGCGTTTCGTTCATCAGCCGTCCCGTGAATTTCGGAAACCAGTAAAAAATTCCGCCGACCACCGGAAACACGTTGATGCCGATGATCACATAGTGCAGATGCGCAACCACAAAATAAGTGTGGGTCAGTTGCAAATCGACCGGCACCGCCGCGGTCATGAACCCAGAAACACCGCCAATCACAAACAGCATCACGAAACCGGCAAAGAACAGAAACGCACTTGTGAATACCGGCCTCCCGGTCCAGATCGTCGCGACCCAGGAAAATACGGCAACCGAGCTCGGAATGACGATAATCATGCTAGCGGCGCTGAAATACGACATCGCAATCACCGGCAGCCCGGTGGCAAACATGTGATGCACCCACACCCCAAAGCCAAGTGCCATGGTGGCCACCGTGGCGAGCGCGACCGGTGTGTATCCAACCAGCGGTCGGCGGCAAAACGTCGGCAGCGCGTCTGACACAATTCCCATGGCGGGCAGTACGATCGCGTACACCCACGGATGGCCGAACATCCAGAACAGGTGTTGCCACAACAGCGGCTGACCACCGCCGCTGACGTCGAAAAAATGCGTCCCGAACTGCCGGTCCATCCACAACATGAAAAACGCCAGACTCACCGCCGGCACCGCAAATAGATTGCCTACCGAAGCGGTGAGCGTGCCCCAGATTAAAATAGGCACGCGGTTGATCGACATGCCCGGCGCGCGCATGCGCAGCAGTGTGACAATGAAATTGATCGAACCCACGGTGGTCGATATGCCGAGCAGCACCATGCCGAGAGCATAGACGTCGATGTTCGGTCCGGGGTTGTAAGCTCGCGATGCATAGGGCACGTAATTAAACCAACCGTCGTCCGGTGCCTTACCGAGCGGGAAACTGATATACAGGAAAATGCCGGCGAACAGGAACACCCAATACGAGAGTGCGTTTAAGCGCGGAAACGCCATGTCGCGCGATCCAAGGAGCAATGGCCACAGGAAATTGCTGAATCCTGACAGCACGGGGAGCGCGTACAGGAAAATCATCGTCACGCCGTGCATCGTGAATAACTGGTTGTACTGCTCGGGTGTCACCAGATGCATGTTCGGCTGCGCCAGTTGCGCCCGGATCACCGCCGCTTCGAGGCCACCGATGATCAGGAACAGGAAGGCAGTCACCAGATAGCGCTTGCCGATTTCCTTGTGATCGACGGTGGATAGCCAGCCGGCAATTCCGCCCGGCCCTTCCCAACTCTTCTTCAGAATTTGCGAGCTCGCGGATCGATCCGTTGCGCGGGCAATGATCGGCGCACGAAAAGTTTCAACCTCGGCCACGATTTCAGCTCCCCTATTCCAACGTATTCAAATAGCCGATCACGGCCGACAAATCAGGGCCCGACACCAAGTGATCCGGCATCTGCGCTCCGGGCTTGAGCCTCTGCGGATCGGCGATCCAGCCGGCAAGGTTTCCCGGTGTGTTCGGCAGCAACCCGGCGGCGAGCGTGTGCCGGCTCATCAGGTGCGAGAGGTCCGGTCCCAGAATGCCTGCCGCATTGCTGCCGCGAATGGCGTGGCAAGCGGCGCAGTGGGCCTGGAAAACCCGCTGCCCTTCGCGCACCGTCGCGGATTTCGATGGTGTCGCTTCGCGTAGCTGACCGTCCTGCCACGCCCTGAACCGGCTGGGCGTGTCGGCAATAACCGCCAAGGCCATGTGTGCATGTTCCGCGCCGCAGAACACCGCACACTGTCCGCGATAGACCCCCGGCTTGTCGGCCTGGAGCCAGGTGACATTGGTCTGACCGGGGATCACGTCCATCTTGCCGCCGAGCTGGGGAATCCAGAACGAATGGATCACGTCGAGGCTGGCCAATTCGAAACGCACCGGCTGCCCCACGGGAATGTGAATTTCATTGGCGGTGATGAACGTGCGCGACGCATCTGTGCTGGTGTACCGAAGGCCCCACCACCATTGCTTTGCGGCGACTTGCACCGTGAGTGCCGGCGTACTCGGTGGATGAATGATGCTGGCACTCGTCACCAGAGTCCAACCCATGCAGCCAATGAGCACGATGGTAGTGATGCCAACGCCGACATAAATCCACGCCATGCCGCCGCCCTCCCGATGCACTGCCAATTCGCCGTCATCAGGCGCTCGCTGGGCACGTCGGCGAAACAGGGCGCCGAGCAATAGCACGGCGATGACGACGGTGACGACGATGGAGATGATCCCGAGGCCCCATCCGAGCTTCGTGATGGGATCGCCGGCCGGTCCGAAAGTATGCAAATAGGACATGGGTGTATCAGCACCGAATGCAACGAGCATGCTGCGAGCGTTCATCGGGATGACGTCGCTGCCGGTCGCGGTGGCGGCGGCGCTGCCGACGTTGGCGCCGAGCCTAGCTGTGCGGGCGTTTCGGGTGCGACGGGACCGGTGGCCGTGGCGCCTGGCTCATCGTCTTCGTGATCGCGTAACTCGGGCGCAACGAGTTCAGGGCGTTGCGCGTTGCGCGGGGTTCCGTCAACCGAAAAAGTGCCCCCAAGCGACTCGATATAGGCGACGAGTTTCCATATTTCCTGCGGTGGCAGAGCGGCGCCCCACGCCGGCATGCCTTGGGCGCGGCCGTCGTGAATCGACTGGAAGATCTGTGCCGGCAAGCCGCCGTACCGCCAATAGGTGTCGGTCAGATCCGGTCCCATGTTGCCCTTCGCATTGTAGGCGTGACAGCCGGCACAGTTCATTTGGATGTAGAGGGACTTACCCGCCACGATGGCCTGCGCGTTGTCCACATAAGGATTTGGTATGGATCGCGCCAGCGCTGCACTGTCGGTAAGCCCTGCGACATGTCCCATCGGTACCGCAGACATCTCGCCCCCGGAAGGCAGCCCCGTAACCGGTGGCCCCGAGGTGCTGCCACCCTCGGAATGGCTGCATGCGCAAAGCACCAGGCTCAACGCAATCAAGCCGGGTTGCACATTTCCCATACCCATGGCGAACCTCACTGCTTCTCTTGATTGGCGTTCGCCGGTGGCGCGACCACCTCGTTGTCGGCACTCGATACCGGGGGTTCCGCGCCGACCGAATCGCCATTGATTGAAAACACGTAGAGCGTGCCGCCCTGTGCGGGGAAGCCGCTCATCGATTTATCCGCTCGCACCGTCGCAGCGCCCCCCACTCCACTATAGATGGCGATGTACTGGCGGTGATCGGGGCCCAAATAACTGATCGGTTGACCGATTACGCCCGATCCGAGTTTCTGCGACCACAGCACTTTGCCGTTCCGAGCATCGACCGCGCGGAACCACCCATCGGCCGTGCCGTAGAACACGACATCGCCGGCAGTCGCGAGCGCGCCGCTCATGGTCATGAAAGGCTCCTTAATGGCCCACATTTTTTTTCCATTTGCGGGGTTCCATGCCATGAATTCGCCCAAATTGCCGCCAGGCGCTGCGTGACGCTGCATCTCCATGCCGTCATACGGGGTACTTGCGATATAACCGACCTCGTGATCGGTGAGATCCATGCAAATGTTGAAGATGCCGGCATAGATCAGACCGGTGCGTGGTGATGCCGCAGCCGGTTGCCAATCCTTGCCGCCAATATCCGGCGGGCAAATGTTGTCGAGCTTGACGCCCGGCTTAGGTTCCTTGTCCTTATTCACGATCGGTTTGGCGGTTTTCATGTCGAAGCCGGTCGACCAGTTCTGATATGCAAACGGCACTGCGCTCAGCACTTCGCCGGTCATGCGATCGATCGTATACGCATAGGCATTGCGATCGAAATGCACCAGGACCTTGCGCACCCGCCCGTTGATCGGTAGATCCATTACAATATCTTCGTTGACGGCGTCGTAATCCCACTCATCGTGCGGTGTGGTCTGATAGGCCCAGCGAGCCATCCCAGTGTCCGCGTCGCGCGCAAAAATGGTGCTGGCCCACAAGTTATAGCCCGGTCGTTGCGCCGGAACGCGTGGACTCGGATTGCTGGTGCCGTAGAAGATGAGATTGGTATCCGGGTCATAGGAAATCCAACCCCAGACCGAGGCGCCGCCGTGCTTCCACATGCCCTCAGGCCAAGAACTAACGCCGAGGTCCTTGCCCTTCATCCAGCTATAAAACGGTTTGAAGTCCGCGCCAATCAAAACCCGTTTGTCCGAGCCGGTGCTGTAGGCGCGCCACCGTTCCTTGCCCGTGCCGACATCCAGGGCGGCAATCCAGCCCTGCACACCCATTTCGCCGCCGCTGTTGCCGACGAATACCTTATTGCCCACGATAAGCGGCGCCATCGTCATGGTGGCACCGGTTTCCAAGTTATCCATCTTGATTCGCCACAACTCCTTGCCGGTCTTGGCGTCAACCGCAACCGTGTGATCGTCCAGGAGGTTGTAGATCAGCTTGCCGTCCGCGTACGCGATGCCGCGCGTGACCGCATCGCAGCACGCTTTGCCGATGGCTAGCGGCGACGGATTGGGTTTGAAAGTCCATTTGATCGACGCTCCAGGCTTGGTCAGATCCAGTGCATAGGCCATATCCGGAAACGGGGTGACCACATACATAGTGTCGCCGACCACCAGCGGTGCCGCTTCGTGACCATATAAGGTACCGTCGCTGAACGTCCATGCAATGCGCAGTTTCCCGACGTTGTCGGTGTTGACTTGATCGAGCGGACTGTAGCGCGAATTGGCATAGTCGCGGGCTTGGCTATGCCACTCGCCCGCCGGATCGTTCGGCGCGACGTTGATCGTGGCACCCGAAAGATTGGTCGCCGAGGCATGAGTCGTTGCCTCGCTCACGGGCGTCTCAGCAGCCCGCAGTGGGGGCGCACACGCGAGCAATGCGAGAAGTATTCCACCCGCGACGCCGTGCATGCCATGGCGAGTACGCCGATTCGCAAAATTCCGTGACGCTAGCATTCGTGTGAGGTTCCTTCTGCGGTTGTTCGTGTTGGACGGAGTCGGCTTCGACGGATGCGCCGTCCGCAAGTCTCCGCAATGCTGGGTGCCGGATTCATCAGCGCAGACCTTCGATATAAACCGCGACCGCCGTTATGTCACCGTCAGAGAGTTTCGCTGAAACCTTGTGCATCATCGCGTTGGTACCGAGGCGGCTATCGGAGCGGAAGGCACGGAGCTGATCGGCGATGTAGCGTGAGTGCTGACCCGCCAGTCGGGGAAATTCCGATGCCAGTCCCGCCCCGTCCAACGCATGACAGGATGCACATGGGGGCACCCGCGTCGCGACAATCCCTTCATCGTAAATCGCTGCGCCCCGCCGCGATGAGATCGAATCGCTTACTTGCAGCGGGTCACGCTGCGGAATCTGAGCCGAAAAGTACCGGGCCGCATCGCGTATTTCGGTCTCGTTTAGCGACATCGCAATGCCGCTCATGACACCGACGCGGAGTTGTGCCTGGAACGCGGCCAGTTGCTTTTGCAAATAGGCGCTTCCTTGGCCGGCGAGCGATGGCACGCTCGGGTCAGTACTATTGCCGTACTTTCCATGACAGGCCTCGCAAACATTCACGATCGTCGTCTGCACGCTGGCCGCCTCATTGCCAGATCCCTCGCCGGCACGGGCCGACCCTAACGCACCGAGCAGGGCAAGTGCGAGGACCCCACTCTTTAAGCGCGACTGCTTCATGTACACCCCCTATCGATGCGCTAAGGGTGCATCGGGATGAGTGGTCGTCGCGTCGCGTGACGGCCGATCGGTAGGCTGAATGATCTTGCGTACGGCCGCAACCGCGTCCGCGTCTACCGATGGCGCGAGGTTGCCCCAGGCGTGACGGCTATAGTTGACGACATCGGCGATCTCACGATCGTCGAGCTTCCAGCCAAAACCGGGCATCGCAAGTCCCGTGGGCTTGGATGAGGGAGCGGCCATCCGCGCGCCCTCGAGTACCACATGGATTACCGTGCCGGGATTGTCGGCTTGGATCGCCGCACTGCCGGCCAGAGGCGGGAAAACATCGACGACGCCGCGACCGTCTGGCATGTGACAGCCCGTGCAGTTGTCGATGTACAGTGCTTGACCGCGCGCCAACGCGTCGGTCCCGAGCGCATGCGTTTCTGGCGCTGACTTGGCAGCCGCATTCGGGCGATCCTTAAGATAAAGCGCGATCGCCTTGAGGTCGGCATCGCTCAAGTATTGCGTCGAATTCGTCACCACATCGCTCATGGGTCCCGCCGACGCCGATTTTGCATTCGCACCGGTTTTCAGATACTCGGCGATCTCTTCCGGTGACCAGCCGCCGACACCATCGCGTAGATTACCGCCGAGTCCTGGTGCGGCCCAGTGCAAGCCCGCATCGCCACCCTCATAGGGCTCACTGTGCTTGGCTCCGCCCAACGAATTGTCGGGCGTGTGGCATGCGCCGCAGTGCGCAAGGCCCTCAACCAAGTACGCGCCGCGATTCCACTCGGCGGATCGCGCTGTATCGACCTTGTACTCACCTTCGTCAAAAAACAGCGCATTCCAGCCAAAAAGCTCGCCGCGCCAGCTCAGATACCACGGCAGTTGGTTGGTTTTGTCCTTCTGCACGACGGGCGTGACCGTATCCAGATACGCCTTGATAGCGTCTACGTCGACACGAGTGACTTTGGTGAACCACGGATAGGGAAAGGCCGGATACAAGTGACTGCCGTCGCTGCTGATACCGGTATGCATAGCCTTGTAGAAATCCTGCTCCGTCCACTCGCCAATGCCGGTCTCGCGATCAGGCGTGATATTGATGGAATAGATCACGCCAAACGGTGTCGGGATCGCGCGGCCGCCGGCAAACGCCTTTCCGTTATTGTCGGTATGGCAGAACGCACAGTCGCCGGCACGGACCAGATACTCACCGCGCGCGACTTCGCTTGACGCGGCGCCTTGTGCGACGGCGGCGACGCAGAACAACAACGTCAATGCGATTGGTCCGGAGAGGGAAAATTCGAAGCGTCGCGGATGTATCCCGTTCATTCCGCGCTCACATGGCAATCAGCGGACCAGGGCTCTTGAGATAGCGGTTCTTGATCGCGTCCGCGGCCCAGTATGCGAGCGCGGCGACGGTGCCGGTCGGGTTGTAGCCGGCGTTCTGCGGAAACACGCTCGAACCCATGACGAACACATTGTGCACGTCCCACGACTGCAGGTATTTGTTCACCACACTGGTTTTTGGATCCGCGCCCATCGCACAGCCTCCGGTGTTGTGCGTGGTTTGATATGGGACGATCGAGTAGTGACCGACACGGGGTTTGGCGTCGAGCGAGCGCGGCTTCATCGCCTTGGCGATCAGTGCGGCCTTGTCGGTGAGAAAACCCGACATCTTGATCTCGTTGGGGTGGTAATCAAAGGTGAGGCGCAACAACGGATCACCATAGACATCGCGATAGGTCGGATCGAGATCGAGATAGCTATCGCGATAACTCATGACGCTGCCGTGAGTCGCGATCGACGCGCTCTTGAGGTAATTATCGGCCATCGCCTTCTTCCACCCGGCTCCCCACTTCGGCGCATCGGCGGGGAGTTGGTGTTGCAGGATCGGACGGCCGCCGGTTGTCCACAACGCGATGTAGCCGCCTCCCACGAAACCCTCTGGGCCGTGATCGAAGTTGTCGCCGTTGAACTCGTCGATGCACATGCCGATCGAACCGGAGGCGATGAACGGATTGAAGATGAATTTCGATTTATCGAAGAAACTCTCGACGTCGGAAATCGTTTGATGCGTGAAATTGCGTCCGATCACGCCCTGGTTCGCCACCGGGTCATAGGCCTTGCCGATGCCGGAGAGGAGCAGGAGCTGCACGTTGAAAACCGTATAGGCCGAGAGGATCACAAGATCGGCCGGTTGCTCCCACTCCGTACCGCTCGTGTCCACAAAGGTGACACCGGTCGCCCGTTTGCCGGATGAATCCACGTTGATCCGCGTGACTTCAGATTGATCGCGCACCAGGAAATTCGGCTTGCGCACGAGCACCGGCAGGATGGTCGTCTGGGGACTGGCCTTCGAGTAGTTCGCACAGCCAAACCATTCGCAGAACCCGCAATAGGTGCAGGGGCCAAGCCGCACGCCCAGCGGATTGGTATAAGCCTGGGACATGTTGCCGGAGGGCTGCGGAAAGGGCTTGTAGCCCAGCTCCCGCGCCGCTTTGGCAAAGAGCGCATGGCTGAACGGCTGCTGCTGCGCGGGGTTCGGATAGGGCCGCGAACGCGGTCCTTCAAACGGGTTGCCGCCTTCTTGAATCTTGCCTTTGAGATTGCCGGCTGTGCCCGAGGTACCGCACAGGTATTCGAACCGGTCGTAGTAGGGCTCGAGCTCATCGAAGGTGATGCCCCAATCCTGGATCGTCATGTCGGCCGGAATGAAACGCTTGCCGTAGCGCTGCTCGGTGTGACTCCGGATCGCGAAATCCTCGGGCAGGAAACGCCAAAGCTGACCGTTCCAGTGGAC
>PKXS01000024.1 GCA_003132425.1 Gammaproteobacteria bacterium | reverse complement strand
CAAGTTGACATGAAGCGCGACAGCGATGCCATCAATTGGATCACTCTGCTGGAGAAGGTCACCGACAAGGAAGACATTCACATCATCAGCGAGGATGGCGACTTCTACTCGATACTGGAGGAAAATACGGTCAGCCCGTTTCTGGTGGATGAGTGGAAGACGAAGAAAAATTCCAAGGTCCGCGTCTACCGCACACTGGGCGCGTTCATGAAAGAGCATTTTAACGGCATCGAATTCGCCTTCGACAAAGAGAAGGAGGACTTAATTGCCCAACTATACAGCGCCCCTAGCTTTGCTCATTGCCACGCAGTGATTGCCAAGCTAGCAGAGTTCTCCTACTTTTCGGTGGATGAGGTAGACCGGATACTCGCAGCAGCCTGCGTCAATAATCAGTTCGGATGGATCGTGACCGACTCCGACGTGTCGGACTTCCTCAATAGAGTAGCCGTGCCTAAGTGGGGCGATATCTTTGAGCCGGAGCGAGTCGGTATTCTCAATAAGGTAATTGAGGAAAAGAACACGCGGATATAGTTAGCCTGATCGATTGGTATCCGCCTCTCGTTGATGGTCTTCCACTCGAAAAGACATGGCGTCGGTTCGGATGTAAGGCACGCTATCTGGAGTTCGTTTTTGCGGCAAGTGTGGTGGTCGCGGGCTCTGTAGTCAGAATTGATGCACCGATTCCCTGCGCGAGGCATCGGAAGATTCCCATAGCATTCCCAGGTCATGCAAGTCTATGATTAAACAGAGTCTCGACGACTGAGTGGGAGTGACGGGGACTATCGGAGACTATCGCGCACTTTCACTCCAAGATACCAAGGCGAGTGCTAGGCAGTCGGAGTGTGCCCGTTGGCAGTTTGTGCTAGTTTTGTCAAATGGACAAAAGAATCACTCGGTACAACAGCCTGAAGGCGATGAAGTCTGACGAATATCGTTCCTGGCAACGCCTGCCGGGAAGCGAGCGAATTCGCGCTGTAATGGACCTCAACCTTGACCTTTATGCGATGAAAGGACAAGCCGCGGATGCACCAAGACTTCAAAGAACTGTTATCTGCTTTCAACGCCGGACAGGTTAGATACCTGATTGTTGGCGGATACGCGGTTTCGTTTCATGCGCAGCCACGTGCGACAAAAGATCTGGATATTTTGATTGGCGCAGACGCTGAAAACAGCAAAGCCGTGTTTGCCGCGCTTGCGAAGTTCGGAGCACCGATTGAAGGATTGAGCGCCCAGGATTTTGCCGAGCCCGATAACTTCTTTCGAATGGGCACGCCGCCGGTGATGGTCGATATCATGCCGAAGATTAGCGGCGTTGAATTTGAGGAAGCGTGGAGACGGCGAGTAGATGTTCGAATAGATGATGATTTGTCCGTGCCATTTATCTCGCGAGAGGACTTGCTGGTTGCAAAACTTTCGGCTGGCCGAGCACAGGATTTGATTGATGTCGATGCTTTGCGCGAAAGCAACCAGAGCCAAGAGATCGAACGGCAGCAACATCCCGCTCCTTCCGTTACGAGCGCCCGAAGCGAGCTGGATGAAATCAGGAAAAAAGGGCGCGAGGATTGGTTACGGCAGCTAGAGCAACAAGGATCGTCGCCAACTCTTGAGGAGCTTCGAGCGAAGGGCCGCGAAGATTGGCTAAAGTTGCGGGAACAGCAGACCCGAGAGGGTTCTCGGGATCCCCAGGATCGCTCCGCCGAGGGAGATGGAGACGCAGAACCGAAGGATCTATCCGGGAGGCCGGACAAAGGACTCGACGACGATCTGAGTAAGTAGTTCCCGCACGACTTGCTGACGGTATTGTCGACGGTATTGTGAGCAACGAGTTTATGAAACTTTAGTTGTGTCAGCGAGTTACGAGGCCAGGAGATTATTGAGTGGGAGTAGCAGGTCTACCGGGGGCCGAGACTGGATTGCCATCAGCCGACAGAGCTTTGTATAGAGCTTCGCCCGTCCGCCCGTGTTCATAGCTAAACGGACCTCCGGGTTATCAACGCTTATACTACCTTGAATACTGAGCATAGGTAGTTCAATATTCAAGGTATACTTAAACGTACCCAGCTCCTGTCGAGATTGCGCGCGGCCTTGAAGACGGGTCCCGCAGTGGCGTTATTGGGTCCGCGGCAGTGTGGTAAGACCACTCTTGCGCGCCAGCTGGCGGAGCCGACGAACAGCACGTATTTTGATCTGGAAAATCCCGTCGATCTGGCGCGGTTATCCGAGCCCATGACGGCGCTCGAGTCATTGCGCGGCTTGATTGTGATCGATGAGGTCCAGCGCCATCCAGATCTCTTTTCGATCCTCAGGGTATTGTTGGACCGCAAGCGGGCTCGGGCGCGATTTCTCATTCTAGGGAGTGCCTCGCCGGAGTTTCTGCGGCAGAACTCCGAAACGCTGGCGGGCCGGATCGCGATCGTCGAGATGGGCGGTTTTACGCTTGAGGAGCTTGATAGCCCGCAACTCACTCGCTTATGGCTGCGCGGTGGTTTCCCGCGGTCGTTTCTGGCGCGCACTGAAACTGCGAGCACCGCCTGGCGCGAAGATTTTATTCGCACATTCCTCGAACGCGACTTGGCTCAGCTCGGAGTGCAGGTGCTCTCGGGAACAATGCGCAGATTCTGGACCATGACGGCGCATTACTCAGGCGGTATCTGGAACGGCTCGGAGATTGGGCGATCCTTGGGAGAGGCTCATACCACGGTCAAGCGCCATCTCGACGCGTTATCCGGCGCGCTCGTCGTGCGCGTACTCGAGCCTTGGTACGCCAATGTCGGTAAGCGGTTGGTCAAATCTCCGAAAATTTACATTCGGGATTCAGGCCTGCTGCATACGTTGCTTGGAATCAGCGAACTCCGGCAACTCGAGGGGCATCCTGCAGTCGGTGGATCATGGGAGGGGTTCGTCATCGAGCAGCTACTTGCTCATTTGCCCAAAGCCAGCGCCTATTACTGGCGAACGCAGGCCGGGGCAGAGCTCGATCTGCTGTTGTTTCTGCAAGGACGGCGTATTGGAGTGGAGATTAAACGGGCTGATGCACCGAAGATGACTCCATCGATGGTTTCGGCGCTGAAGGACCTGGAATTACACCGACTGTTGGTGATTTATCCGGGCTCGACGCGCTATACGCTACGGCCTAAGGTTGAAGTGATGTCGCTGGCGCAGTGCGTGGCCGAGCTGGCTTGACCTTGAAAGACGCACGATTCTATGGCGGCCACAGATGTAATGTGCATGGTTCTCGAGGAGACGGCACTATCCAGGTAAATTTGCTGCGCGGTGAATGTTGCTTTCGGGGCCTATCGTCCGCGGGTCGATCGTTTTGACGGTAGATCCGGCGGTAAAAACCTGGCGCGCCTTTAGCGTAACCGATGATTGATGTGCTCGATTCGGCGAAATCGAAGAGTGGAAACGTCCAATGCGGCCAGTGGCCTTTCTATCGCAGCCGTTAGAGCGATTCGATCATTACAATTTGGCGCTCGCCAAGATTTGGTGCTTGATCAGCATACGGACTCCGCTCGCCCAGCCGTCATCGCCGCCGGCGAAATTAGCCTCCTGCTGGTTGAGAAGTTTTCCGGTTCGAGCGTCGCGAATTTGAATCAGCACGTAGTAGTCAGTCTGTGTGACTCTTTTCACAACTCCAATAAGGGACTGCTCGGCGCCGAGCTGCAATGCGATGCCGGTCTCGCACCCGTCGCAGTTTCGTAATGACTTCTCCTTCACGGGCTTTGCGTCGACTTTGCTCACATCGATGAGCCTGTAGTGTCCCGACTGCGCCAGCACCCGGCGGGCCTCGCTGCTGACCTTCTCCATAATGGCGGCACTACTGGTGGTCTCGCCCAGTAGCGACGATGCGGGACTGACATCCTCAAGCTCGAAGTCGAATACCGCGATCCTTACGGGCGATGATTTTTCGGCTTCTGCAGCGGGCGCGGGGAAGTAGGCAACCCCGAGCAACAGGACGCCGATGGATCCGATCGTCACAAGGGCAATTTGCCCGACGTTCAACAGTGCGCGGTAGGACTTAGGAGGACCGTCGGCAGTAGGATTTACCATGGGATTATTGTATCCGCTACGATCGCGCCGTGGTATCCCGATACAATCGCCGTGCTCAATCGCTGTCACCCGCCAACAGAATGTAAGTCGGCGCAATTTTGATGACGGTTGAATTCGGAGGACACGGGAGGGCTTATTTTCTTAGCGCGCCCGAATAATGGAATAAGACGTCCAATTGGTGTCGGGATCGATTCTGTCAGACTCAGAGGGCGATCGGGCGTGCTACGATCCCGATGACGGAGCGTATGAAATGATTTTCGAAGCAGTGGCCAGCGGCGGCAAGACGGTGCCCCAGATGCTTTCCGAAGCCGCAGCAACCGTATCGTTCATGCCGCTCGTCGCACTGAAGTTAAGCCTTCTCGACGTACGCGATCGTGACGCTTTTGAAAAGGGTCATATCCCCGGCGCGCGGCGAAAGCAATGAAAATCTCGGGCGCGCACTACCGCACCATCTGGCCCACCTCCGGCGGAACCGTCCGCGTCATCGACCAGTCTCGGCTACCTTTTGAATTCGCGACGATCGATCTCGACACTTTTGCGGACGCTGCGCACGCGATCCGGAACATGATAGTGCGCGGCGCACCGCTGATAGGAGCAACGGCCGCCTACGGCATGGCGCTGGCCGTGCGATCAAACGCCTCCGACATGTACATCGATGAAGCGGCGCAGATACTGCAGGCGACGCGCCCGACGGCAAATAATCTGGCGTGGGCGTTAAGGAGAATGCGCGGCGCGCTCGCGGGAGTGGCGCTAAAGGAGCGTGTCGATGCGGCGTATCGCGAAGCAGCCGCGATCTGTGACACGGATGTCGAGCAATGCCGCTCGATCGGCGTGCATGGACTCGGGGTCATCCAAGCTTTGGCCAATACCGCCGGCCGAACTCTGAACATCCTTACCCATTGCAACGCCGGCTGGCTCGCCACCGTAGATTGGGGAACGGCGCTTTCGCCGATTTACATGGCGCACGACGCCGGTCACCGGGTCCATATATGGGTAGACGAAACTCGGCCGCGCAATCAGGGCGCGTCGCTGACTGCCTTCGAGCTCGGAGCGCATGGAGTGCCCCACACGGTTATTGCCGACAATCTCGGCGGTCATCTCATGCAACAGGGCCGGGTGGATATGGTTATCGTCGGCAGTGATCGAACCACGGCGGGGGGCGACGTGTGCAACAAGGTCGGCACGTACCTCAAGGCGCTTGCAGCCCTGGACAATGGCGTGCCCTTCTATGCGGCTTTTCCCTTGGGCACCATCGATTGGTCCCTGGAGCAGGGTCGAGATATCCCAATCGAGGAGCGGTCGGCGGTGGAACTCACGCATGTCACGGGCCGGACCTCTGCGGGCGCCATCGAGACTGTGCGAGTGGTGCCGGAAGCAAGCCCTGCGCTCAACCTGGCGTTCGACGTGACGCCGTCGAGATTGGTAACGGCGTTGATCACCGAGCGCGGCGTCTGTCCCGCAAGCAGATCCGGTCTGCGGAAACTTTATCCCGATCGGGGAGCGGCATGATTCAAGTCGACGGCACGATCACGGACGAAGACCTGCGTAAAGCGGTGATCGCCGCGTGCCGCGACCTCACACGAAGCGGCTTAACCTATGGCATCTCCGGCAATATCAGCGTGCGTCGCGACGAGCGGCAGTTTTTCGTCAGTCCCACCGGAATGGCCTATGACGCCCTTGAGCCCGACGATGTCCCGCTGGTGGACTTTGACGGCCGCTGGTTCGGACGCCGCCGCCCGTCGAGCGAATGGCGGTTTCATCGCGATATATTCAAATCCCGGGAAGAGGTTCGCGCCATCGTTCATACCCATTCCTGCAATGCCACTGCGCTCGCGTGCACTGGGCGGGGAATTCCCGCTTTCCACTATATGGTGGCAGTTGCGGGTGGTCACGACATACGCTGTGCGCCCTATCACACGTTCGGCACGCAGGACCTTTCCGACGCCGTGCTCGCCGCATTGGACGGCCGCAGCGCGTGTTTGCTTGCGAATCACGGTGTCATCGCGGTTGGCGCAAGTCTTCCCGCGGCGCTCAAGCTCGCGGGCGAGGTCGAGAGTCTCGCCACGCAATACTGCGCCGCGCGGGCTATAGGAGATGTCCGCATACTTAATGAGGAGGCGATGCGGGCCGTGATCGAGAAGTTCCTCACCTATGGCAAGCAAGATCTCACCGACGCCGGGCTCGAATTCGGCGGCACGGGTCTTCCAGACGTAGTCATCAACGGAAATTGACCGTGCCCACCGCACAGGTGCCCGCTGGGTATCGGATCCTCGATCCCAAGAGTCTGCTCGCGTTGATCGGTGATCTGAACGACGTTCGCGCGCTGATTGCCGGCCGTCCCGAGGAGTGGCAGGTCCGCGAAGTCGGCGATGGAAATCTCAATCTCGTGTTTATCGTGGAGGGGCCGAGGGGGTCAATATGCGTCAAACAGGCTCTGCCGTATGTTCGGGCCGCCGGGCCGTCGTGGCCAATGGCGCTTGATCGGGCGTTCTTCGAAAATTCCTACTATCGTGCAGTGGCGCCGTACGTCGGAGAACTGATTCCCAAGGTCTACCATTACGACGCTGAACTCTATTGCACCGTCATGGAGCGACTATCCCCGCACATCATCTTGCGTCATGGATTGATCGCAGGACGCCGTTACCCAAATCTTGCCCGCGACATGGGCCAATTTGTCGCCCGCAGTTGCTTCTTCACTTCCGATTGCGCACAACCCTTCGAACACAAATTCGATGGAATATCGCTGTTCGCCGGAAACAAGGCGCTGATCCGCATTTCGGTAGATCTTATTTTTACGGATCCGTATCTTGTTAGCGAACGCAATCGCCACACCTCGCCCCAACTGGACGACGTCGTCTCGGATTTTCGTTGCGATGGACCGCTGAAAGTCGCCGCGGCACAGTTTGGACAGAAATTTCTCAGCCAGACTCAAGCGCTCCTGCACGGCGATCTTCATACCGGTTCGGTGATGGTCACGGACAGTGACACTCGGGTGATCGATCCGGAATTCGCTTTCTACGGGCCGATTGGATTCGATCTGGGCGCGTTTTTCGGTAATCTCATGCTGAATTGGTACTCTCAACCCGGACACGCAACCCCAAGGGATGACCGCGCCGCTCATCAAGAGTGGCTTCTCGAACAGGCGAAGATTTTTTGGACCACGTTCCGCAGCAGCTTTCTTGCGCTATGGTCCGAGCACGCGCAGGGCGACGCATTCCCTGCCGCCATGTTTTCCAGCCCCGGGGATGCGCCGGCGCTCAAGTCCGCACGAAGCGCATTTGTGGATTCGCTCTTCGCCGATATGCTCGGCTTTAGCGCTTGCAAAATGATTCGCCGTATCGTCGGCTTCGCCCACGTTGCGGACTTTGACGGGATTCAAGATGCGCCGCTACGCGGTGACTGCGAGGCCGGAGCGCTGGCCATGGCGCGCTTGTTGTTGACGCATCCCGAACAATTTCATTCGATCGATGATGTGCTTGGAGCAGTGCCGCGCTCCGGTCGCTGACCCCGCCCCTGCTCCATCGTCCGCAAATCTCCTCTGCCACAGCGCACTCAACTCGTTGCGAGTGGTAAGCTGAAGGGCGTTGATGCTCTCGTAAATACGATCGAGATTGTCTCAATGAATCGAACAATTGCAACTACGCTGCTGGCCGAGAGGGTTATCGATGACGGCGTCATGCTGCTTAGGCGTGCTCTGCCTGCAACGCGGCACACGGCTCTTGGGCCGTACGTATTCATTGATCATTACCGGCATCGGAGCCGGCGCGGCATCGGCGATAGACCACATCCGCATGCGGGGATCGAAGTTCTAAGCTGCCTGCTGGAAGGCAGCGTCGAGCACCGTGACAGCATGGGATTCACGGACCGCCTATCGGCCGACGATGCGCAATTCTCAGGCCCATTCGTGATGGACACGCCGGAGCGCGTTGCCCAAACGATCCGGGATTTTGCCAGCGGCACGATGGGCACGCTCGACGGCGTTCCGTTCTGAGTGAGAACGCTGGAGGCTCGTGCTGTGAGTGTGGCGAAACGCGCTGCCGATATCCGTATCAAGCGAATCTACGATTCGCCGGAGCAAGTGGACGGTTCGCGAGTGCTGGTGGATCGGCTCTGGCCGCGCGGCGTGCGCAAGGAGACGGCCGCACTCACACTTTGGCTCAAAGAGATCGCGCCAAGCCCGGAGCTGCGCCAATGGTTCGGCCATGATCCGGCGCGATGGCAGGAATTCGGCCGGCGTTATCGCGCCGCACTCGAGCAAAACGCGGCCACAGTCGCACGCCTCACTGAACTTCTGACGCTCGGCCGCCTGACGCTGCTCTACGCCGCGCGCGACACCGCGCACAATCACGCTCTCATCCTGCAAGAGTATATTCGCAATCACTTAAAAGGCGCGAGCTGACCATGCTGCATAGACCGGTCTGCGATCTGCTCGGATGCACCTATCCGATCGTGTTGGCGGGGATGGGCGGCGTTGCGCGCTCGGAGCTTGTCGGAGCGGTCACCGAGGCCGGCGCCTTCGGCTTTCTCGGCATGGTCCGCGAGCCCGTCGCGATGATTTGCGCCGAGGTGCAGCGCTTACGCGAGCGCCAGGTTCATCGCTTCGGGGTCAATGTCATCCCGGCGGCCACCGAACCTGCGCTGCTCGACGCGCAGATCGCAACCTGTATCGAGCTTGGCGTGCCCGTGGTGGGCCTGTTCTGGGATCTGTCGGCAGCGGTCGTGCAACGGCTTCGCAACGCGGGGACCGTAGTCGTCTGCCAAGTGGGCTCTGTGATCGAAGCGCGCGCGGCGGAAGATGCGGGCGCGCAGGTCCTAATCGCACAAGGCGTCGAGGCGGGCGGTCATGTCCGGGGTGACCGGCCGCTGCATGATCTGGTCGCAGAAGTCGCGGCGACGGCGGGAGTGCCCGTCCTGGCTGCCGGCGGGATCGTGGACGGCGCGGATCTCGCGACCGTACTCTCGCTGGGCGCGCAAGGCGCGGTTCTCGGTACGGCGCTGATCGCGACTCAAGAGGCCTTCGCCCATGACTATCATAAGCGGCGCCTCGTCGAGGCCGGCGTCGACGACACGATTCTGACCGATGTATTCCACATTAATTGGCCGAGCGGCGCGAAGGTGCGCGTGCTCAAAAACAGCGTCACCCGCGGCGAGCGCGGCGATGCGTACTCCGGTCCGCGGACGGTGATCGGCGAAGAGGAGGGCCGTCCCATCCATCTATTCAGCACGGATTCGCCGTTGCGTTCGATGACCGGCGACTTCGAGGCAATGGCGTTATATGCCGGCAGCGGCGTGGGCCGCGTGCACGCGATCAGCGGCGCGGCGCAACGCGTGCGTGAGATCATCGCAGAAGCGGAGGCACTTCTGGGATCCGGCGCGGTGGCCCCGGCGGGTGCGATGGACGATCTCCACGAGAGTGCCGCCAATGACGATGTTCTCCTGCCCGCGTTGAACGAACTGCTGGAGGCGGAGCGTGCCGGCGCGCGCGTGGCGTTGCGCACGGCCAAGGAAGTCGCGGAATCCGACCTCAAGCCGCTGGTCTCGGCCATCCATCGGGACGAGGCACGGTGGTGCGGCGTGCTGACCAAAGCCATTCACCAGTTGCAGGGCATCCCGTCAAAAAGGATGGGTGCGTTCTACGATAAGGCCATGGCGATCACCGACATTTCCGCGCGGCTGGCCTTTCTCAACCGTGGGCAGAGTTGGGTCGTGCGCAAGCTCGAAGCGCTGTTGCCGGGCATTCGCGACGAAAGCATCCATGCCGACCTCACTGCGATGCTGTCTTCCCACATTCAGAATATCAATCTGGTCGCGGCGCGATTGCCCACCGCCGCGAAGCCGTCGGTCGAGGGTCGAACATGACCAAGGGTTTTCCGCATCTTTTCCAACCGCTGAGAATCAGAGGCTGCACGCTTGAAAACCGGATCATGTCCACGGGGCACGATACGACGCTGCCGGTAGACGGCACCGTCAACGAGGCGTTGGTGGCTTACCAGGAGGCGCGGGCGCGGGGCGGCGTTGGACTCATCGTGCTTCAGGTGTCGGGCGTTCACGAAACGGCGCGCTACACCAATCACGTGCTGATGGCGACTGACGATGCATCAATTGCGGGATATCGGCGCGTCGCCGAAGCGGTACATTGTTTCGGTACGGTGCTATTCGGCCAATTGTTCCATCCTGGCCGCGAAATCGCCGAAGCGGATGGCGGGCTGCTTGCCGTGGCCTACGCACCGTCCTGCGTTCCAAACGAGCGTTTCCACGTCATGCCCCGAGCGCTGAAGGTCGCCATGATCCGCGCAATCGTGAACGGCTACGGCGATGCTGCCCGGCGCATGCAGAAAGCAGGGCTGGACGGCGTGGAGATTGTCGCGAGTCACGGGTATCTGCCGTCGCAGTTTTTAAACCCACGCGTCAATCTGCGCGAGGACGCGTATGGTGGCGATCTCGATGGGCGGCTACGCTTTCTGTGCGACGTGATCGCCGATATTCGCGGCAAAGTGAGCGATGAGTTTGTAGTTGGGCTGCGCATTTCGGGGTCGGAAGCCGACGATAAAGGACTGTCGGAGGCTGAGAGTCTCGAAGCGATCATCCGGGTCGCGGACAGTATCGACTACGTCAACATCACGCTCGGCAACTCCGCAAGTTTAGGCGGCGCGATTCATATTGCGCCGCCGATGACCTCAAAAACTGCCTATGTGACCCCTTATGCCGCCCACGTAAAGCAACAGGTGTCGATACCGGTCTTCGTGGCCGGGCGCATCAATCAGCCGCAGGACGCCGAGGCTGCAATTAGCGCCGGACACGCTGATGTTTGCGGTATGACGCGCGCACTGATCTGCGATCCCGAGATGCCGAATAAGGCCGCGTCCGGCGCCGCCGAGGATATCCGCGCCTGCATCGCGTGCAATCAGGCCTGCATCGGGCATTTCCACAAGGGATATCCGATCTCCTGTATCCAAAATCCCGTGAGCGGGCGCGAATTGCGTTATGGCACCCTGCAGTCCAGCTTGAGGGCAAAGAAAGTCATGATAGTCGGCGGCGGACCGGCCGGAATGAAGGCGGCGGTCGTCGCGGCGCAGCGCGGCCACCGTGTCACCCTGTTCGAGGCTGAACGACGTCTCGGCGGCCAAGCCCTGCTCGCTCAGTTGCTGCCAGGCCGTGCCGAATTCGGTGGGCTTCTCACCAATTTACTGCGCGAATTAACGATGACCGATGTACAGATCCGCACCGACAGTCGCGTCAGCCGCCAGATGATATTGGACGAGGCACCTGAGGTCGTGGTGATTGCCACCGGCGCCAGGCCGTACCGGCCTGAATTTGCGAGCGACGGCGATTTGCAGATTGTGGATGCTTGGCAGGTGCTGACCGGATCTGTCGAGACCGGCGCGTCCGTCGTTGTCATCGACTGGCGCGCGGATTGGATCGGCATCGGCATCGCCGAGAAGTTGGCACAAAGCGGCCGATCGGTGCGGCTCGCGGTGAACGGTATTGCTGTTGGCGAGAGTTTGCCGTTGTACGTTCGAGACGCTGCCGTGGCGTCCCTGCATAAGCTCGGCGTCAAGGTTTTGCCGTACATGCGCCTTTACGGTAGCGATTCGGACAGCGTTTACCTGCAACACATCGCGAGTGAAGATGCGGTGGTCCTCGAATCGGTCGATACTCTGGTGCTGTGCACCGGTCACAAACCGGTGTGTGATCTCGCCGAGGCGATCGAGGATCTTGCGATGGACGTGCGCATTATCGGCGATGCCGCGGCACCGCGCACGGCCGAGGAGGCAGTTTACGAGGGGCTGCAGGTCGGCGTGGAAATCTGAGGATTGGGCGCTACCAGGTCACAGTTCCAGTGTCCAAGTCTGCCCCACGAGCTCGTGGCCGAATGATCGATGACTCTCCTCGGCGATGAGCCGAAAACCCGCCGCCTCGTAGATACGGCTAGCCGAAACTAAGACGTCATTGGTCCACAGCGAAAGTTGGCGATAACCAAACATGCGAGCTTGAGCGATGCACGCGGCAACCAGGCCAGCACCGATTCCAAGACCACGCGCGCCCGGTTCAACGTACAGGAGCCGTAATCTTGCGGCCGTAGGTTCGGCGCCGCGCATGAGAAAAATCGAACCCGCGATTCGTCCGTCGTATTCCGCGATCCAGGCCTGCTCCCTTGCGGCGTCGAAATGCGCGACGAACTCCGCCATAATCCCTGCGATCAGCGCCTCGTAGGTCCAGTCCCAACCGTACTCTTCGCCGTACAGGACAGCCTGGCGATGCACGACCCAACCGAGATCTCCCACATGCGCAGATCGCAGCGTGAATGTATTGCGCCGAGGCGCACCGGCATCCGACAAAATCGCCTGGATCCCCTGCATCGCTCCTATCAGTTGATGCGTTGCGCGTGAGTCGAGCGGCGCGAGCAATCCTTGCATCTGAGAGACGGTACCATCCTCGAGAGCGGTAAAGGCCGTGCGTCCTGCCCTGGTCAGGGACAGCAGACGATGCTTCGCGTGATCAAGGCTGGGGCGACTGGTCAACAGTCTCTGGGAACGAAACCGCGCGAGAATGCGACTGAGCTGGGACTTGTCCATGTCGAGAGCCCGGGACAGCTGCGCGGCGGTTGCCGCGTTGCCCGCCGCCAGTTCATACAGGACCCGTGCTTCGGGGAGCGAAAAGGGGCTGTGTGATAGATGCTCATCGAGCAGACCGATTTGGCGGGTATAGAAACGGTTGAAGCGTCGTACTTCGTCAACTGCCGTCATCCAAAGCTCCCATGCGGCCACGTTTCCGCGGGAGTGTTGCATGAGTCAACACTTACGGCAAGACGGCGAGGGGACCCGATCTAGGCGGCCGGGCTCAGGTCGCGCCTAGTTCCGCGAGAAGCGAATCGGCGCCGTAGACTTTCTTGAGCGCCTCGCGAATGACGGCCGGATCCAACGCAATCGCCCGATTCTTGGTCTTATCGAACCAGTAGTCACCGGCAATGGAGTGAATGTTCCCGTCGAACATCAGGCCGACAATCTTCCCTTCGGCATCGATCAAGGGGCTGCCTGAATTTCCGCCGATGATGTCGTTGTTGGTCGATAGGCAAAACGGCGTGCTCATGTCGAGTTGTTCCTTTACCTTCAGCCAGCGGTCAGGAATCTTAAAGGGGACGGATCCGGTGGCGCGTTCGAATGCGCGGCCGAGATGCGTGAAGGGGTCGATCGGAACGCCGTTTTCCACCCACCCCTGCACCGTGCCGTAATTCAGGCGCAGCGTGAAGGTGGCGTCCGGATACACATTCGTGCCGTATGCCTTGAAGCGCGCCGTTGCGATTCTTGCCGAGGCCGACGCGATCGGAGCCTCGACCTCATCTTCGTATTTTTTGCGGATTGCCCGCGAGTCTCCGTCGATCGTACGCGCGATCTCCATCATGGGATCATGCGACTCAGCGACCGCCGCCTTACCTCCTTGCCAGAGTCGCTTGCGTACGGCCGCATCGTCCAACTTCGTCTCCGCAACGAGCCGTGTCGCCAGCGCGTCGGGGGACTCCTTGGCGAGCAGCTTGCGAACCACCGGATCATCGGGGCCTAGCCATTCGCGCATGCGTTCGAGGGACAGTGACAGAGTCAAGACCTCGAGCTCCGGATAAACCGGCACCTGCGCAAACAGCTGTTGCTCGATCCGCGGGATTGCCGCGTCGGTATATTCTCGCAGTCTTTCCGAATTCGGTTTCGCGCGCTCCTCGGTGCCGCGCAAGATCACTCGCGCGTCGCGGAATAACGCGCTATTGATTCCCGCACCATTCTCCAGAAACGTGTACGGCAAATAGATCTCGCGCTCCCGAGCGGTCGCGGCTTCGATTTCATGCCATGGATCGACACCGGAGAGGTGGGCGCTTGCTCGGAGTTGGTTTTCTTCGTCGAGCTTGCGCGTCATGAAAGCATCGTCGTGCAGTGCATCAAGGAGCTTGCGGCGGACCTTAATGCCGTTCTCGATGCTGTTTAGCGGGGTTACGATGATTTGCGCATCGACGGGATTCGTCTCGCCGAACTGGATGTAGCGGCCTCGCAGTTCCGAAGCTCGAAGCAATAGCGTCGGCAACGGCAGATCGCGATCGAATTCCAATTGCGCTTTGGTGCGCAGACGCGAAGTCGAGCCCGGATTACCGGCAACGAACACGAGTTCGCCGGCGGTCGGCCCGGCAAAATTGATTTGCAGGTAGTGGGGTGTCTTCGCAGGAATGCCCTTCTCATACGCACGCAGTATCGCGAAATCGAGCGACCAGCGTGGGAATTGGAAATTGTCCGGATCGCCGCCGAACGCTGCGATTTCGCCTTCGGGCGCGAATACCATCCGAACGTCATCGTAACGCTTGTATTTGTAGAGAAAGTACTGGCCGCCTTGGTACAGCGTCACGACTTGGCACTTGAGCTTGCCAGACTTTGATTTCGCACTCGCCTGCTCACAGTTCGTTTCAAGTGCGGTCAGCTCTTTCTTGCGCGCGGTGTTCGCCGCCATCTCTTCCAATCCCGCGACCGCTTTCATTACCGCCTCCGTCACGTTTTCCGTGCCGATCAACACGTCCGCAAGCTGCGTCAAGCAGCGCTCTTCGTGAGCCCGGTCCGCCGCCGCGAAACCAAGTTCCACGAAGCTTTTTTCCTTGGTAGACAGTTCCGAGAGGCAGGATTCCACGCAGTGATGATTGGTCAGAATCAGACCTTCCGGCGACACAAACGAGGCTGTGCAGTTCGTCATTCGAATCGTCGACAGGCGCATCTTATCGAGCCATGCGGGCGTTACGTCCACGCCATACGTTTTCTTCACAGCGCTGGCCGGAAAATCATCGAATGTCCACAGACCCTCGTCGGCAAGCGCAGGCAGGGACGCGGCGATCACCAACATCACTAGACAAATACGCATGAATCCCCCGGCTTCAACGATTTTCGCGCGCAAGCGGTCCTGAAGAGGGCATTCTACAAGGATTGCGTCAGCGCGGCGCCAATATGCAAATTCCTGAAGCAACCTCCGCAGGTTGAATTATGCTGCGTGGACTTGGTTTTCGATCGCCATTGAGGCATTCAGAAAAATTGAATTCAAATACCACTTCCGCGCCGGCGCCTGGACGCAAGCACCGCGCCTTTACTTCGTTCGAGAACGGTGATTTCCGGATTTACTTCTTTGCCGCCACTGCGGCGATGATGGCCGACAACATCGAACACGTGATCAGCTACTGGGTAATATTTCAGAAATTTCACTCGCCGGCGTTGGGCGGATTTGCCGTCATCTCTCATTGGGTGCCGTTCTTGTTGCTGGCCGGCTTCAGTGGCGGCTTAGCCGACCGCTTCGATATTCGCCGGCTCATTCAAATCGGGATGTTGCTGTACATCGGCGTTTCGGTGAGCTGGGGATTGATGTTCTTGAGCGATTCCGTGGCGCTGTGGAAAGCCATGTTGCTGCTCGTGATCCACGGTGTCGCCGGCGTCATTTGGAGTCCGGCGGCGCAAGTATTGATCCACCAAATCGTCACCGCCGAGCAGTTGCCGAGCGCCGTGCGCACGAGCGCCACCGGGCGCTACATGGGCTTCCTCGTCGGCCCCATGGTCGGAGCCGGCCTGTTGCTGGCATTAGGGCCCGCTTACGGGATTTTTGCCAACGCCCTGATTTATGTACCTCTATTCGTGTGGTTGATCCGGGCCCCCTACGGGGCGGCCGCTGTCGGCGGGAAGCGGCCGTCCCCGGCCCTCAACGGCTTCGCCGACGTCTGGTCGACCATGAAGGTGGTCGCAGGAAGGCGCGTACTACTGTCCATGACCGTACTGATCGGTGCGGCATCTTTCTTTATAGGCAATTCCTATCAGGCGCAAATGCCGGAGTTTGCTCGCGATCTCGGCCACGGCCGCGCGGACTTTTCGTACAGCATATTGCTGGCCGCCGACGCCGCCGGAGGACTGGCTGGCGGGTTGCTGCTGGAGAGCCGCGGTTTGTTGCCTCCCAGGGCACGGACCGCATTTATCCTTGCCATGATTTGGTGCTGCGCGCTCGTGGGCTTTGCGCGCGCGCATGCTTACGGTGTGGCGATCGCTATGTTGTTCCTGGCGGGCTTCATGGAACTGGCGTTCAATTCAATGGCGCAGACCTTGGTGCAAATGAATGCACCCGGCGAGATTCGCGGGCGTGTGCTTGGGGTGTACTCGATGTCGGCACTGGGATTGCGTACATTCAGCGGCCTGAGCGTCGGCCTGCTCGGCGCCAGCGTCGGCATTCACCATTCGCTGGCGCTGAGCGCCGCGGTGCTCATGACGATCTATGCCGTCATTTTCTTGGCTCGTTACTCGCGCCGGGCTTAAGGGGACCTGAAGTGTCGCCCGCCGATTTGCCGGATGACATTGGCTACATGCGACGCGCCCTCGAATTGGCGCGCCGCGCAGAACAGGACAATGAGGTACCGGTCGGCGCCGTGCTGGTGATCGGAGGAGCGGTGGCCGGCGAAGGCTGGAATCAGCCGATAGCGACGCATGATCCCACCGCGCATGCCGAGATTGTCGCGATGCGCGCCGCCGCTATTCAATTGGGCAATTACAGGCTCGGCGCGGCAACGCTGTATGCAACCTTGGAGCCCTGTGCGATGTGCATCGGCGCCGCGTTGAATGCGCGAGTGTCGCGTGTCGTCTTCGGCGCCTGGGACCAAAAGGCGGGAGCCTGCGGCAGCGTATTCGATTTGCCGCGTGAGCCGCGAATGGCGCATCGGATCGACGTCTTTGGCGGCGTGTGTAGCGAAGAGAGCAGCGCACTGCTGCGGCGCTTCTTCGAGACGCGGCGTTAATTCAGCGAAACTGCACCGGCGCCGCCCCAGACCCACTCCAACAGATCCCGATAGCCGCGCACGTTGTCGACGTAATGCACCGGCTCCCAACCGCGCGCGTAGCCATTCTCAGTTTGCGTGTACCAGTACTCCTGAGCCAGCAGCGGTAGAAATTCGCGCACGTCCTGCCAAGAATCCGGATCGCGGCCTGCCTTTTGCGCAAGTACACGAGCGTCTTCCAAATGCCCGTAACCGATATTGTACGCCGCCAAGGCAAACCAGGTCCTATCCGGCTCCGGCACATGCGCCGGGATCTTCTCGTAGACCAATCTGAAATACCGCGCACCGGCAAAGATGCTCTGCCGTGCGTCGGAGGTATTGGTTACCTTGGCGGCGCTCGCCGTCCCCGCGGTCAGCTGCATCAGGCCCTTCGCGCCCGCTGCGGAGGCCGCGGTCGGCACCCACTTCGATTCCTGATAACCGATGGCCGCCAATAAGCGCCAGTCTTGGTTGCTTTGTTCGGCCGCCTCTTCGAACCATTTCTTGTACAGCGGCAGGCGGCTCTGCAGATGTCGCATGAATCCGCGCGCACCCACGAAATCCAAGTCCTCCGAGCGACCGTAGTAGCGCTTGACGATCGCGGCGAGTTCGCCGTCGGTGTTCAGGCGCGCGAAATAACTATTCAAGTCACGCAGAAATCCCGGATCGCGAGTACTCGCCGCCCACGCCAAGGATTGGCTGCCGGCGAAATCGAACGCGATGCGCAGCTCCGGATGCGCATCGTGCGCCAGCGCGAATTCCGTGGAATCGGCGATGGTGTAGTCGATGCTGCCGTCGGCCACCTCATCCAGGAGCGCCTGCGTGTCCGTGCTGGCGTTCTCCACCCAAACCAGTTCCGGCACGGAATCGCGGGCCGCGCACAGTGTTTTGGCGTGCGAGCTGCCGGCCACAATCTCTAGATCACCGCTGCCGATTTCGGCCAAAGAACTCGGCCGATTGCCGCCGCGGCGATAGATCAAGTGCTCGTGTACGCGTTGATATGCCGGGCCAAATTCCACCCCGGCGATCGGCAACAGCGGTATCTTCAGGCCGGCCGCCGCCAAGTGGGCACGCCCGGAAGTGATGGCCGCGTAAATTTCCGCATAACTTCGTACCGGCGTGATTTTTAAGCGTACCCCGAGCTCGTCCGCAAAGCGCCGCGCCAACTCGTACTCCGGGCCCTCGGGCATATCATCCGCGCCGCGATAAAATGCCAGCGGCCCGTTGCGCGTGACCACCCGCAATTCCCCGACCGTCTTGATCTGGTCGATCAAGCGCGGTGTGGGCGAGCACGTGCCAAGCAAGGTTACCGCGGACACCGCAATAGCGAGTTTGGAACACTGAAGCCAAGGCTTTGGGAGTCTGAAGTTACGCACGGTCGTGATCTATTTAGAGCTCCGTGAGGCGGCCAAGTTCTGCACTAATGAAGCGAGCCCTGTACCGATAAGCTAGAATAAACTCTTAGCGGCCTTAACGGACCCTTGACAAATACATTTCTAGTCTTGTTGTTTATCGCATCACAATGCGAAAAAACTTAAGTTAACGGCCCAAAATCTTAAGTTAACCGGAGAGGTACCGAAGTGGTCATAACGGCGCCGACTCGAAATCGGATGGTCGGGTAATTCCGGCACGTGGGTTCGAATCCCACCCTCTCCGCCACTTAATTTTTGAATCGTTTCTGAGACTTGAGTCACTCAGGTCTTTCCCTACTGCCAAACTACTGCCAAATTCCGGGGATTTCAGGGGACGAATCACGATTTGCGTGACGCGATTTGTCGCTGCATTTACAGCGGAAATAGCGGTTCGAGAATCCAAAAATGCAGCGCGCGCATCGGGTCTTTTTTCCATCGCTTGTTTAATCGCGTGAATGCCGGCTTCCGTTGTGCCGTCGAGCCATCCGGCATACATGCGCAACATTACCTCGACGCTGTGTCCGTGCTGCTTCGCGACCCACAGCAGATTCTTTCCCAGCATGAGCTGCCAGGTCACCGAGGAATGCCGCGCGTGGTAGGGTCCGCGCCTGCGAATATTGAGCGCCTTGATGCTCTCGCTCCAGCGCCAGCGAGTGATTTCCGGGTCGCTGATCGGGCGGCCGTCTTCGAGGAAGAAGAGGTGCTGATGCCGGATTTTGCCGGCCGCGACGTACTCCTGCCGGAGCGCCAATTGGCGCTTTAGAACCTCGAGCGCACGCGGGCAAAGCTCCACGTCGCGGTCCTCCTGTGTCTTGGTGCGGTCTTTCCTCGCATAAGCTCGCTTCACGCCCGCCGCGAAATCCGACAGCTTGCTAGGCGTGCGCAGCGGACGCGCTTGGTTCAGCAAGCACTGCGTCGAGTTGGGGCATTGCTGCGCGTAGCCCTTCTTCCATGCCCGGAATCGTTTGCTCCATTGCCTCAACGCTTGAAAACCGCGTGACGATGGTCATACGCGATCCCGTCGGCGTGGTTTCGAAGGCGAACGTCATCGACGCCGGCATGTTCTGGTCCTCGGCGTTATCTTCGCCGTCGTGCGCCTCGAAAGAGCTGATTGGATGCACTGCGGTGAACTTCCAGGAGCCGCTCCACTTTTTTCCCTCCGGCAAAGTCAGGAAGTACTCAGCGCGACCGCCAACTTTGAAATCATGACGCGTGAAGGTGGCAGGAAAGGCGGATGGTCCCCAAAAGCGCTCGAGCTGGCGCGGGTCGGCAAAGGCGTCCCAAAGGCGCTTTTGCGGAACGGGATAGTCGCCCACGACGGTGAGGGTGAGCTTTGCGGCGTCTTTGGTGACAGAGGTAAGCGGCATAATCATTTTCCTTTCGGTAGAAGAACATCGTCGAGCTGCGCCATGCGCTGGCGCCAAATGGATTCGAAGTATTCGAGGAGCTCGCCAGCGCGCTGGAGCCGCGCGTGGTTGGTGGAGACCAGTTGCTCGCGGCCGTTTGCACGCTTCTGAATGAGACCCGCGCGCTCGAGCACGGCGACGTGCTTTTGCACGGCGGCGAAGCTCATCTCGTACCGCGCAGCAAGATCGGATACCGACGGCGTTTCCGTGAGCGACCGCGCCAAGATGTCGCGGCGCGTGCCATCGGCCAAAGCACGGAAGAGCTGGTTGAGCGATTCTTCGCTCTCTTTTCGAACTACAACCATATGGTTGTACGTTAACCTCGTCCGATCACTTTTGCAACACGTATTCGCTAGGAGCCTGTCGGACCCTACGAAAAACGGCGCATTGGGGCAAAAGCGCTAGTTCGCAGCCTTATGCTAAATAGTAACGTTTACGTTACTAATTTTGAGATGGCGCTAACTCGTAAATTCAAGAAAACCGTAATGGCTCGGGTCGAACGAGACGCTGCCTTCGCCAAAGCGCTCCTGGATGAGGCTGCAACTCTGTTTCTCAGTGATGAACCTGAAATGGCACGCGTTATTCTTCGAGACCTGGTGAATGCGACGCTCGGCTTCGAACAGCTTGCTCGGTTCAGGAGCCCTACGAGGGCGCATCCGCGAGGCTGATGGTCATGCGCTTGCCGACCGCCGCCGCCGCCTTTTGAACCGTCTCTAGGAGGACGTTGGGGTTATCCGGGTCGAGCAGGCGTTCGAGCTGGCTGCGGCTCGTGTTCATACGCTTGGCCATTTCGCTCTTGCTGATGCCTTCCTTCTTCATCGCTTCGGAAACCTCCCAGGAGAGCACGCGCTTCCAGGCCACGGAAGTTGCTTCCTCATAGAGCCCTTCTTCCACGAGATAGGCATCGAACGAAGAGCCCAAATGCTTATTCTTTCGTTTTTCCGTCATTCTCGATCTCCTTCTTGCGTTTCACGGCAAGGTCCAATTCCTGATCGGGCGTCTGCTGAGTCTTCTTGATGAATCCGTGAAGAAGCACCATCTGTCCCTCGTGGATGAAGAATAGGACCCGGCCTATGCGGTTGCCTGTCAGCGAGCTTCGAACCTCCCACAACCCACGCCTGGGGGCGAGCGACCGGCAGTGGGGCATCCCAACCGGCCAACCGAATTCCACGGTTGCAATGTCCTGACCGACGATGCGTTTATCGTCGCGAGACAGACCTTTGAGCCAGTCGCGAACGGGTTCCGATCCTGCGGCCGTCCGATAGAAGATCGCGGGCAGAATCTTGCGCTTCGTATTATCCGGCATCAGTGGCGGACCTCGGAAGGTACACTGTACCATTCAAGGTACAAGGTGTCAAGAAAGCGCACCGAGATCGTGTGGTAGCGCCTTCCTAGTGCCAAATCTACTGCCAAAAGCGGGGAGGCGAGGGGATTCCAGGGGACGGCGAACTTCAAGATTTCGGTAACTTACTGATTTCTATTTGCGTTTCCGTGGATTCGACAAAAGCGCGCAGCGATTTTGGACAACGCGCACGCGTCGGTCCGGAGCGAAGCGGAGGATTCGCGGCGCAGCCGCGAACAATCCCACCCTCTCCGCCAAAAAAAAGGGGCCACTCCAAGGACCCCTTTTTCTAAATCAACTGCCGAGCGCAGATTCCCGCAAGGCACTCCTAGAACGGCAATCCGTGCGACTGGCCGCCCATACAGAGCAGCATCGGCAACGACAGGATGAAGTTGATGCGAGACGCCATGCCCGCGATCTTGCGTGCCGCCGCTTTTTGTTCGTCCGTTGCCGGCACGATCCCAAGGATCTTCTTTTGGTTCGGCCAGATGTAAACCCAAACGTTAAACAACATGATCGTGCCAAGCCAGGCGCCGACGCCGATCGTTCGGAATCCCGGTTGCAGCGTAAACGCCGATACGATGCGCCATGGGCTGCCAAATCCGACCATCAAGTAGATCGTTCCCGTTACCCATGTGGCAACCGCCGCCCACCGGAACCACCATAGCCCGCGCGGCGCGATGTACTTTGATATGCCGGCGCCGCCGGGTCCGCCTTTATCGGCGGCGGCGTCCGACATCCCCGGAGTTTGCACGACGTTGAAGTAATACAAGAGGCCGATCCACATGACGCCGGAGACGATGTGCAGCCATCGGTCGATCCGCACCGGATGGAGGTCGATGCCAAATCCGCCCCAAACGTTGAGCCAAACTCCGACGATCACGGCAATCACGACGCCGGTGGTGATGGCGCCCTTTACTGTATTCAGCGGATGCATGTATTTAGCCCCCTATTGTTGATTCTGAACTGAGGATACACCCCGCTAAGATAACCGAGACGCTTGCCAAGCGCGAGATTCAGATCGCATCCGTCGGGTGCGACGGCCGGATGGGCCTATGACGCCGTCTTGCGCGTCACGAGAACCACCAGCAGTCCGGCCGCAGCCAAGGCAGCGCCGGCAATCGCCACTGACGGAAACCCCAGTTGCAGGCTGATCACGGCGCCGCCGAGCGCGGCGCCCAGCGCATTGCCGAGGTTGAACGCGCCAATGTTCATCGAGGACGCGAGGTTGGGCGCGTCGGCCGCGGTTTCCATCACGCGCATCTGCAGCGGCGGCACCAGTGCAAAGGTGGCGATTCCCCACGCCAGGATCGACAGCGCGGCCGGCACCCGCCACCGCATCGTCACCGAGAACACCAGTAGCAGTATCGTCAACGCCGACAGCACACCGATGACGGTGCGATCGACCGAGCGATCAGCACAGCGGCCGCCGACCCAGTTGCCGATGGTCAGGCCGATGCCGTAAAGCACCAGCATTGCCGTCACGAAGGACTGGGAGGTATGTGTCTCGTCGCGCAGGATCGGCGCGATGTAAGTAAACACCGTGAACATCGCACCCGAGCCAAGCACTGTCACCGCCATGGCCGCCAATACCGCTGGGCTGCGCAGCACACGAAATTCCGTATGAATGCCGGTGGCGTGCTTTTGCGGAACAACAGGCAGTAGCAGCCACAGCGCTGCCATTGCAATGAGCCCGAGCGCGGTAATCCCCCAAAATGCGATGCGCCAACCGGCGACCTCTCCCACCCACGAGGCTAGCGGCACGCCTCCTACGTTGGCAATCGTCAGCCCCATGAACATGGCGGCGACCGCGCCGGCCCGCTTGTTCTCCGGCACCAGACCCGAGGCGACGACCGAGCCGACTCCGAAGAAGGCTCCGTGGCAAAGTGAGGTGATGATGCGTGATATGAGCAGCATCGCATAGCCGCTCGAGAGCGCCGACAGCAAATTGCCGAGCGTAAATAGGCCCATCAGCAATATCAGGAGTGTCTTGCGTGGCACACGAACCGTCGCGAGCGTCATGAAGGGCGCACCGATCATGACGCCCACCGCATAGCCGGTGACCAGCAGTCCCGCAATAGGGATCGAGACTCCGAGATCGCCGGCAATCAGCGGCAGCAACCCCATGGGCGCAAACTCCGTCACGCCGATCCCGAAAGCGCCGGCGGCTAGCGCAACCAGCGGCAGATTGATCTTCATGCAGCGACGATATCAGGACTGGCGAGACAAGACTGTTTATGTGGCTGCCGGCACCAATCGAATATGAGTAATCTCCGAAGGAACGCCGAACCGATTCGGCGGGCCCCAGTAGCCCGTGCCGCGGTTCACGTACACCCATAAATGCCGCAAACGATGCAGTCCGGCAGTGAAGGGCTGGAAGTACGGCACGAATAGATTCCATGGCCAGAATTGGCCACCGTGGGTATGACCCGATATCTGGAGGTCGAAGCCGGCGTTGGCCGCCGCGGCCGCTGAACTGGGCTGATGCGCCAGCAATATTCTGGCGCCGGCGTCGGCCGGCGCGCCGTGAAGGGCCGCGGCCGGATCACTTTGCTGCGCTGGATCGAAATGGTGCGCGCCGTAATCCGTGACTCCCGCCACGACCAGCGACGCGCCGTCATGCGCCAATACCACATGCTCGTTCTTGAGAACCGTCAGGCCGAGGCGCCTGATTTCCCGGGTCCATGCGCGTTCGCCCGAATAATATTCATGATTTCCGGTCACGAAATAGGCGCCATGGCGCGCGATGAGGCCGGCCAAGGGCGCTGTGTGGGATGACAATTGCTGCACCGATCCGTCGACCAGATCACCGGTCACGGCGATCAAATCCGCGTTCAATCCGTTGACGCGGGCGACGATCCGCTCGACAAAGCCGCGCTTGATGGTGGGACCGACATGTACGTCGCTGATCTGAGCGATCGAAAACCCGTGCAGGGCGCCAGGGAGATCCACGACAGGGATGTCGATCCGGACCACCCGCGGTCGACGCCGCGCAATGATCAGACCTGCCAGCGTGCAGAACACCGCGAGAGCCAACGCCCATCGCGCGGAAGGTGTGGTCAGGGACGCGGCCTTCTGAGCCGTGAGCACGAGATGAACGCACAACAGCAGGAGGTCCCGCAGCACGGTCATCACGAATAATGTCGAGAGAAACCCCATTGTCACGAAGCCGATCCAGGCGACGCGGTCCGCAATCGCCTGATTCCGCATCGAGCGGGCCCGTATCGATTGCGGGACCAGCACGCAGGCGGCGGCCAACAGGACGATCCCGGCGCACACTCCCAAGGGGCCGATCGACAAAGCAGGCAACAGTCGCAGGCCGATATAACCAGGCAGCGATGCGATGAGCCAGAGTGGATTTAAAAATGGACGACGAACAGTCATAGGAGAAGGCCGATTGACCCTGAAAAAGGGTTATTGGGCCATCGTCATGCATGTTCAAGGGATTCGCTACACTTATGAGCGCCTCGGGGGAGGATCTCGATGCCGCCGCGGCGTGCGTAGTGACTCCATGCCCTTGAATTCGACGAACTGCGTCGTGGTCGCCCATAGATGGTCGCCGTAGTAGAACGGCTCGAACGGTGCCGCACCGTCTAGCGGTAGAGGACTAATCTCGGCATCGGCACGCGCCTCATAGAAGAACGGTATGGACATGCGCTCAACGCCCGTGCCGATGACGCGGTGTTCGGTCGCCTTGATGCGGCCCCCGCACCAACGCTCGAGGACCTTCCCGAAATTGACCGCGAGGCCGCCTTCGATCGGCGGCACGTCGATCCATTCTCCGTTCAGATGGCGCGCCTGCAAGCCCGCGACGCCGTCCTGAGCCAGCAGGGTGAGAAATCCGGAGTCCACGTGCGGCGCTCCGGTCACATAGTACCGCCCGCCGTTGTGCATGACCCACACGCTCGGGTCCCGTGCGGCCGCGCGATCCGTGTCGATTCTCACCGGGTAGCGAATCAACCGCAGCGTCGACAGCCCCTTGTCGAATGCCTGATCGAAGAATCGTTCGTCCAAAGCCAGGCCGCGGGCGATCGCGCGCATCAGGGCCTGACTGACCTTTTCCATGCCGCGGTAGTAGGCGGCGATGGACTCACGCCAGCCCGGAAGCGCGCCGATGGGCGGCAGCGGCGTTGCCTCGCACAGCGGATCATCGCGACGGACGACGGACGCTCCATAGGCCACGTCAGCACCGAGATCCATGCCTTCCTTGCTGGTCAGGAAACCCGCCTGCAACGGAAACCAGCCGCGATAGACGTTGGGCCGCGAGGCGTCGAACTTCTGGCGCCACAGTTGGCGAACCTGCGGTTGCGGCAGTTGGAACAGGCGCAGCAGATCGGCCCTGGCCTCGCGCTGAATCGGTACATCGGAGGGAAATCCCCTTACCACCAAGAAGCCGGGTGTGGCCGCCGCGCCCATGATTGCCTGGTCGGTCCGGTCACGCCGCAGCGAGGCGCCGCCGAACAGTGCGTCGATGTCCATCAAAGGTATCGCACCGTTCACTGAACTCGCTCCGTCGATCAGGGCCACACGGACTTTTACCACTGTTCGGAGTTGAAGGGCAGACGATGCGGCCCGAGCCTTGATACTCTGCGATTTTACAAGAAGGTGAACGCGATGGGCCCGTACGTCGATTCCATTACACCGGATGAGGTGATACCCGCATCAACGGGTGTCGTCATCATCGGCGGCGGAATCATCGGAACCTCCGCAGCGCTTGCTCTGGCCTCCCGTGGAACTCCGGTAGTGCTGTTCGAGAAAGGCTATATCGCCTGTGAGCAGTCCAGCCGCAACTGGGGCTGGTGCCGGCAAGCAGGGCGTGACGCGCGGGAAATGCCGTTGATCGTTGAGAGTTTGCGGCTGTGGCGCGATATGAACCGGCAGTGCGACGCCGAGACCGGATTTCGCGAGTGCGGTGTCATGTATGCCGGCGAGAACGAAGCCGACGAGGAGCGTTACTGCGATTGGCTGAACATGGCCAAGCCCTACGACATCGGCACTCGCATCGTGCGCGGCAATGAACTCAAGGCTCTGATGCCCGGAGCGAGCCGCGCGTTTCGCTGCGGTCTGTATGTGCCCACCGATGGCTGTGCGGAGCCGCAGATGGCGGCTCCGGCCATCGCGCGGGCCGCACAGCGCAAGGGCGCCACGATTGTGGTGCACTGTGCCGTTCGCGGTATCGACCGCAGCGGGGGCCGAGTCGGTGCGGTGGTCACCGAGCGGGGCCGCATCGTGTGCGACGCAGTGATTCTTGCCGGCGGTGCCTGGACAAGCCTATTTTGCGCGAGCTTAAGTGTTCGCCTGCCGCAATTGAAAGTCTTATTGTCCGTGATGCGCACGGCGCCGTTTGCGGGCGGACCCGATACCTGCACCTGGATGAGCGAGGTGGGTTACCGCAAGCGTGGTGACGGAGGCTACACCATCGCCAAAGGCGCTGACCACGTGGTTCCGCTGGTGCCGGATTCACTGCGCTTTCTGCGCGAATACCTGCCGGCGATACGCAAGGATGCGCAATCCTTGAGGCCGCGTTTCAATGCCCAGTCGCTACAGGAGTGTTGCGCACCCCGCCGCTGGGCACTCGATCGGCCCAGCCCCTTTGAAGCGACTCGCGTATTGGACCCGCGGCCCAATAAGGCGTCGAACCGCGAAGCGCAAGACGCGATGATCGGGCTATACCCAAAGTTCAAAGACGCGCACATCGTGCAGGAGTGGGCCGGATACATCGATGTCACACCGGATGTGGTGCCCTATATCAGTCCGCTGGGCACACTGCCGGGCATGATCGTCGCCACCGGTTTTTCGGGACACGGCTTCGGTATTGGTCCGGCCGCCGGACGGCTAGCGGCTGAACTTGCGCTGGGACAGACGCCGTTCGTCGATCCCGCACCGTTTCGCGCCTCTCGATTTAGCGACGGGTCCCCGATAGTCATCGGCCCGGAGTTATAAGACGGCGGGCGGCGCTGCGCATTTATGCCGGCGGCTTGTCTCCGGAATACTGGATCGGCGTTGCGCCGCTCACTGGACCGATGCTCGCCTTATCGCTGACATAGAGCTTCACTTCGCGTTCGAAGCGCAACTCGCCCTGCACGACCGCGCCGGGGCCGATTACGATGCGCGGAGTGTCATTGCCGGCGTGAAAGAATCCGTTGGATGGCTTCTCGACCACAATTCCGCCTTCTACTCGGGAATTACCGTTGATGCTGATGCTGCCGTTGACCGTCTTGATGCCGCCGGCGACGTGCGCAGTCTCAAGCTCGATTTCGCCATTCACGTTGGAGAGCCGCCCGGAAACTTCCGAGCCGTCTCGCAACGCCAGGGCGCCGTTGACCGAGGTCGTGTCCGCTGCGACATGCGCGCCCGCATCGAGGGTGATGGAGCCGTTGACGGTCTTCAACGACACGGCTGTGGCGTGCGCGCCCAGATGCACAGCGCCATTCACCGTAGCGGCCGTCGTGACCGCGCCGTTGTCGTCCACTTTAATCTCGCCGTTGACCGTTGCGACGGCATCGCCCGGCTTACCGGCCAAGACATGAATGGAGCCATTAATCTTCTGCGAGGCATTGTCGTCCGAATAGCCACAACCGGACATCATCGCGAGAACGACAATGACGGCGACGGAGACACTGTCTCTCAGGCGGCCGATCCGGCATTGCGTACGGTCGCCGGATATGGCGCGGCGTTGGCCGGCTATTTCTTTGCGCATGGGCCCTCCTCGATAAAGCCTTTGCACCCTTAAGTTCCATCAATATCAAATCGGCGGGCGGGTACCGCCGACGAAATGGTTTAGCATTCATGGTGCGATGCGCCCCAGTTTACCAAGAATTTCACCTCTAGTCGGCGTCGCGCTGTGCTGCGCGCTAGCAGCCCATGCCGCAGACCCACAATCCTACCGCGTTGTTATGGCCTCGGCCGGCGACAGTGCGATGGACGCGACGCTCCAGGCCACATCCGACCTGCAGGCGCTGCGATCATCGGCGCCGGTCAGCCCGTTTGGATTGATCGCCCGGGCGCGCAGCGATGCGGAGCGCTTGAAAACGGTCCTGGAAAGTTATGGTTATTACCAATCCAGCGTGACGATCAAGATCAACGGCACCGCGCTCAGCAATGCCGGACTTGGCAGTGTCCTGAGCGCGCTGCCGAAAGGCAGCGACGCGCGGGTGGCGATCAGTTTTAATCTCGGTCCGCTCTATCATTTGCGCCACGTCACCATTGACGGCGATATACCCGAATCGACGCGTTCCGCTGTTAGGCTAGCCGAGGGGTCTACGGCGGCGGCGGCGGCCGTCCTCGCCGGAGGCGCACGGCTGCTGACTGCGCTGCAGGAGCGAGGATATGCCTTCGCCAAGGTGGATGCGCCGGTTGCTTACGAGGACCAGACCCAACCGGTACTCGATGTGAGCTTTCATGCAGTAGCCGGCGCGCGCGTGAACATCGGCGAGATACGCATCGTAGGCTTGAAACGGGTCCATGAGAAACTGGTGCGTGCGAGACTCCTCCTGCATACCGGCGAGCAATTCAGTCCAAAAGCAATCGAGCAGGCGCGTCACGACCTGCTGACCTTGGGCGTGTTCGCCACGGTCAGCGTACAGGTCGGCACGGCGGCCGACAGTTCCGGGGGCGTGCCGATCACTTTCGACATTCGCGAGCGCCCGCGCCACGGCGTCTCCATCAATGCGGCGTACTCCAGCGATTTGGGCGGCAGCGGCGGCGTCACGTGGACCGACCGCGATGTCTTCGGCGGCGCTCAACAATTGAGCCTGTCGGCCAGCGTGCTCAATCTCGGCGGAAGCGCAACCACCGGCCTCGGATATGACACGAGTGCAAAATACATCATGCCGGATTTCGGCCGCCGCGATCAATCGCTGCAGCTGGCGGTGACCGCGATCAAGCAGTCATTGGAGGCCTACGATCAGACTGCGGTCATGACCGGCGTTACGCTCAATCGCAAGCTGTCGAGTATCTGGACCGCCAGCGTCGGCGTATCGACCGCGGTCGAACAAATCATTCAAGAAAGCAAGAGGTACGATTACCTGCTGTACTCGTTGCCGCTGAGCGTCAGCTTGGATTCCACCCATCTGATCTCCCCGCTCGATGATCCGCTTCACGGCATGCGCGCGTCGCTGAGCGTCACGCCCACGCGCTCGATCGGTCCTCCCAACGCCACTTTCATCATCACTCAAGTCAAGGTCGCGGGGTACCTAGATCTGCATGCTCTGGGGCTCACCGAGCCGGGGCGCAGCGTGCTTGCCGCGCGCGCCTTGGCGGGGGTTGCGCAGGGCGCCAGCGAATTTAGCCTGCCGCCCGATCAGCGGTTCTACGGCGGCGGCAGCGGCACGATTCGCGGATACAACTATCAGACCGTCGGCCCGGTGTTCCCGGACGACACTCCGAAGGGCGGTACCGCGATCGTCGCGGGGGGCCTGGAATTCCGTCAACGCTTCGGTACAAATTTCGGCGCTGCCGTTTTCGTCGATGCCGGACAGGTCAGCGCCAGCTTGAAACCGCTCCCCGACGTGAGCCGAGTTGGCGTCGGTGCCGGCATTCGCTACTACACGCCGATTGGTCCGATTCGATTGGATATCGCGGTCCCGACTCGATACTACCCGGCAAATTACTCGCCCTTCGTGGTCTACATCGGTCTTGGGCAGGCATTCTGATGCGCCGCGCATTGAAAATCTCTGCATGGGTGACGGGCTCGGTGTTGCTGCTGGTCGCGCTATTGAGCGCCACTCTGTTCGTGGCGGGCAACTGCGACTCGGGCCGCGCGCTGATTGAGCATCTGACCTACCGCCTCTCCTCGACTCACGTGAAGTTATCGGGTTTGGGGGGGTCCTTTCCGGCTCAATTGACTCTGAATCGATTACAGCTCAGCGACGACCGCGGCGTTTGGCTGACTGCCGACCGCGTCTCGCTGCATTGGGCGCCGCTTAAGTTACTGGGGCGCCAAGTACAAGTCGATTCCCTCAAAGTGGCGCGGCTGTTCATCGAGAGGGCGCCCGTCGCCGAACAGCAAAGCGGCAGCACATCGATACCCCATATCGACATCGCGCGTTTGTCGATTGACGTGCTGGAACTTGGGCCCGCACTCGCGGGCACGGCTGCATCAGTTTCGGTCACCGGCAGCGTGCAGTTGCGCTCGCTGCAGGATGCGATGGCCGATGTCGTTGCGCGCCGGATCGGCGGCGACGGTGAGTACGCGCTGCATTTTCGGTTTGATCCGAAGCGCATGGATGGGACGCTGACGCTACACGAGCCGGCCGGCGGCCCGCTGGAGAATGTCTTGCAGTTGCCGGGTCTGGGCGCCCTATCGGCCGCGATGACTTTGAGCGGACCGCGTCATGCCGAACGTATCGACTTAAAGGTCGATGCGGGCGGGCTGCAGGCCCGCGCGCAGGGAACCATTGATTTGGACAAGCGCTCGGCGGACCTGGACTATTCGGCGGCGGCAACCGCAATGCGGCCGCGCCCGGACCTTGCCTGGCAGCGCCTCGACTTGCGCGGCCGCTGGCACGGCAATATCTCGACGCCGGTGGCCGATGGGCACTTGGAGATCGATAAGCTAAGCCTCGCCGGTGGAACAGCGCTCGCCGCGCTGAAGGCAACTCTGGCGGCCAACGCAGGGCTGCTCACCGTCAGTGCCGTCGTCGACGGATTGGCGATACCTGGACCAAACCCGCGGCTTCTTCAGCGGGGTCCTTTAAAGATCGATGCAGCGATGCACCTGAACGATCCCACGCGGCCGATACAACTCGTCGCGGCACATCGTCTATTCTCGCTGCGCGCCCAGGCTGTCACCGCAGGTCAACAAAGCGCGTCTCTCGATCTGCGCCTCATTGACCTAACGCCATTTGCGGCACTTGGCGGCCAGGATGTGAGCGGCAGCGCGGCGATCAAAGCACAGTTCACCCGCAGCCCGACCGAAATTCGTCTCGCGCTCAATGCCGACGCCAATATCGCGGGCGGAACGGCAAGCTGGATCGACGTAGTGGGCAACCGCGCGGCGCTTCAGGCGGCGGCTGTGTTGAGCGACGCCTCCGTCACTATCGAACGACTGCAACTGACCGGCCGCAAGCTGACTCTGTCGGCCAGCGGCCGGGCATCGCGGCCGGCACCGGGTGCAAGCACCGCCAATTCAGGGGCGACGCGTGGCATAGGCGATTTGATTTCAGATATGCGCGCGCGGTGGGAGCTCAAAGTCGCGGATCTCGGCACGCTGTCCTCGGTACTTGCCGGCCGCATGGACGCTTCCGGGAGTCTGTATGGGCGCCCGACGGCGTTGGCAAGTGACGCGCAGCTTACAGCGACGCTCTCGGTGGGTGGCTCGCCGAGCGGCGGGATATCCGGCACTCTGCATGCACGCGGACTGCCGGGGGCGCCGAACGGCACGCTTCAGCTTCATGGCACGGCGGACGGCGCGCCGATGACGGTCGATATCGCAATTGAGAGTGGCGCGGGGGCGAGCTTTCGGGCCCTCATTCGTGAGGCGGATTGGAAAAGCGCCCGCATCGACGGTGACGTGTCGATCGGGGCCGACATGGCAATCACTCGCGGGCAACTCCATTTGAAGCTGGGTCAGCTGGGCGATCTGGATCCATTTCTCGGTCTAAGCGTCCGAGGTCGCGTGGAGGGACAGGCCGACTTCAATCCCGCCGCGGGCCACACACACACACAGTTTCACCTTGATGCCCACGATTTGTCGGTGGGGCCGTTCGCCGGCAATGCCCAGTTATCGGGCGAGGGCACATGGAATGCTTTGAATTTGCAGTTGACCGCGCAAATGCCGAACCTGCACGGATTTCCCGCGAGCCTGTCCTCGGCCGCGCTGCTGAATTTTGCATCCAGCCGGATCGAGGTGGCGAGCGCTGCGCTCCAGTATCGCGGTCAAGAATTGCGACTGCTCGCGCCGGCGGAGATTTCCTTCGCCGACACAGTGCTCATCAAGCCGCTTGCGCTCGGCGCGCAAGCGGCGGTATTCCAGATCGGCGGACGCGTAGCTCCGACTCTGGATTTACGCGCATCGCTGCGCCATCTTAATCCCGCACTGATCAACGCGTTCTTTCCGGACCTACTCGCAGAGGGGACAATAGAGGGCACGGCGCGTCTGCAGGGGAGCGTCGCAGCGCCGACGGGGCGCATCCGATTGGACGCGAACGGCATCCGCATGGCGGACGAAGCCGCGACTGGCCTGCCGGTGCTCGATCTGCGCGCAACGGCGCAACTCACGGGCGATAAAGCAATTATCGATGGCCATCTCATCGCCGGCACCGCATCGCTGCTGACGGTGTCGGGCAGCGCGCCGCTCAACGACTCGGGCGTGCTGGATTTGAAGATGACCGGCAAACTGGATATCGGATTGATCAACCCCTTGCTCGAGGCGCGCGGCCAACATGCGGCGGGCGAACTGAGCATCGACGCGACACTGGCGGGCACCACGTCGGCGCCGCAGATCGGGGGCACGATTCACCTCGCTAAAGGCAGTTTCCGCGACTACGGTCGCGGCGCGAACCTATCGAATATCACTGCGGATGTCGTCGGCAGCGAAGGAACGCTGCAGATCAAAAGCTTTACTGCGGCGGCATCCTCCGGCAGCGTCACGATGACCGGCACCATCGGCGTGCTGCAGCCAGGCTTGCCTGTGGACCTGAAGCTAATCGCGAAGAATGCCCAGCCGATACAGAGCAACATCGTCACCGCCAATCTCGATGCGAATCTACACGTGAGCGGCAAGGCGCGCGAACGGATCGATGTCGCCGGCACGGTCCACTTGAATCGCACCAACATTGGAATTCCGAACACCTTGCCGCCCAATGTCGCGGTGCTCGAGGTGCGCCGACGAGGACAGAAAGCACCGCCGCCCGCTGCCAAGCAGCTCGTCATCGGACTTGACGTGGAAATTCACGCTCCGCAGCAAATGCTGGTGGAAGGCCGCGGTCTCAACGCCGAGCTCGCCGGTGACCTTCATCTGGGTGGAACGACCGACACGCCGCTGGTGAGCGGTAGCTTCGATCTGCAGCGGGGGAGCTTTACGATTGCCGGCAACAAGCTCAGTTTCACCGATGGACACGTAAGTTTCGACGGCGCGGGACTCGACCACAAGATCGACCCGACATTGGATTTCACGGCCACGGCCAACGTGACGGATGCTACCGTAACCTTGCACATCACGGGTCACGCCGACTCGCCGAAATTCGATTTCAGCAGCGACTCAGGACTGGATCAAGACGATATCATGGCGCGTCTGCTGTTCGGGGTGCCCGGGGCGCAGCTAACCGCGCTGCAGGTGGCGCAGATCGGCGCGGCGCTCGCGGTCTTAAGCGGGGTCGGGGGCGACAGCGCGCTTAATCCATTGGTCAAGCTGCAGAAAAGCTTGGGGCTCGACCGGTTGACCGTCGGCGCGAACACAGTCGCCACCCCCACCGGCGCCACCAACTCGGGTGCGACCATCGAAGCCGGGCGCTATGTTTCCAAACGCGTCTACGTCGAAGCCAAGCAGAGTTCCACAGGCTCGAGTCAGGTGCAGGTGGATGTGGATTTGACCAAGCACCTTAAGCTGCAGACACGCCTAGGGAACGGCACTGCGATCACCCAGGGCACGACGCCGGAGAACGACCCTGGGAGCAGCATCGGACTGTCGTATCAATTTGAGTATTGACGTCGCGCATGCGGCGCCGCCCGCGCGACCCCACCTCAGGCCTCAGCGCGCTGGTTTGCGGAACTTCATCACGAAGTTGTCGGCCTCGCCGATCGCGAGATAACGGGCTCGGTCCTTGTCGCCCTGCGACAGCGTTGGCGGCAGCGTCCAGACGCCGCCGACCCAATCCTTCGTGTCGCGTGGGTTCGCATTGATCTCGGATGAGCCCGCCAGCACGAACCCTGTCTTCTTCGCCAACGCGATCGCATAATCCTCGCGCACGTACCCATCCTGGGCCTTTGGATCCTGCGGCCGGTCAGTGCGGCCCCGATGCTCTTCGATGCCGAGGATTCCGCCCGGCTTGAGCGCTCTGAAACAGGCTGCCAATGCTTCCTCCGCATAGCCACCATCCATCCAGTTGTGCAGATTGCGGAACGTCAGCACCAGATCAGCGGAGCCCGCCGGGGCAATATCGAAGTGACCTTTTCCGAGAGTCGTCTCCTGGACCTTGCCGAGGCGATTTCCCTGAGCGGCGATACGCGCGCGCCAGCGCGCCACATTCGCATCTTCCTCGGCGCTGCCGGGCGCGTTAAGAGCGACGTAGTAGTGACCGTCCGCCGCGAGGTACGCCCCCAAAATCTCGGTCCAGTAGCCGCCGCCGGGCCACAGTTCCACCACGGTCTGCGTAGGAGCGATTCCAAAGAACTCCAGCTCCTCGACGGGGTGGCGAGCTGAATCTCTGGCAACGAAAGAGGCGGTGCGTGCCGGGCTTGCCACGGCGGCGGTGAGCGCCGGATCAACGTGCGCCGGCGCGGCTGCTGCTGCGCAGGCAGCAAGAGTAAGCAGTGTCGTGATTAGCAAGCCACGGATACGGAGGTAAGTTTGCATGGGAGGGGTACCTTGAATCGTTGGGCGGTAAGCTCAGTATCGCAAATTCAGCGCTCGGGCGTCACCTGGCGCCGCAGATCCCCATTGTCGGAGCACTCCTCCATAGCTTTGGCGTGTTCGCCTACAGACCCTCGCAATGCTCGGCTCTACTGTTCAGGCACGGATAATCCGGAGGAATTTACAATGTTCACGCACAAGATATGGCGGGCACTGGCAATCGTGCCGGCCCTCTGTCTGACGATGGGTGTAGCCCATGCAGGCACTTACGCAGACACCATTGGGCTTTTCAAGAACGCCGGCGAGAGCTCCGTTTTCTTCGGCAAGAGTTATGCCTACGCGGTGTTTCCCACGGTAGGCGAGGGCGGCCTCGGTATCGGCGGAGCGCTCGGCAAGGGTCGTGTCTACGTGCACGAACAATTCGTAGGCTACACCACCATGGCGCAAGTCAGCGTCGGTTTTCAGGCCGGCGGCAAGGCCTACAGCCAGATCATCTTCTTGGAGGACAAGCGTGCGCTGGACGAATTTGAGTCCGGTACGTTCGAATTCGACGCGGGCGCCAGCGTGGTGGCGATCACGGCAGCCGCAGGGGCGAGTGCCGGCACGAGCGGAGTCGAAGCCGGAGCGAGCGGGGGAATGAGAGACGCCAGGACGACCGGCGTCTATCAGAAGGGCATGGCGGTGTTCACGATCGCGAAAGGCGGTCTCATGTACGAAGCCTCGATCGCCGGCCAGCGCTTCTCCTATAAACCGCGCGACGCAGCCTAGCCGGCCCGGCACCGACCCTATTTGACCTCGACACTATTAGGAACGATCATGCTTAGCGAAAGACACACCCCTGATTCCATCATTCTTCCGGCGCTGCCATATTCGCAGAGCGCGCTGCAGCCGGTAATTTCCGCCAACACGCTTGGCTTCCATTACGGCAAGCATCACAGAGCCTATGTCGACAATTTGAACAAGCTGATTGCGGGAACCGCGTTTGCGGACATGCCGCTGGAGACAATCATCGGCGCGACCGCTGGTAAGCCCGAGCACGTCGGAATCTTCAACAACGCCGCACAAACGTGGAATCACACGTTCTACTGGAACAGCATGCGGCCCAAGGGGGGCGGGGAACCGCCGGAGACCCTCAAGCGCAAGATGGAGTCATCTTTCGGCGGCGTCGAGGCGTGCAAGAAGGAGTTGGCCAAAGTCGCCATTGCGGAATTTGCCAGCGGCTGGACTTGGCTGGTGCAGGATGGAGAGAAGCTGCGCATCGTGAAGACGGCCAACGCGGACACACCGCTGACGCAGGCCTTTAAGCCTTTGCTGACAATCGACGTATGGGAGCACGCCTACTACCTTGACTACCAGAATCGGCGCGGCGATTACGTGAATGCTCTCATCGATAAACTTGCCAATTGGCAATTCGCCGCAGAGAACCTAGAGTTGGCCTAGCCCCACGGCGGCATCGACTTCCGAGTTTTCCTGCTTACAATGATGCTCGTTGTAAGGGCAGGAGCTAGGGTATGGAAAATCCGGTCGGGCCTCGCCAGTCGCCGGCCGGTGCGAAGCGGATCCCCCTGTATCTCGCAGTAAGCGCGTTGCTGCTAAGTTCTGCCCTTGCGTATGGCGCACCGCCCGATAATTCGCTCCCGCCATCCGGACCGGCCATAGGACTTGCCGACTCGGCGGCGCTTCGCGCGACGGTGTTCGGCACGCCGCCGCAGGATATGGCGCCATTGCCCGAGACGGTGCCGCTCGAGGAGATCGACATCGCGCTACCCTGGGCGCTGCCGGTACCGGACGTGTTTTGGTTCGACCGCAGGCTGCGTGTATGGTTTTCGGCGCAAAGGAAGCCCGCGCCGCTGGCGATCGTCATATCGGGCACCGGCAGCGGCGGCAACACAGCCAAGCTCTCGATCCTGCGCGCCGCGCTCTATGGCGCCGGCTATCACGTGCTGACGATGCCGTCGCCGACGTTCCCCGGCTTCATCGTGTCGGCGTCGAGCACCGGCATCGCGGGCGATCTTAGGCAGGACGGCCGCGATCTGTACGCAGCGATGCAGCAGATCGTCGCGCATCTGCGGCGGCGCGTTCAGATCACCGATATCGACGTGCTCGGTTACAGCCTTGGCGGTGCGAATGCGGCCATGGTGAAATCGATCGACTCGACCGAGGGTAAGCTGAAGATCCATCGGGCTGTCATGATCAATCCTCCGGTCAGCCTGTTTACGTCGATGTCTCAGCTCGACAAGCTCTTCGCCATCAGCATCGGTTCGGGGGACGCGGGTATCGAGCGTCTGTATCAGCAATTGTACGCACAGCTCGCGAACCTGTACCGAGCTTCGGACAAAGTCGAGATCGACGAGGACTTTCTGTTCCGCGCCGCAGCCGCCGTGCTGAAGACGGATGCGGAATTTTCCGCGGCAATTGCACTGACTTTCCGCCTCGACCTGATGGACACATTTTTTGCCGGCGATCTTTACGCCGACACCGGTGTTGTAGTCGATCCGCAACATCCGCCAAAGGTCGGCGATTCTCTCGAGAACACCGCACGCATTCTGCGCGCAAAGCCATTCTCGGAGTATTTCGCGCGAGTGTTCGTACCCTACTATCTGAAGTTCCGGCCCGGTTCCACCAACGCATCGTTGATCGCCGACAATCGCCTCAACATTATCGGCGAGGAGTTGCGAGGCAACGCCGACTATTACGCGCAGACCAACAGCGATGACCTGATTCTCGACAAATCGGAACTGGCGTGGCTGGAAAGCACGCTCGGCTCGAGAATTGCCGTCTACGATCATGGCGGCCATTTGGGAAATCTCGGCGATCGCAAACAAATTGCGGACATGCTCGACATGCTGGCGGGACGCTGGACGGGAACCGCGCGATGAGAACGGGCCACTGGGTCGGCTTGGCCGCCATCGCGCTCGGCGGCTGCGCTTCGCAGAACATGAGTATCCGCAGCCTGCCTCCAGAAACACCGGCGGCGGACAACGCGGCAGTCGTCGCAAATGCTGCGGCTCTTGCCGCGGCCGTGACCGCCGAGTCCGCGAATACTTCGGTCCAGACCGCCCAGAATTTGCCGCCGCCGATAACAGCGGCCGAAGCGCCCCCCATGCAAACCTATGATCCGTGGGAGCGGCTAAATCGCTTCACGTATCGCTTCAATGCGCGGTTCGATGAAGCGGTTTTCCTGCCTGTCTCCAACGGCTATCGCCGCCTGCCGTCGCCCGTGCGCTTCGGAGTGCACAACTTCTTCGGCAATCTTGCGGAAGTCGACAGCGTGATCAATTACCTCCTGCAATGGCGCCTCGGACTTGGTTTGCGCAGCCTCGGGCGATTCCTGATCAACAGCACCGTCGGCATCGGCGGCCTATTCGACGCCGCCGGAAAGCTCAAGCTCGCAAGCGCGCCGACCGGCTTCAGCACGACGCTCTCGAAGTGGGGCGTTCATCTGGGCCCGTATCTGGTCCTGCCGTTTCTCGGCCCGTCGACTTTGCGTGACGGCGCCGGCTGGCTCGGCGATTTCGGGGCATCGTACGCAGTTGACGTCGCGCACTTGTATCGGGGTAACAAGACATGGGCGCTTGGCATCGCCGATGCCGTCGATCAGCGCGCCAACATCAGCTTCCGCTACTACTCGACCGGCTCGCCGTTCGAGTACGAAACGATTCGGTTTCTCTACGTGCACAAGCGCTTGATCGAGGACGAAGGACTACGTGCGAAGAGTCCACCGAAAAAGCACGACACCGGCGCCGCGGCGGGCAAACGGTGAGTCTCGGCGCACGCACATGAGCAGCGAAAGCATCTTGCGCATCGTGGCAACGCTTTTTGTGTTGCTTACCGCGATCTGGGGCGCGTACGCGCTTTGGTACCAAGCACCCGGCAGAATCGTGTTGAAGAGGCTGGGGGTGGCGCTATGGGTCGTCTTCAGCCTCGCGATGCTCACGGCGCTGTGGCAGGGCAGGGCGACGCTCGGCCTAGTCCTATTTGCCGTTGCGTTCATTGGCGTGCTTATCTGGTGGCGTAGATTGCTGCCGTCGAACGATCGTCTCTGGGCCGACGATGTAGCGCAAATGACGACGGGGAGGGTCGACGGCAATCGGGTCACGTTGCACAACGTGCGCAATTTCGACTGGCGCAGCGACACCGACTACACGCAGCGCTGGGAAACGCGCAGCTACGAGCTGGATCGCCTGGATTCGGTCGACATGATCATGTCGTACTGGTCCGGCCGGATGATCGCGCACATGCTGATCTCGTTCGGCTTCAGTGACGGCCGCCACGTCGTGTTCTCGGTCGAAATTCGCCGCGAACGAAGCGAGAGCTTTTCGGAGTTCGGGGGATTCTTCAAGCAGTTCGAGCTCAGCGTCATCGCTGCGGACGAACGCGACGTGATCCGGGTTCGCACCAATGTGCGCGGCGAGGACGCGTACCTTTACCGCCTGCGGATACCGTTGCCGGCAATGCGCTCGTTGTTCCTCGGCTATATCGAGGAGGCAAACAGTCTCGTGCATGCACCGCGCTTCTATAACACCATCACCGTCAACTGCACCACGCTGGTCTACCACATGTTGAAGCGCATCGTGGGCTATCTTCCATTGAGCTATCGTCTGTTGCTATCGGGCTACATGCCGGAATACGTCTACGGTGTGGGTGGCCTTGACTCGCGTTATTCGCTCGCGGAATTGCGCACGCGCGGGCGTATCGGCGAGCGCGCTAAGAAGGCGGATCTCAGCGAAAGCTTCGCGGTGGACATTCGGCAAGGCGTGCCGAGCATTGAGCCGAAGGATCTGTCGGCGACCGGTGCGTGAAGCGCCGTATTGACCGTGGAAACTGCCCATGAGAAGCTGATTCATCGGATTAAGTGCGGCTAAGGTTCGGGAGACTGGCCGGCGGTGCTAGCAAGTAGAAAAAATTGGGCAATCATTCGGGAGAAATATCATGACTCGGACTACCCCCGGCGGGTCGATCCTATTGGTGTCTTCGTTGGCGCTCAGCGTCTTCGCCGGTGATGCTCCCGCACAACAGGCGACCAAAGGCGATCAGCTCGAGGAGATCGTCGTCACGGCCCAAAAACGCGTCTCGACCGTACAAGACACCCCCATCAGCATTACGGCGCTCACCGGACGGGACCTCGAGGATCGCGGCATAACCGACATCACTTCGGTCGTGCAATCGGTTCCGGGGGTGTCCATGAGAACGAGTGGGCCCGGCCAGACAGAGCTCGAGATGCGGGGGATGACCTCATCCGGCGGAAACTCCTCTACGGTTGGCTTCTATCTCGACGACATACCGCTGACCGCGCCGGCGTCGGCGCAAAACGGCAAGGTGGTCATCGACCCTAATCTTTATGACCTGAATCGAATTGAGGTATTGCGCGGCCCGCAAGGCACGCTCTACGGGTCCGGTTCCATGGGCGGCACGATCAAGCTGGTGCCCAACGCCCCGAATCCGAGTGCGTTCGATGCTTCCGGACAGGTGATCCTCGGCGGCACGGACGGCGGCGGCTTCAATCATGGTGAGAATGCCATGGTCAACCTTCCGCTGGTTTCGGACACCATGGCGCTGCGCATCGTCGGCTCGCAGGAGCACTTGAGCGGGTGGATCGATCGGGTCGTGATCGCCCAGCCGGACTTTCCCGCTCCAATCAACGGCACGACACGAGGCAATGTCGCGGCGGCGCCGGTTGCGGCCGACTACAAGGATGTGAACGATGAAGACCTGACGAGCATTCGGGTTTCGCTGTTATGGAAGCCGACCGACCGGCTGTCGATCACGCCCTCTTTCATGTACCAGGAAATCACGCAGGACGGGCTCAGCCTCATCGACAGTCAGCCGGGAACGAATACGCAGTATCAGCCCTATAATGCCCCGGAACCGTTTGAGGATCGGATCGATATCTCGAGCCTCAACGTTCAGTACCATTTCGACATAGCCGATCTGACTTCGACGACGTCTTATTGGCAGCGTGACTTGAACTTGCGCCAGGATGGGACCGAGGAAATCGCGACCGTGCTGGGGGCGCCCATTTATCCCGCCGACGGTGGAGCGGGCCAGAATTTCCCCACTTCCCTTGAGGATGACAAGTCCAAGCAGACAAGTGAGGAAATTCGCCTGACTTCAGTAGGCGACACCGCATTCAAGTGGCTGGTCGGCTACTTCTACCAAGACTTCGAGTCGGATTGGGACCTGTTCGTCGACACTCCCTTCACGGCCATTCCAGGCACTGTGGGGAATGCGTTCACGCAGTATCAACCGACCAAGATCGATCAAAACTCGTTTTTCGGCGAAGTGTCTTACCTTATCTTGCCGCAGCTCACGGCGACGGCCGGCCTGCGCCGCTACGAGTACAACGGGTCCGTTAATACCGCCGTTTCGGGCTGGCTCAGTTCGTCGGGCGGCAATGGAATCGATTATTTTTCCACGGGCGAGCGCAATCAGGGTATCACTCCCAAATTCGACCTTTCCTACGCGGTGGACAAGGATCTGCTCATCTACGGAACCGCCGCCCAGGGCTTCCGTCCCGGAGGTGGCAACCAGCCAATTCCGACCGCCGGGGCGCTCGGCACGCAGTGCTTGCAGAATCTCCAAAAGCTCGGCCTGAACTCGGCGCCCCTGGGCTTCGCTCCGGACAGTGTATGGAGCTCCGAACTCGGCGAGAAATTCAGAAGCGCCGACGGCCGGGTGACGATCAATTCTGCCGGGTACTTCGAGAACTGGGAGCACATACAGCAGAACATCCCGCTGCCCTGCGGCTTTCCCTATACCGGAAACGCGGGCGACGCGCATATCTACGGCGCGGAGCTCGAGCTCAATGCGGTACTTGCGCCCGGCTTGGTGTTTGCGGTGAACGGCAGCTGGTCGCACGCGAGGTACGTCGCCAACGCAGTGCCGGGCACGACCATAGACGAACGCGTGCAGGACGTTCCGGACGTGACCTGGGCGGCATCGCTCGCCTACCGGCACGGCATCTCAGACACGCTCGATTTCATTGGGCGCGTCGATACCGACTATGTGGGTTCGCGAATCGACACTACCGCCCAGGCCAACTATCTGCCGAGCTATGACCTGACTAACATCCGCGCAGGTGTCGGAACCAGTCACTGGACGGCCTCGCTGTTCGTGAATAACGTGGCCAATAAGGTGGCGCTCTTGACCAATTCGCCGGCCATAAACGTCAACGTTGGTACCTTCAATCGTACCGCTGTCTCGCAGCCGCTGACGATTGGCATTGACTTGAGCTACCGGATGGGCCACTAGCTCTCGGCGGGTGAGATGTGCGGCGCGTCGGCCGCACATCTCACTCTTTTACCGGCCTTCGGAACGATGATCGCTGCGAGCGGTCCGTACGTCCATTACGGATTTACGGTGAGCAGTTGATGCCAATCAAAAGCACCTTACGTGCATTCGGTTCGACCCGGCGCCGCGTCGCGACGGTCGGCCAAGGAACCTGGCGCGCGGATGAGTCCAGCGGCGAAGCGGCCATTCTGGCGTTGCGCAGCGGTCTGGATCTCGGAATGACGCACATCGACACCGCGGAAATGTACGGTTCCGGCGCTGCGGAACACATCATCGGCGAGGCAATCGCGGGCCGGCGCGACGAGGTGTTTCTGGTTTCCAAAGTATTGCCGAGCAATGCGACCAAAGGCGGTACGCTCAAAGCTTGCGAGAAGTCGCTCGCGCGCCTGCGAACCGACCGGCTGGATTGCTACTTGCTGCACTGGCGCGGCGCGCATCCGCTGGAAGAAACGGTTGCGGCGTTCCAAACTCTGGTCCGCGACGGGAAAATACTCTCCTGGGGCGTGAGTAATTTCGATGCCGCCGATCTCGATGAAATAGCCGCGATCGCCGGCCCAGGACATCCCGCTTGCAATCAAGTGCTGTATCACCTGCAGGAACGGGCGATCGAACATGCGGTGCTGCCCTGGTGCCAAGAGCACGGAACGGCGGTGGTTGCGTACACTCCGTTTGGTCAGTCATCGCGTACATTTGATCCAACGACCAAGCAAGGCCGGTTATTGCTGGAAATCGCATCGGCGCATCGCGCCACGGCAAGGCAAGTTGCGTTGGCATTTCTATTGCGCCACCCAAATGCCTTTGTGATTCCCAAAGCGTCGAATATCGAACATGTCGCAGAGAATGCCGGCGCCGGCGCTCTTGTCTTGAGCGCCGCCGATTTGGCGCGAATCGATGCGGCATTCCCGCGCGGCAAGCTGCCCCGCGAACTGCCGATGATCTAAGCGGCCGCGCTATTCGGCCTGCGACAGCCACAGCTCCGTATCCGGCCATGCCGATACAGTCCTGGCACCATCGAAAGCCGCTGTCCTCATCAGCGCGGCTTGATTCCGGAATTTGAGGCGACGCTTCCTCGAGAACTGTCTTATCTTAAGCTAGTGAATATCAAGGTTCGCGGCGGGACGTTTGACGTCATCATTTCACGGTCGTCATCGGGGCGCGTAGTGCGGCAAGTGATCGCGAAAACAGCGTTGCATTCTTAAGAGGTGACTATGGTGCTGGTCAGCGCAGGCAAATCGACCGATCCCGCTTCCATCCACGCAGACGGCAGCTCGCCGGTTGATCTGCCGGATCTGCGCCTGTTTGTCTTCGGGCTGTTCTTCATATTCGGCGGCATCACCAGCCTGAACGATGTCGTCATTCCGAAGCTGAAAGGCTTGTTCACCCTGTCTCACGCCGATGCAATGCTGGTTCAGTCCGCATTCTTCGCGGCGTACTTCGTCGTCTCTCTACCGGCGGCCGCGATTGTCCGGCGCGTGGGCTACCTGCGAACGGCGGTGATCGGCCTGCTGTTGATGACGGCTGGATGCCTGCTGTTCATTCCGGCTTCCTCCTCCGGACGTTTCGTCACCTTTCTGGCGGCGCTATTCGTGCTTGGAGCCGGCATAACCGTCGTTCAGGTGGTCGCGAATCCACTGATCTCCATGTTGGGCCGTCCGGCGACGGCGCACAGCCGATTGACCTTTGCGCAAGCGTTCAATTCGCTCGGCACGACCATATTCCCCTATGTGGGCTCGATTCTGATTCTCGGGCCTTTGGCCAAGGTGGATCCGTCGCAACTCACCGATGCCGCGCTGGCTGCGTTTCGGACCGAGGAGACGCACGTCGTCGTCAGCACCTATCTGGGGCTGGCCGGGGTCTTGATTGTGGTGGCAACTCTGGTCTGGCTGCGTCGCAATCGGCTGGTGGAACCCCCCCTCGAGGCCGTCACCTTTCGGCACGCTCTGGATTTGCTGCGCCAGCGGCGCTTCGGTTTCGGTGCGCTATGCATTTTTCTTTATGTAGGTGCCGAGGTTGCGATCGGTTCACTGATCGTCAATTACCTCATGCAGGGCAACGTGCTGGGGCTAAGTCCGGAGGATGCCGGTAAACACGTGCCGTTCTACTGGGGCGGCGCGATGCTCGGGCGCTTTGTCGGCGCCTATCTGCTGCGCGTGTTCTCGCCGGGTAAAGTGCTCGCTTGCGCTGCCGCCGGTGTGATCGCGCTTTTGTTCATATCAGCCCACACCACGGGCGCCGTTTCCGGCTGGTCGCTGCTGGCCATCGGGTTGTGCAACTCCATCATGTTCCCGACGATCTTCTCTCTGGCCAGTGAGGGCTTAGGTCCCCGGGCCGCCGAGGGTTCGGGGATCATCTGCGTCGCGATCGTGGGCGGCGCCGTCGTGCCGCGACTGACCGGCCTCGCCGCGGACTGGATCGATCTGAAGACGGCACTCATCGTTCCGGCGATCTGCTATGCCGGAATCTTGAGCTTTGGGCTGTATGCGCGCCGTCCCAAAGAGTGATGGATTCGGGTACGCGATCGACAAGGAGTGGTGTTGATGTTCGATGCATATGTGAACCGGCGGCGGCGACCCACGCCGCACCGGCTCCTTGGAGTTCGCCGCCGCGAACCAGCGGTGGCGCTGCTCCCGACCCTGCTCCTGACGCTGCTGCCGATCGTCGCGGCGCAACCGCGCACGACCCCAGTCGCGCCGTATCCGGACCCGCCGCAGGTGCTGTTCAAAGATCTGTTCGTTGCGGTCCAAACCGAGGCGATCTACGCGGATGGCAAGACATTTGCGGACGCGGTACCGAGTGCCGCGCCCAATGACATCCTGGCGCAATACCACGCAGCGCGACCGGATTCGCCGGAGGCGCTCAAACGCTTCACCGACGCGCACTTCGCGCTGCCCGCGGCAGCCGCCTCGGCGCCGTCGGCACCGGAGCAAGTGCCCATCGTTGCGCATATCGACCGGCTGTGGGACGTACTGACGCGCAGCACGACCACTGCGCCTCGCTATTCCTCGCTGCTGACGCAGCCGAAACCCTATGTGGTTCCGGGCGGGCGCTTTCGCGAGATCTACTACTGGGATTCGTACTTCACGATGCTGGGTCTGGAGCAGAGCGGACGCCACGACTTGGTGGCCGATATGGTCGGCGATTTCGCGTATCTGATCGATACCTACGGTCATGTGCCGAACGGCACCCGCACTTATTATCTCAGCCGCTCGCAACCGCCGTTTTTTTTCGAAATGGTGGGGTTGCTCTCCAATGACGACTGCGCCCGCGCATTTTCACAGTACCTGCCGCAGCTTAAACGCGAGTACGCATTCTGGATGCAGGGCGCGAGTGGCCTGCGGCGCGGCACGGCTCACCGGCGGGTGGTCGCTATGCCGGATGGGTCGATCCTCAATCGCTACTGGGACGATCGCGATACCCCGCGCGATGAGTCGTATCGCGAAGACACGGAGCTGGCGCGCGCGAGCCCCCGCCCGGCGCCGCAGGTGTTCCGCGATATTCGCGCCGCCGCGGAAAGCGGCTGGGACTTCAGTTCGCGCTGGTTCGCCGACCCTCACACGCGCGCCACGATCGATACCACCGAAATCGTGCCGATCGATCTCAATAGCCTGTTATTCGGTCTGGAGAATGCGATTCGCGCCGGTTGCCAACGACAGGCCGACAGTGGCTGCGCCGGCAAGTTTGCGCGGCGCGCGGCGGCGCGGCATGCGGCCATCGACCGTTACCTGTGGGACAAATCGACCGGTTCCTATCTTGACTATCGCTGGACGCGGCAGGCGCCGGTCGCGCGACTCTCGGCCGCAACACTGTATCCGTTATTCCTCGCCGTGGCTTCCGACTCGCAAGCGGCAGCCGTGGCAAAGAGCATCACCCGAGAGTTACTCAAGCCGGGCGGGATCGTCACCACCCCGCTCGATACCGGTCAACAGTGGGATGCGCCCAACGGCTGGGCGCCCATTCAGTGGATCGCCGTCGCGGGGCTGCGGCACTACGGCCAGACCTCACTGGCTGAGACGATTGCCTGCCGCTGGATGATCAATGTCGGCGAGGTCTACCGTCAAAGCGGTAAGCTGGTTGAGAAATACGACGTGATCACCACCGGGCGCAGCGGCGGCGGCGGTGAATACCCGACGCAAGATGGCTTTGGTTGGACCAATGGCGTGATGCGCAAATTGATTGCCCTGTATCCAGCGGTTGCCGCTTATTCCGCGACCGGACAGTGTCCGAAGGTTTGATCCGGCCGCCTGCACGATGGTGCAACTTTCTCCGGCCGACGGTGTTCTGGGGCTAAACGAACAGATTCCAGTGCAAACGCAACCCACTGAGCCTAGCCGCTCAACCGAGTTTACGACGTTCATGCGCGCGTATCAGGACATGGTTTTCTCCACCGCCGCCCGCTTGACGGGAAACGACGCGCAGGCCGAGGATATCGCCCAGGAGGTCTTCACCAGGGCCTACGAACATTTCGCCCATTTGCGCGGCAGCGCAACGGCAGGCGGTTGGCTGAAGACCGTGGCCACTAATCTGGCGCTCAATCACCTCAGCCGGCACCGCAGGCGCTGGCGCTCGTTCTCCGAAATGAGGACCGATGCATCCGGCGAGGACTCATCGGCGCCGGATCTGCCTCTGCCGGACACGCTGCTGGCCGATCTCGGCGCGGAACAGCGGCGCGCGCTGATCGACGACGCCTTGCGACGTTTGCCGGAGCAGCAGCGGCTGCCGCTGGTGCTCTATCACTTTGAAGATCTCTCCTACCAGGAAATCGCTTTACACCTCGGCGCCTCGCTCGCCAAGGTGAAAACCGATATTCGGCGTGCGCGCATGGCATTGTTGCCCATGCTTCAATCCGGCGGCATCGCCCACGGCAGCTTTGAAGACTGATCTGCCCATGAACAAACCGATTGAGACGCAGGACGGGCTGGAGCGGCTGTTTAACCGCACGCTGAACGAGCTGCCGCCGCGCCGTGCGCCGCCGACATTGGAGTCGCGAGTGATCGGCGAGCTCGACCGTCGCGCCGCTCTTGCGTGGTGGCGCCGCAGCTTTGCGTACTGGCCGCGCGCCGCGCGCGCCGTTTTCGTCGCGATTTGCGGCGGCCTCATTGGGCTGGCATTTCTCGGAGGTGCTTGGGTCACGGCGGGATTGCGGCTGCTGCAGGATTCCGGGGCGCTGTCGATGCCTTGGCTTCACCAGGCAGCGGCCGTTGCGGGTTTTGCGGGGGAGCTGACATCGTGGCTTGCGATCGCCGTTCCGCCCGTCTGGCTGTATGACGGTGTGGCCGTGAGCGCTTTGCTGTACGCGGCATTGTTCGGACTCGGCGTCGCGGCCTACCGCACTCTTTATCTAGACTCCGGAACCGTGGGAGACATCGGACCATGAACACTTTCAGGTCAACCCTATTCACATCGCTGCTCGTGGCGTTGCTGCCTGCGTTCGCCATCACCGGCTTCGCGGCGCCTGCGGCGGCCGCAGAAACCCCGGATACGTCGAGTACTGAGGCGCCGAGCGCCGCCGACGCGCCGCTCACCGATGACGAGCCGCTGCGCCTCGAGTGGCATAGACACTTCGGTTGGCGCCGCCATCACGGAAACGATTGGGTCAACTTCGGTCAAGATACGGATCTGCCGAGCGGACAGCACGCCGACTCGGTGGTGTCGATCCTCGGTTCCTCGAGCAGCGAGGGCGACGCTGCCGACGTCGTGTCGATACTTGGCAATACCCGAGTCACCGGACCGGTAAAGGAAAACGCGGTCGCGATTCTGGGTAATACGTATGTCGATAGCACGATTGACGGCGATGCGGTTGCGGTGTTGGGGAACGTCGAACTGGGACCTAGTGCGAACATCGGCGGCAACGTGGTTGCCCTTGGGGGCACGGTTACGCGCGACCCGGCAGCCATCATTCACGGCAGCGTGCACAGCGTTGCCGGTCATGCCGGTGGCTTCAACTGGCTGCGACCGTGGATTGAGCATTGTCTATTCTACGGACGCCCCCTAGCGCTGGTGCCGGGGATCGATTGGGCCTGGGGCCTGGCATTCGCGTTCTTGGCGCTGTATGTAGGACTCGCGCTGCTGTTTCGTCCAGGCATCAACCAATGCGTGCAAACGATGGAGATGCAGCCCGGCATGACGGTGCTGGCCGCGCTGCTCACTCTACTGCTGACACCCGTGCTGGTGGTGTTGTTGTGCATCACCGTGATTGGAATTCCGGCGGTGCCCTTCTTGGTGTTTGCACTCTTCTGTATGGGGCTTTTCGGCAAGGCCGTCATGCTGGCGTGGCTGGGCCGGCGCTGTACCGGCGTGCGCACGGCGGGCCCGCTCAGTCATCCGGCGGTCGCCGTGCTCATCGGCGGCGCGATCGTGCTCGCGCTATACCTTGTTCCCATCCTTGGCTTGGTGGTCTTCAAGCTGCTCGGCCTGCTCGGGCTGGGGGTTGTTGTCTACACGCTAATTCTCGCCGCCCGGGCGCATCGAGCTGCCAACGGCAACACGCCCCATTCACCCGCCGCACCCAGCGCGACACCGCCGCCGCCACCGACACCTACACCGGCGGTCAGCGTGTCACCGGCGGTCAGCGCGCCTGATCCGGGCGCCCCGGCACCCAGCGCTTCGGCGGCACCGGGCGTCACCGCGGCGTCCCCGCGCGCGGGTTTTTGGATCCGCATCGCGGCGCTGCTGCTCGATGCGTTGTTGGTCGGAATTCTGATGGGAGCGATTTACCACAGATCTCACTTGGAGCTGCCGGTGCTGGCCGTGTACGGCGCCGTGATGTGGAAACTGCGCGGTTCGACCATCGGCGGCATCGTGTTCGATCTGCGAGTCGTGCGCCTCGATGGGCGGGAAATCGATTGGGAGACGGCGATCATCCGCGCGCTCAGCTGCTTTTTGTCGCTGGCGGTGGCCGGGCTTGGATTTTTCTGGATTGCCTTTGATGGCGCCAGGCAGGCGTGGCATGACAAGATCGCCGGCACCGTCGTGGTGCGCGTGCCGAAGGTCCTAGCGCCGCGCTGAGGCGCGTTTCGCGTCGCGGCGGCGGCCGGCCGCGGCGAATCTGGCGAAGCTTGCGCCTGTGGGATATGACCGTCAGGGGGTGCCGCCGAGCGCCTACAGATTGATCCCGCGCAGTGGATCACTCTACAGCGGAGAAATTCGCAAGCCGAGAGAGCTTGCAAAACTGTTTGCAGGAGGAGAAATGATGAAACACCTTGTAATAGCCAGCATGCTCGCGGTGAGCGCCGCTTGCATACCGTTGGCTCTCGCGGATGAAGCCGGCATGGCCTCAGACTCGTCCCATCACTACGTCAAGGACTCAGTGATCACGACGAAAGTGAAGTCGAAATTGGCCGCCAAGCATCTGACCACATTGACCAGAATCAAGGTGGACACCGATGAAAATGGCGCGGTCTGGCTCAGCGGGAAAGCACCCACTCAAGATGCGAGCGATCTTGCCGCCGCGATTGCCAAAGACACTGACGGCGTTAAGTCGGTCCACAACGGCATCGCGATACAGCCGTAGTGCGATAAGTCCCTTCGATAATGCGGCGCGCGGACGCTTTGAGGATCTTAAGGCTTCCGCGCGCCCCTCCTGGCGCAGCGGTACGTTACGTAGGATCACGCGCCTGGACCGAGTCTCCGGGCAGACGTGACGGCAATGCGGATTCGGCCGCGATGAGTTGGTAGAATGCCGCACTGCCAGCTATGCCGGTCGATGAAGTGCAGCCAATTCATCTTACGTATCTGAATGGTCCGGATATCGATCGCCTTGCGCTGACCGACGCGCAAATCCTCAGGGCCGTCGAGCAGGCGCTGGGCGCGCAAGGCAGAAAAGCAGTCGTCATTGAGCCGCGGGTGCACCTTGTGCCGCAGGATTCATCGCTGGGTCACTTCAATGTGCTGCGCGGCGTCGTTCATCCTCTCGGGCTTGCGGGTATCAAGGTCGTGGGCGATTTCGTGAACAATTACAAACTCGGACTGCCCTCCGAGCTTGCGATTCTCAATCTATTCGATCCGTCGACCGGTGCGCCCAAGGCGATACTCGACGCGACTTCGATCACCCATATGCGTACCGGCGCCATGACGGCGATTGGCGGCAAGTACTTGGCCAAAAAGACCAGCAAGGTGCTTGGGCACATCGGTTCCCGCGGCACGGCTTACTGGAATATCAGGCTGCTGAATCATTTCTTCGATTTCGATGAAATCCGGGTGCATTCGCGGCGCCCGGAGAGCCGGCGCGAATTCGCCAAGCGGCTGTCCAATGATCTTGGCAAACCGGTGCTCGCGGTCGACAGCTGGGAGCGCTGCATACGCGATGCCGATATCGTCGTGGAGGCCTCGCGTCTTGCGGAGCCGCAACCGATGCTGAAGACTGAATGGATCAAGCCAGGGGCGCTCGTAGTGCCGTACGGAACAATGAGCGCCGTGGAACTGTCGCTCACCGACATCATGAGTAAGGTCGTCGTCGACGATTGGAGTCAGTGCCGCAAAGGCCTACCGTACGGGGCGCTGCGCCGCCACGTCGATCTTGACAAAATCACCGAGCAGACTTTGCATGCGGAATTGGGACAAATCGTCGCCGGCCTCAGAACGGGCCGCGAAAGCGATGAGGAAAGCATCCTGTTCTGGCATCGCGGCTTGAGTTTGAGCGACATCGCGCTAGGTGATGCGCTATTGAAGAAAGCCCAGGTCATGGGCCTAGGCCAGACCCTTCGCTTCGCTTGAACTAAGCGCTTCCCCAACGGGAAAGTTGCGGCGTATGCTACGCCCTCATTCCCGTTGACAACTATGAGCAACCTGCACTCATTCCATCCTGCCGTGGCCGCATGGTTCGCCCGGACGTTCGATGCGCCGACGCCCGCACAGGCGCAGGCGTGGCCGGCGATTCAAGCGGGGCGGCATGTTTTGGTGGCCGCGCCCACGGGATCCGGCAAGACCTTCGCGGCGTTTCTCGCGGCCATCGATCTGCTGGTCAAGGAAGGGTTGTCCGGCGGGCTGCCGGATGAGACTCGCGTGCTGTACGTGTCGCCGCTCAAGGCGCTGTCGAATGACATTCAGCGCAATCTCGAAGCGCCGCTCAAAGGCATTTGCGAAGAACTCGCCGCCCTGAAATTGCCCGATGTGGCGATTCGCACCGCGGTGCGTACCGGCGATACGTCGCAGTCCGAACGCGCCGGCATGAGACGTCGGGCGCCGCACATCGTCGTAACGACTCCGGAGTCGCTGTACATTCTGCTCACCTCGCAGTCCGGCAGGCAGATGCTGTCGACGACCCGCAGTGTGATCGTCGATGAGATTCACGCAATTGCGGGCGACAAGCGCGGGGCCCACTTGGCGCTCTCGCTCGAACGGCTTCAGGTGCTCACGGGCCGCGGTCTGACGCGCATCGGTTTGTCCGCGACGCAAAAGCCGATCGCGGAGATTGCACGGTTCTTGGTAGGCGCCGGCTGCTCGAACGCCGGCGATTGCACGATCGTCGACATCGGCCACGCGCGCAGCCGCGACCTGGCTTTGGAGCTTCCCGCCGGGCCGCTCGAAGCGGTGATGTCGGGCGAGGCCTGGACGCAGGTCTACGATCGGCTGGCCGAGCTCATTGGCGAGCACCGTACAACTTTAGTGTTCGTCAATACGCGCCGGCTCGCGGAACGCCTGGCACGCCATCTGTCCGAGCGAGTGGGTGAGGAAAATATCGCCGCGCATCATGGCAGCCTGTCCAAGGATCTGCGATTGAGGGCGGAACAGCGATTGAAGCGCGGCGAGCTCAAGGCGCTCGTCGCGACCGCTTCGCTCGAGCTCGGCATTGATATCGGCGAGGTGGATCTGGTGTGTCAGATCGGTTCGACACGCTCCATCAATGTGTTCCTGCAGCGATCCGGTCGAGCCGGACACTCGGTTGGGGGCACCTCCAAGGGCAGATTATTCCCTCTGTCGCGCGACGAGCTGGTGGAATGCGCAGCCTTGTTGGATTCGGTCCGGCGCGGCGAGCTGGATCGGCTCATAGTGCCGGAAAATGCGCTCGACGTGCTGGCTCAGCAAATCGTCGCCGAGGTCTCCTCGCGCGAATGGCGCGCGGACGAACTGTTCGAAGTTCTGCGGGGCGCCCATCCTTATCGCAATTTGCCGCGCGAATCGTTCGACCAGTGCGTGCGCATGCTGGCGGATGGCTTCAGCACCCGCCGCGGCCGTCACGGAGCTTTGATTCATCACGACGCCGTCAACCAGGTGCTGCGCCCTCGAAAGGGCGGCCGATTGACGGCGATCACCTCCGGTGGCGCCATTCCGGACAACGCGGACTACAAGGTGATGCTCGAACCGGAGAGTCATCTTGTCGGAACGGTCAACGAGGACTTTGCAGTCGAGAGCCTGCAGGGCGATGTGTTTCAGCTGGGCAACGCGTCATACCGGATATTGCGGGTCGAGCGCGGCACGGTGCGCGTCGAGGATGCGCACGGACAGCCGCCATCGATTCCATTTTGGCTCGGGGAAGCGCCTGGGCGAAGCGATGAGCTATCCTCAGCCGTCTCGAGGCTTAAGCAACAGATCGAGCGGCGACTTGAGCCTGCAGGCGGCACGGCAGCACAATGGCTGACGGAAACCGTCGGTATCGACCCAGCGGCCGCATTTCAGATCGTTCAATATCTCAGCGCCGGACGGGCCGCCCTGGGCGCCCTGCCGACGCGCGAGATGATTATCTTCGAACGGTTCTTCGACGAATCCGGCGGCATGCAGCTGGTCATCCATTCACCGTTCGGCAGCCGCGTGAATCGCGCATGGGGACTTTCCCTGCGCAAGCGGTTCTGCCGCGCATTCAACTTCGAACTGCAGGCGGCGGCCACGGAAGATCACATTGTTCTCTCGCTGACCCATTCGCATAGCTTTGAGTTGGCGGAGGCGGCGCGCTACTTGAATTCGAACTCTGTCCGTCAAGTGCTCGTGCAAGCGCTGTGCGCGGCGCCGATGTTCGGTGTGCGGTGGCGCTGGACCGCGGGCATAGCGCTTGCGCTTCCGCGTTTTCGCGGCGGAAAGAAGATCCCGCCACAGATCACGCGCATGAATGCGGAAGATCTTCTGGCGTCGATATTTCCGGATCAGGTTGCATGCGCGGAGAACCTGTCGGGCGAGATCGAGGTGCCGGATCATCCGCTCGTGGGACAGACCGTTCGCGACTGTCTGGAAGATGCGATGGATATCGATGGTTTCGAGAATTTGCTGCGCGGGCTCGAAAACGGCAGTATTCAAGTCGTTGCCCGCGATCTGACCGAACCGTCGCCCCTGGCGCTTGAAGCGCTGTCGGCGCGCCCCTATGCATACCTGGACGACGCTCCGTTGGAAGAGCGGCGCACTCAGGCCGTCATGAGTCGCCGCTGGATCGACCCCGCATCCGCCGCCGACATCGGCAAGCTCGATCGGGAAGCGGTCGAGCGTGTTCGCGCCGAGGCGTGGCCGGACGCCGCGACGCCCGATGAGCTTCACGATGCGTTGCTGTGGCTGACATTCCTGACGGACGAGGAGCGGCGGCGCAGTCCAACTTGGCCGCGGCTGATGGAGGAGCTTGCGGCGCAAGGGCGGGTAGCCTGCGTTTCGATTGCCGAGGCGAGTGCCGCGCTGTGGGTGGCCGCCGAACGGCGCACCTTGTTCGAGCCCTCGGTGCCTGCCTCCGACGAGGCGTTGGTCGAGATCGTACGCGGGCGACTTGAGGGCTTAGGTCCCGTAGCAGCGTCCGCCATTGCCGAATCCCTGGCCATCGCCGCATCCCGGGTCAACATCGCTCTGGCGGTGCTCCAGTCCGAGGGATTCGCGATGCGCGGCCGGTTTACGCCGAATGCCGCGGAGGAGGAGTGGTGCGAACGGCGCCTGCTCGCGCGCATTCATCGATACACCGTCAAGCGTCTGCGCGCCGAGATCGAGCCCGTGAGCGCACGGAACTATCTGCGGTTCCTATTCGAATGGCATCGTGTAGCGCCAAATTCGCGCATGCGGGGTTCCGATGCGGTTGCCGCGGTGCTCGCGCAACTCGAAGCTTTCGAGGCGCCCGCCGGCGCATGGGAGACGGAGGTCCTGCCGTCGCGCATCGCCGACTACCAGCCGGAGTGGCTTGACGAACAGTGCCGGTCCGGGCGCTTTACCTGGACTCGCCTCGCCGCGCGCGCTGCCGAACGCGAACGCGGCGCCTGCCCGATTCGCTCGACTCCCGTTACGCTGCTGGCGAGGCGCAACGTCAAGGTCTGGTCGGCATACGCAGATCAGGCGGATCCCGTGCAACTCACTGCGAAGGCGCGCGCTGTCACGGAGATTCTCAGGGAGCATGGCGCATCGTTCTTCGATGAAATCGCAGACAGTGCCGCTCTATTGCCGGTGGAGGTGGAGGAGGCGCTCGCCGAGTTGGCGGCGCTTGGCGTCGTCAACTCCGACAGTTTCGGCGGTCTGCGCGCATTGCTGTTGCCGAGCGGCCGACGCAAGCGGCGGCTGGCGTTGTTCGCAATGGCGGACGCGGGCCGCTGGACACTGCTGCGGCGACCGATGCGCGCATCACCCGGCCCGGCGGACCACGATGCGATTGAGCAGGTCGTGCGCACGCTGCTGCGCCGCTGGGGCGTAATCTTCTGGAAGCTGCTCGCGCGCGAAGCAGATTGGTTGCCGCCCTGGCGCGACATTTTGATGTGCTGCCGTCGACTGGAAGCCCGCGGCGAGATTCGCGGCGGCAGGTTCATCGCCGGGTTCTCGGGCGAGCAATACGCGACTCCCGAAGCCGTTGGACTACTGCGCGACGTGCGCCGTAAGCCGCACTCGCAGCAACAGGTAGCGCTGTCAGCCGCTGATCCGCTCAATTTGATCGGCATCATCACACCCGGCGCCAGGCTAGTGTCCCTCACCGGCAATCGCTTGCTTTATTGCGACGGGTTGCCGATCGCGACATACGCGGCGGGGCAAGTGCATTTTCTCGAGAAGCTTGCACCGAAGGACGAGTGGGACGCGCAGACCCTGCTGCTACGCCGCCACGTGCCCGCAGCGCTTGCCGATTTAGCGTGAGATTGAGCGCGCCGCCTGCGTCGGGTGAATCAGTAGGCTGGCATACCGCTTTACTTCAGATACCGATCGAACCACTGCAGCGTTCGCTTCAATGCGTCGGCGATGTGGTCCGGATCGCGCAGCGCGTGCCCTTCACCGGGATAGATCATGATGGCAGCCGGAACGCCGAGCGCATTGAGCGCATGCCAGAATTCCTGCGTCTGCGGAGCGGGACACTCGATGTCGCGCTCGCCCACATACGAAAATGTAGGCGTGCGCACATTGCGGATGAAATTGATGGGCGATGAGCGCGCGTAAATCGCCGGGTCCTCATAAACGGAAGCGCCAAAGTAGGGTAGCATCCAGGCGTCGATGCCGTTTTCGCCGTAGTACGATTGCCAGTCGCTGATGCCGGCGGCTGCGACCGCCGCCTTGAAGCGATTCGTCTGCGTTACCGCCCACATCGTCATGAAGCCGCCGTAACTACCGCCGATTATCCCGAGCCGTGCCTCATCAATTGAAGCGAGCTTCTCGGCGGCGTCAATTCCGGCCAGGATGTCGCGCAAGTCGCCGTAGCCAAAATCTCGTACATTGGCCAAAGTAAAGCGTTCACCCTGGCCGAAGCTGCCGCGGGGGTTCGGCAAAAATAGCGCGTAGCGATGCGCAAGCAGCGTAGTTGCCAATCCCGGACCGAGGAAGGCGGCCTCGGAGGCTGACGCGGGGCCGCCATGGACGATGGACACCATCGGCATCTTTGCATTCGCATGCTCGGGGACCAGCAGCCACCCCTGGACGTCAAATCCGTCGCTCTTCCACCAAACGTTTTGTACGCGCGCAGGCGTAGTCATTCCTGCGTTCGAGGCCGTCAAATTTCGCCAGTGTCCCATCGTCCCGGCCTCAATCTCCGGCGGCGAGGTGAACGATTCATGCGCCGCGGCGATCATTCCGGATGGGCAGGCGAATGTGACCCCCCCGGCGCGACGGCCCACGGATTGCGCATCGCTCCACAAGAGGCGCGCCTTTGCGGGAGTACGCCCCGACCCGAGATCGACAAACTGAGTTTGGTCGCCGGTAAGCAGCTCGGCCTGTAGGTCCCCGTCGCAGCGCCACACAAGCGCAGTTGCCGATGCGCGGATGGCCGGCGTCACATTGACGGCCGGCCCGCCGTCGAGCGGGAGCGTGTACACGTCCCCGCCCGTTGAGCCGAAATCGCTCATGAGACCGGCGATGAACGCGACTGTTTTACCATCGCGCGACACCTTCGGCATGGCGATTTGCTGGCGAATGTCCGCCGGACTATAGATGACTTGTGCGGCGGCTGCGTTTTCGGAGAAGGCATACAGCTTGGCGGTCCACCAATTATCGTCTCCGTTGCCGGGCGAGGCCGTGCCCACGAAGCCCTTGCCATCCGGCCGCCAATCGTATTCGTAGACAAAGAGCTCGGGCGGAGAGCTGAACTGCAGGGAGCCCTTCTCAAGAATCGCAATTCTTTGCTCCGGCATCGGCCCGGCAAGATCGCCTGAAATCGGAGCGCCTGCTTCCGTTGCTCCCACTTCCTTGTTGGCGCCTTGAGTCGCCAGCATCGCAAGCCGGCCATCGGGCCCGTACCGCAGGTTCTCGATCGTCCCGTCGAAGTCCAGCAGCTTGGTCAGCCCGCTGCCGTCGGATGCGACCGTGTAGAGCGAACGCGCATGACTGCCCGGAGTGCGCAAAGTGAAACTGAGATGGCGGCCGTCGGGACTCCAGGCAGGAGATCCGGGCCAGCACTGCGGTACCTGTCCGCAGGGAAGTTCGATCTTCGTCGGGGCGCCGTTTTGCGCGCGTCTGATGAGGAGCTGGCGAATCGGCGGATAAAATCCGCTGGCGGGCGAATCACCTTCAACCGACGCGACCGATGCTCCGTCCGGCGATATCTCTACGCGCAGGAATCGATGGGTGAGTCTCTCGGGCGGCGAATCGCTTGCGCTCGCGATTTGACCGGCCGTCAGAACAAGGGCACAGGACACCGCACAGCAGACGATGTGGCGCATTCTTAATCCGACTCCCCTTATGGCGATCATTTAATCTTACGCCTTGTACGGCGGCGGCGATGAGCCGCGTGCATGCTGCCTTCGTGGCTGCCTCATCTGCTCGTGCAGGGGTGTTTGCGGCCGGCAGCGGCCACTATGTCATGCGCGACCGCCCGGACCTCGTCATCGACGCCATCAAGCGCGTTGTGGCGCGCGTGCGATCGGCTGAGCGCTCGTGATCTAAATGAAAGTCCGCGCGCGCAGGATCTCGACCAAATTTACCGTTGCGTGCATCTGCCGGATCGCCGCCTGCCAGCGCTCTGCTCCGGTGCAAATTTTGCCCATGACGTCCGCCGGGGCCTGCCAGCCGTGAAATAATCCTTCGACTCCGCCTGCGACCAGCGCTTCGCCGACTTGCAGGTGCTGCAGGGTGTTCTCGATCCAGTGGCTCATTGGGTGCCCCTCGTCCTCACGTGAGTAATCGTCGCGAAGTCTAGTGCAACTCAACAGAACGCGGAATGTGTCGGCGAATCAAGACAGGCAGCAACGGCGGAGTCGTTCACCACGCACGCATCAGTAATGCGACACCGAGCGCCACTCCGCCAATATAGGTACCGATTGCGCCGACCAGCCGAAACACCTGCGGTCTATGCAAATCGGTCGACAGAAACATGCCGAGGGGGTGCAAGACTCTGCAGACCGTCACGGCGATTACCGCCCCGACGATCCAGCCGGCCGCGCCCACGGAATTGAAGTACAGGAACAGCAGCACGAAGATCGGGATGTACTCCGCTGCGTTTCCCTGGGCACGAATGCTCTTGTTGAGCGGACCGGACGGTTGGTCATCGGTGCCTACTCCTACTTTCGATTTACGGCGGTTCATCGACACATTGAACGACAGTAGAAAGAGAAGAATCACGAGAATCGCCGAACAAAGCACATAGACATTCATCACGACGCCTCCCCTTGGGTTCTGTGTGCGATCGATCGTATTCTAGTGCCGCCGATTCGGGTAGGCATCGATATCGTTGAGCATTTCGGGGCCGCCGAGAGCCTGCATCTGCTGAAGGATCCATTCGCGCCGTCGCTGAACGTAACCGGACGGTGCCGCCGCGGAATATCGCCGTGGATTCGGCAACACCGCCGCCAGCACGGCAGCATCGGCGCGTGTCAGGCGCGCGGCGGATTTATGAAAGAATCGCTCGGCCGCCGCCTCCGCGCCGTAGGTGCCGTAGCCGAATTCGGCGATGTTCAAGTAGACTTCCAGAATTCGCCGCTTGGGCCAGCAGCTTTCGATCAGCACCGTGAAGTAGGCTTCCAGGCCCTTGCGAAGATAGCTGCGGCCGGACCACAAGAATAAGTTCTTGGCGACCTGTTGGCTGATGGTGCTGGCGCCGTGCACGCGATGCCTGTGCCCATTGAGCTCGTAGGCCCTTTCAATGGCTTCAACATCGAATCCCCAGTGCTCGGGAAATTTCTGATCCTCGGCAGCCACCACCGCGAGCGGCAAGTTGGGAGAGATTCTCGTCAAATCGACCCAATCGTGCCGGAACACGTAGGTCCGATCGCGACTCATCCAGGCGGTGATCTGAGCGTCGGCCATAAACGCGCTGTAGGGCGGATTGATCCACCGCAGCAGCATCACCGAGGCGACGCTTAGCACAACGCACAGCGCGAGCGCCCACACAATCGCGCGCAGGAGCCGGACCGGCCACGAATTGCCGCGCGCCATTGAATGTAGCTTAGGCGACCCGCCGCACGCTTTTCNNGACCGGCACATCGTCGAAGCCGCGCCGCCGGCCGGTTTCAACCGCGGCGATCTTATCGACGACATCCATTCCCTGGGTCACGCGTGCAAATACGGCGTAACCGAAGTTGCCTCGCTTATGATCGAGAAACCCGTTGTCCTTCAAATTCACGAAGAACTGCGAGGTCGCACTATTGATATCGTTGGTGCGCGCCATCGACANNCGCCGCCCTGGATGACGAAGCCCGGGACGATGCGATGGAATATCGTGGCATCGAAGAATCCGTCGTCGATGTAGCGCATGAAATTGGCCACCGATTGCGGTGCCTCCTTGTCGAAAAACTCTATGGTGAAATCTCCCAGCGTGGTCTCGAAGCGGATCATAATTGTTCCTTGTGGTGACTAAATCGTGCCCTGTGTGACCCGGAGCCTGCCCGAGCCGTCAGGATGCGAGCGGATGCCGGTGAAGCCGTGACGCCCTAGCAAATTCGCAACCTCAGTGGGTTGCTCGTTGCCGTGCTCCAGGACCAGCCACCCCGGTTCGTTCAAATGCAGCGGGGCGCCCGCAATGATGGCGGACAGGGCCTCCAACCCCGTGGGTCCCGGAGCCAGCGCGAGCATGGGCTCCGCGGCCAGCCTCTTAAGCGCGGGATCGGTCGCGGCAACATAGGGCGGATTGGCGACAATGAGGTCGAATCGTTCGCCGGGCACCGCATCGAACCACGACCCGAGACGCCAATCGATGTGCTCTATCTTAAGGGCGTGCGAGTTGCCGACGGCGACGGTGAGGGCTTCCGGCGACACATCGATTGCCGTTATCCGGCATCTCGGCCGCTCGGTGGCGAGGGCCAGGGCGATCGCGCCGCTTCCGGTGCCCAGATCGAGGATCGAGTGTTGTTGATCGGGCGGCAACAGTTGTAATGCCAGTTCGACCAAAGTTTCGGTTTCCGGCCGAGGCACCAGCACAGCAGGCGTGACTGCCAGGGTGAGCGACCAAAATTCGCGCTTGCCGGTCAAATAGGCGACGGGAGCGCCCGCCAAGCGGCCGGCAATCAAAGTCGAGTAGGCGCTGCGGTTCTCGGGGGCGAGGGGCTCATCGCCGCGCGCGATCAGCGCCGCGCGTGACAGCCCGAGCACTTTCCCGAGCAAAACCTCCGCATCGAGTCGCGGGGAGTCGCTGCACCGGACCAGTTCGCGGGATGCCATTCGCAATGTCTCGGTAACGGTGGCTATGGAGCTCATTCGACCTGCTGCGCGAGCTCNNGCGTGAGATTGATGCGATGGTCAGTCACCCGTCCCTGCGGAAAATTATAGGTCCGGATTCTTTCGGAGCGATCGCCCGAGCCCACCTGGAGTTTGCGCGACTGCGCCTGTTGGCTCTGCTGCTTTTCTCGCTCGCTGGCCAGCAATCTCGCCTTGAGGAGCGAGAGCGCCCTCGAGCGATTCTTGTGCTGCGAGCGCTCGTCCTGGCATTCGACCACTATCCCGGACGGAATGTGCGTGATGCGAATCGCCGAGTCGGTTTTGTTCACATGCTGGCCGCCCGCGCCCGACGAGCGGTAAGTATCGATGCGCAAATCCGCCGGATTCAAATCGACTTCCTCGACTTCCTCGAGTTCGGGGAGGATGGCGACGGTGCAGGCGGAGGTATGAATGCGGCCCTGCGCTTCCGTAGCCGGGACGCGCTGCACGCGGTGCGTTCCCGATTCGAATTTCAATAGCGAAAATGCGCCTCGTCCGATGATGCGGCTGATGATTTCCTTATACCCGCCGTGCTCGCCCGGGCTCTCGCTCAAAGTCTCGACTTGCCAGCCCTGCGACTCGGCATAGCGGGTGTACATGCGAAACAGGTCGCCGGCGAAAATCGCGGCCTCATCGCCGCCCGTACCGGCGCGAACCTCGAGAAAAATATTGCTGTCGTCCTGCGGATCCTTCGGGACGAGCAGGCGTTGCAGCTCGAGTTCCTCAGCGGCAGCCCGCGGCGCGAGCTCCGCCAGCTCCTCCTCGCCCATGGCGCGCGTCGCGCCATCCTTGTCCGCGGCAAGCTCGAGGGCAATTCCCATATCGCCCTCGAGCGCGACGAACCGCCGGTACCTGTCGATGAGCGGCGTTAGTTTCGAGTACTCCATCGACAGCTCGCGAAACTGGTTCTGACGCCCGATGACGCCGGGGTCCGACAGCAGGCGGCTGATTTCCTCGAATCGCTCATCCAATTTTTCGAGCTTGCGCCGAATGGACTCCTTCATGGCCGCGAATTATAGCGGCCTGGCGATTTATTGCCGGTCGCGTTCTTCGAGGAGCAGGCGGGTCACAGCCTCCGCCAGGGCCGAATCGTCCAGTTCGGAGGCCTGGCGCAGCGCCTGCGTGGGGGTGTGCAATAGCCGGTTCGTCAGGGTATTGGCGAGATAATCGATGATTTCGTCCGTGGGTTTACCGGCCGCCGCCATGCGTCGAGCCTGCTCCACGGTTTGTAGCCGAATCGCGTCCGCCTGCCGGCGCAGCGATCGGATCGCGGGACCTGCGTCCTGCGCGCGCGATTGCGCCAGGAAACGCGCCACTTCCTCCTCGATGACCCGCTTCGCGCCGCTCGCCGCCGCCTCGCGTTGTTGGCGATTTTCATCGACCAGCTGCTGCAGATCGTCGATGGAGAATAGATAGATGTCCTCCAGGTCGGAAACCGCGGCTTCGATATCCCGCGGAACCGCCAAATCGACCATGAAGATCGGCCGCCGCCGCCGCGCGCGCACTGCCGCCTCCGCCGCGTTCAGGGTGATGATCGGCAGCGGGCTCCCGGTGCAGCAGATCACGATGTCGGCTTGCGCCAATTCCTGATCGAGGTCGCCTAAGCCTGCCGCGTGAGCCTTCAGCTCGGAGGCCAGAGTCTGTGCCCGCGCCAAGGTCCGATTGGCAATGACCATGCGTTTCACGCCCGCGGAGGCGAAGTGCCGCGCCACCAACGCGATCATTTCGCCGGCGCCGACCATGAGCGCCGTGTGCGCGCTTAGGTCCGAGTAAACCCGCCGCGCCAACTTAACCGTCGCGGACGCCAGGGAGACGGCATTGGCGCCGATTTGCGTCTCGCTGCGCACGCGCTTGGCGGCCGAGAAGGCCGCTTGGAACAGCTTATTGAGAGAAGGCCCAGTACTGCCGGCATCCTGTGCCACGCGATAAGCGTCCTTCAATTGTCCGAGAATTTGCGCTTCACCAAGCACCATCGAATCGAGCCCGGAGGCGACGCTGAAGGCGTGTTCAACCGCGCGCTCTGCCTGGTGGACATACAGGCTCGAGGCAAGGTCGAGGTTGTTCCCGTGATGCCGCTCAAGCCACTGCGTCAACTCGGAACCGCTGGCAGAACCTGCCCAGTACACCTCGGTGCGATTGCAGGTCGACAATATAACTACTTCCGCAACGCCGCTTTCCTGGCGCAACGCGCGCAAGGCCGCGAGCAAACGTTCCTCGCCGAACGCCACCTTTTCACGCAGGGCAACCGGCGCGGTCTTGTGATTGATACCGAGGATGCTAAATGCCATTGCAGCGCTTTGGATCGTAACCTTAAGATTTCGGTGGAAAAGATACCGCTAGATTAAGCGGGAATCTGCGGCAACAGGGTACTCATTTAGCTATAGTGCGGCCGTGTTCTCGATTTCAATCCTCTCCAGGGCTTGCGTAGGGCTCGGCATCATCGCCACCGCCGCTTGCGTCGGCGCGGCCCGGAAAGCCGACACCGCACGCACGCCCGAGGTATTTTATACCGTCATCGGCGAGATAGCCTTGACAAGGCACGAACCACGGGTCGCGGCGCTGCAATACGCGGCGGCGGCCGCAACGGCGAGCGACATTGGGCTGCTGCAACGAGCGTCAGAAGTCGCCGCCGACACACTGCAGCCCTCGCTGGCCGCCACCGTCGCCGCGCGCTGGATCAGCGTCGATCCGAAATCCGTGGAGGCGCACCGGGCCGCCGGCAGGGCGGCGCTGCAGCTATACAAGATCGAACAGGCCGCGGCTCACTATCGGGTCGTGCTTCTGACCTCACCGAGCGGCACGGACGCGGAATTCGCCAGACTCGAAACGGAGTTGGGGAGCGTGGACAACGTGTTCGGCGCACACCAGCTTGCGGACCGCTTGGCGGAGTGGTTTCCAAATTCCGCGGTGGCGCGACGGGTGCAGGGATTCGCCGCGCTGCGTGCGGACGATCCAGCGGCAGCGGTGCGCAGTTTCACCGCAGCAATCGCGCTCAAGTCCGCGGCCGGCGATGCGCCGGCGAATGCCGTCCCCGGCGGCGCGAGCAACCAAGCCGACACCGACCGGGAGGTCGCTGAGGCGCTATTACGCGCGCGAGTCATTGCAGGCGACGTGGACGGACCCCTTGCCGTATCGCGGGCGCAGGTCGATCGAGACGCCACCCCCGCCAACCGCTTGGACTATGCATTGCTGCTCTTGAGCGCGCAGCGCGACGCCGCGGCGCTCGAGCAATTGGAGATTCTCGCGCGCGCGCCGGCTGTTGCGCCGGTTGCGCTTCGATTGTCGGGCGTTGTCGAGTATCAAGAGGGCAAGTTCGACGCCGCGAATTTGCGGTTTGCGGAATTGCTGACGACGGGAAGATTTCTCGACGACGCGTTCTATTATCTTGGATTGATCGCCGAAAAACATGGCGATCTGGAGCGCGCGCTGCGCCTATATGCGCAGGTGCAAGGCGGCGAGAATTTTGTTTCCGCCCTACTACGAGCGTCAACCATATTGCAGGGGCACGGCGATGCTCCTGCGGCCGAGCAGTTGCTTGACCAGCTTGCGGAGGATGCGCCGGAGCAAGCGCCGGAAATTCTCGCGGCACGCGCGCGGATCTATGCCGACTCGGGGGACGTGCCGCAGGCGCTGGAGCTGCTTGATCGGGGCGTTTCTCAATATCCTGACAGCGTGGATTTATGCTACGCCAAGGCGGCCACGTACGAGGATGTGGGCCGTGTTCCCGCCGCATTGCGCGAGTTGACCGCTCTGTTAAAGGCGCGTCCGGACGATCCTGCCGCCTTGAATGCGCTGGGTTACACGCTGGCGGATCACCACCAGCATCTGGCGCGCGCGCGCGCCCTCATTGAACGCGCCTACGCTGCTGCGCCGGCAAATGCGGCGATTGTCGATAGTCTAGGGTGGGTATTGTTCCAGCAGGGTCACAGCGATCAAGCGTTGCCATATTTGTCGGCCGCTTACGCGGACGACCGCGGCGGCGATATTGCCGCGCATTTAGGCGAGGTGTTGTGGACTCTCGGCCGCCGGACCGAGGCAGACCGTATTTGGTCCGCCGCGAGCGTCGCTGATTCGGACAACCGGGTGCTCAAGGCAACGCGCCGACGTTTGCACGGGTCGAATTAAACTGCGATGCGCCGCGCATTGCTGACGCTGTCCTGCTGTGCCGCGCTCGTCGCGTGCGTAACGTCGCGACCGACCCTGAAGGCATTGCCGTGGGCGCAGCGCCTGGGCAATCTGCAACAGGCAGAATCTTGGCAACTCGACGGACGCGCGGCCGTCGCCGCGGGCACGCAGGGCTGGCAGGCCACCATGAATTGGCGCCAGAGTGGTGAGGCGAGCGAGGTGCACCTGGCCGGCCCGTTCGGCGTGGGAGCCGTGGTGCTCAAACGAACACCCGAGGGGCTTTCCGTAAACGGTGCGGCGCCGAGTGATGAGATGGTGGCGCAGCTGCAGCAGCGCTTGGGCTTCGATCTGCCGCTCGATCACCTGCGCTACTGGTTGCTGGGCGTGCCTGATCCAGGAGCGGAGTTCGACCTCGTGCGCAACGAACAGAATCGCGCGCAGCAGCTGATCCAGGCCGGCTGGACCATCGACTACGATCGCTACATCCTGGTCGGAGGCGACTTGTTGCCCGCGCACATGGTCTTGAACCACGAGGGCGTGCGAGTGCGCATCGCCGTCGATCATTGGGAGCCGCCGCGTTGAACGAGCCGTTTGAACGACCCTGGCCCGCGCCGGCCAAGCTCAACTTGTTCCTGCACATTTTAGGGCGCCGGCCCGACGGCTACCATGAGCTGCAGACCTGCTTTCAGTTCGTCGAACTTTGCGATGACATTGGGATACGGGTGCGCGCGGACGGCAGGATCCGGCGCGTTTCGGGGGACTACGCGGTGGCCGAGGAGGCCGATCTGTGCGTGCGCGCCGCGCGAGCGTTGCAGAGCGCGGCCGCGTGCCCTCGGGGCGCGGACATCAGCGTGCTGAAGCGCATACCGATGGGCGGTGGTTTGGGCGGGGGTAGCTCTGATGCCGCGACTTGTTTAGTGGCGCTTAATCGGCTGTGGGGTCTTAACTGGCCGGTCGAGAAGCTGGCGGCGCTGGGCCTGACGCTGGGCGCGGATGTCCCTGTATTTGTGCACGGGCGTGCCGCCTGGGCGGAAGGAATCGGCGAGCGATTGACCGCGCTCTATCCACCGCTCGCGCCGCCTGAGGCTAACTATTTGATTTTAAAGCCGAATATCTCGGTCGCCACCGCGGATGTGTTTCAAGATCCTGAATTGACAAGAAATTCTGCGGCCATCACAATTCACGGCTTCCTGGCGTCCGGTGGAAGGAACGATTGCTTGGGAGTCGTGCGGCGCCGATACCGCGAGGTGGCGCGCGCGCTCGATTGGCTTTCGGCCTATGGATCTGCACGCCTAACCGGCACGGGGGCCTGCGTGTTTTTGGCCTGCGGCACACTGGCCCGCGGCCGCGAAATTAAGCGCGAGGTGCCGCCCGCATTTGATGCATATTTGGCCCGCGGACTGAATGACTCGCCCTTGCTTGAAAGATTAGCGGCTGGCTGAGCGTCGCGTGTGCGGAGTCGCTGATTGATGATTTCCAAGTTGGGGTGTCGCCAAGCGGTAAGGCAGCGGGTTTTGATCCCGCCATACGGAGGTTCGAATCCTTCCACCCCAGCCAACTGCGCGCAGTGAGTTTGGTTTAGTTGCCTATGTCTCAAAGTAGCAAGTTCGATTCCTTAACGATTGCCGTTTTTACGGGCAAGGCGAATCCCACGCTCGCGCATGAGATTACGCGCCACTTGGGCGTGCCGCTCGGGCGCGCCAATGTCGGGCGCTTCAGCGACGGCGAAGTGAATGTCGAATTGATGGAGAACGTGCGGGGGCGCGACGTTTTCATCGTGCAGCCAACCTGTCCGCCGGCGGAAAACTTGATGGAATTGCTGATGATGACGGATGCCTGCCGGCGCGCATCGGCAAAGCGCGTGACCGCAGTAGTACCGTACTTCGGCTACGCGCGCCAGGATCGCCGGCCGCGCGCCACGCGCGTTGCGATTACGGCCAAACTGGTGGCGAACATGATTGCGAGCGCGGGCGTCGATCGGTTGCTGACTGTTGATTTGCATGCGGATCAGATACAGGGTTTTTTCGACATTCCGGTCGATAACGTGTACGCCTCGCCGGTGCTGTTGGGCGATGCGTGGAAACAGAAATACGCGAACATCGTCGTGGTGTCGCCGGACGTCGGCGGCGTGGTTCGCGCGCGAGCGCTTGCCAAGCGGCTGGACGATGCGGAATTGGCGATCATCGACAAACGCCGGCCGCGGCCGAATGAATCGAAGGTCATGAATATCATCGGTGAGGTCGAGGGCAGGACCTGCGTATTGATCGATGACATGGTGGATACCGCCGGCACGCTGTGCCAGGCGGCGCAGGCTCTGAAAGACGAGGGTGCGCTCAAAGTAGTGGCGTACATCACGCATGCCGTATTGTCCGGCGGCGCGATCGAACGCATTTCGAAGTCGGTGTTGGACGAACTGGTGGTCACTGACACGATTCCCCTGTCGGATGCCGGAATGGCATGCCAGCGAATTCGCCAGCTGAGCGTGGCGGGACTGCTGGCGGAAACCGTGCGTCGAATCAACGACGAGGAGTCGGTGAGTTCGCTGTATATCGACTGAAGCTGATTGGTCGGCGCCCCCGCAACTGGTCGCGGTGCGGGGACGCCGTGTTTCTGATGTAACTGGAGAAGATTATGAAAACCTCTTTTGAACTCGTCGCCGAGTTCCGCGAGACGCAAGGCAAAGGTGCGAGCCGCCGCCTGCGTCACGACGGAAAAGTGCCGGCAATCCTTTATGGCGGTCATTTGGCCGCACGCGCATTGACCTTAAGCCATCAGAAGCTCTTGATCATGCTCGAAAACGAACGCTTTTACTCGACCATTCTGAGTTTGAAGGTCGGCGAGGAAACGCAGGCCGCCATCCTGAAAGACGTGCAGCGGCACCCGTTCAGGAATGCGATCGTGCACATCGATTTCCAGCGCGTCGAAGAGAACGAGAAGATTCGCATCAGCATCCCCTTGCATTTCAAGGGCGAGGCGATTGCGCCGGGCGTCAAATCGCAGGGCGGCCTGGTGTCGCACATGCGCACCGAGGTGGAGGTGTCTTGCTTGCCGCGGGATCTGCCGGAATTCATCGAAGTCGATATTTCCGGACTGTCCCTCAACGAGAGCATCCATTTATCGCAATTGACGATGCCGGCGGGTGTGCAGTTGGTGGACCTGGCGAAGGAAGACGCGGCGGTCGTGGCTATTCACAGCCCGCGTGCAGAAGAGCCCGAGCCCACCGCGGCGGACGCAGCACCGGTGGCGGAGGGCGCGGCAGCGGCGCCTGCTGCGGCTGGGGCAGCGACAGCGGCGGCGGCAACGGCAGCGCCGGGCGGCGATGCGGCGAAGAAGGCCGAGGCCGGGAAGAAAGCCGAGCCTGCGAAAAAAGAAGAAGCCAAGAAGGAACCGGCAAAGAAGGACGCGAAGAAGTAATTTTCTTAAGATGGGTACGGGAGGGGCCGTCAGGGTGGCGGCCCTTCTTACTTTTGGGGTTTCTTGATGTTGAGTGAATCCGCGATGCCAGGGTTACCATTGCGAATTATCGTCGGTCTCGGCAATCCCGGGCCCGAGCATCTGGTCACGCGTCACAACGCGGGTTTCTGGTTCGTGGACCTGCTTGCGCGCCGGCATGGCGCCGAATTTCGAGATTACCGCAAGTATTCCGGTGAAACCGCGCGCGTCAGCATCGGGGGACAGGAGGTCACTTTGCTGAAACCGACCACCTACATGAACCGCAGTGGAATGTCGATTCGACTGCTCAGTGAGTTCTTCAAGATTACGCCCGCCGAGATCTTGGTCGCGCACGATGAGCTGGACTTGCCGGTAGGCAGCGTGCGCTTGAAGCAAGGCGGAGGTCATGGCGGCCACAACGGCTTGCGCGACACCATAGCGCATATCGGCGATGCCTTCTGGCGGCTGCGTTTTGGGATAGGTCATCCCGGCAATAAGGCCGAAGTGATCGACTACGTCTTGACGCGCGCGCCCCCTGCCGAAGAGGAACTCATTTTGGAAGCGGTGAATACAGCGGCGGATTGCATGCCGCTGCTGCTCGAGCAAGGCGCGGAACGCGCGATGGCGAAGCTTCACAACCGCGCAGGAAAGGCCTAGTGCCCATTCGCTGCGGGATCGTCGGTTTACCCAACGTGGGCAAGTCCACGTTGTTCAATGCGCTCACGCGAGCGCAAATCGCGGCCGAAAATTATCCGTTCTGCACCATCGACCCGAACGTCGGCGTGGTGCCGGTGCCGGATCCGAGGCTGGAGATTCTCGCCGCCATCGTGCATCCGGAGCGGATTCTGCCCACCACTGTAGAATTCGTCGACATCGCCGGATTGGTCGCCGGCGCCTCGAAGGGCGAGGGACTCGGGAATAAGTTTCTGGCGCATATTCGCGAAGTCGATGCCATCGCGCACGTGGTGCGATGCTTCGAGAACGACGACATCGTGCATGTGGCCGGCAAGATCGATCCCGCGAGTGACATCGAGGTGATCAACACCGAACTGGCGCTGGCCGATCTGGACAGCGTCGAGCGCGCGTATCAGAAGGCGCTGAAGGCGGCAAAGGCCGCGGATAAGGATGCCGTCAGGGCGCGGGACCTTTTGGAGCGCGTGCGCGCTCAGTTGAACCTCGCGAAGCCGGTGCGTTTGCTCAAGCTGGATGCGCACGAGCACGCGTTGCTGAGGGATCTGCATTTGCTGACCGACAAGCCGGTGATGTATGTGGCGAACGTCGATGAGAGCGGCTTTGCGAACAATCCCCGACTGGATCGCGTGCGGGAAATCGCCAGGTCGGAAGGCGCCATCGTGGTGCCCATCTGCGCGGCGATCGAGGCGGAAATCGCGCAACTGGAGGAGGCCGATCGGGCCGAGTTTCTCCAAGAGCTGAAGTTGGATGAGCCGGGACTCAACCGCGTGATCCGCGGCGGCTATTCATTGCTCGGGTTGCACACCTACTTCACGGCGGGCGTAAAAGAAGTGCGCGCCTGGACGGTTCACACGGGCGCTACCGCGCCGCAGGCCGCCGGCGTCATTCATACGGATTTTGAGCGCGGCTTCATTCGCGCCGAAGTGATCGCCTATGAGGACTTCATCGGCTTCAAGGGCGAGGCGGGTGCAAAGGAGGCCGGCAAACTACGGTTGGAGGGCAAGGAATACATCGTCAAAGAGGGCGATGTGATGCACTTTAGATTCAACGTATAGTCCCGCCTTGACAGGTGGGGTGGCGCTGCGCAAAATCCGCCGCTCTTTGAGGTCGCCGGATCTCAAGTTAAGGCGATAGTTCACGAGATGGTGAGGTAGCTCAGCTGGTTAGAGCGTGGCACTCATAATGCCGAGGTCGAGGGTTCGAGTCCCTCTCTCACCACCAACAAAATCAGGATTGAACTGAAAATCAACTGCTCGGATTTCCGAGCCGTGTGCCCCTTATGTGCTGTCGCTGAGGGGGGTAGCGTTAGCTAGGGCATTGAATGAGTAGAAGAAATTTGTTGCGCACAATGCCAAGGTCGGGCTCGCGAGTGCGACAGGCGTCATTCAATCAAGCCACTGTGGATGCGGTTACCGAAGAAATCGGCGCGCGGCGCACGCCGCAGCGATCTACTATTCCCTGGTGCAATCCTGCGAAGCCAACAAGGTCAACCTACTGAGCTACCTGACCTACGTCCTCGGCAACGCGCGCAACGGGTCTATCGCCTTGCCGACGCCGGATTAGTTTGCCGACTCAAACATCGCCCACGTCGGCTGATGCACCTCTTTGGCAACGTGGGCTATTCTGGGCCGGGACGCACGACGCGGATTTCCGGACGGGTTCCAACGCACCGACGCCAAACCGGTTGGTGCATAATCTGGAAAATCACAATATTACGGCCTTAAGAGGCGCGGTCTGCATTCCAGTCGAGCGCGCAAGCGGCAAGGAGAGGGCGGTGTCGGGCGACGGTGATAAGAAAGTAACGAACCCCGCGACGACAGCGGCTCCGCCGGCGACGCCGCCCGCTGAGGCTACGCCAACGCGGTCCTTTTTTGGTCGGTACAAGAGTTTCATAATCGTAGGAATTTTGATCGTGGCCGCGGTCGCAGCCGCGTTTGAATTTGGCTGGCTCGGGGCGAACTCCGGCAAGAACCGCGACCGATTGGTGCTCTACGGGAACGTCGATCTGCGGCAAGTCGATCTCGCGTTCAACGACAGCGAACGGCTCGCCGAGGTTTTGGTCCAGGAAGGAGCCAAAGTCACACAAGGCCAGATTCTGGCGCGGCTGGACACGAGCCGGCTCAAACCCGAAACCGCAACCGCCGCGGCGGTCCTGGCGGCGCAACAGGCGGTCGTCGATAGGCTCCATCACGGCAGCCGCCCGCAGGAAATTGCGCAGGTCCAAGCCAACGTCGCCTCTGCCAGGGCGGACCAAGTTAATGCCTTGCAGCAATGGACGCGGCTCGCGGCGCTCACCACGCTCACGACCGGTCGGGCCGTCAGCGAGCAGGATCTGGAGGCTGCGAAAGCCACACTGGATTCGGCGCAGGCCCACTTGGCCGTTGCCGAGAAGTCGCTCGAACTCGCCGTCATCGGCCCCAGAAAGGAGGACATCGCTCAGGGCGAAGCGCAATTGCAGGCCGATCAGGCCCAGCTCGAGCTGCTGCACCGGCAGCTAGCAGACGCCGAACTCGTTGCGCCGGGTGATGCCGTCGTGCGCACGAGACTCTTGGAGCCCGGCGAAATGGTTTCTCCGCAAAGGCCGGTATTGAATCTCGCGATTATTGATCCGAAGTGGGTCCGAGCCTACGTTTCCGAGCCCGATCTCGGAAAGATTCAGTACGGGATGAAAGCGTCGATCAGCACGGATGGCTTTCCCGACCGGCCGTTCTCCGGTTGGGTCGGGTTCATTGCGTCGGTTGCGGAATTCACGCCGAAAGCCGTTGAGACCGTTGAACTACGCTCGAGCCTCGTCTATGAAATTCGTGTGTTTGTGCAAGACTCGCAGGACCAGCTGCGTCTCGGCATGCCGGCGACCGTGCTTCTGGAATTGAATCCGGCCGCGACGGGCAAGCCGTAGGCCGGGTGTCGCACTCATGCTACGGACAACAATCCACCGAGGGCTCGCACTGGTAGGCACTATTGGCCTCGCCGCCTGCGTCGTCGGCCCGGACTATCGACCCTCGGCTCCGAGCGCCCCGGCGGCGTGGGATTCGCGGTTAGACAATGGGCTCACCGACAAGGCGTCCGCGCCCACATCCTGGTGGGCTACGTTCAACGACGTCGAACTCGATTCCCTGATTGAGCGCGCCGCGAAATCGAATCTCGACCTGCGCGTCGCGGAAGCCCGGCTGCGTCAGGCGCGGGCGATCCGCGGCGGCAGTGCGGCCGATTTTTGGCCCATGCTCACCGCGACCGGATCGGCCGACCGCGCCAAGCAGAGTCAGCACCAGCCCTTAATCGGATCCCTGCCGCTGCCGCCCAACTTCCCGTTCGAGTACAGCGTCTATCAAGCCGGATTCGACGCCTCGTGGGAAATCGATTTGTTCGGCGGTAAGCACCGTGCGCTTGAAGCGGCCACCGCAGATTGGCAAGGCGCGATCGAGGCCCGCAACGACGCGCTGGTCAGTCTGCTCGCGGAAGTCGCCAGGAACTATCTCGAGTTACGGTGGACTCAGCAACGATTGGCGATCGCGCATCGCAACCTGAAACTGCAGGAGGAGGAGCTCGAACTGACCCGCGCGCGCCTGCAGGGGGGCGTCGCGACCGAACTGGACGTCACGAGGTCGGCGGCCTTGCTCGATGGAGTGCAGGCCGCGATTCCACCGCTCGAAACCGAGCAGCGCGCTGCGATGTATGCGTTGGCGGTGCTGCTCGCGCAGCAACCCGGCGACCTGGTCGCAGAACTGTCGCCGCCCGCCGCGCTGCCGATCGCGCCGCCCGTCGTTCCAATTGGGCTGCCCTCCGAGCTGCTGCGCCGTCGCCCGGATGTGCGTCGCGCCGAGCGGCAACTCGCCGCGGAGACGGCGCGCATCGGCGTCGCAAAATCCGATTGGTTCCCAAAAATCTCCCTGACCGGCGACATCGGGGACGAAAGCACCAAGACCAGCAATTGGTTCGACGCAGGCAGCCGGTTCTGGTCGATCGGCCCGAGTGTGCAATGGAATGTGTTCGATTTCGGCCGGGTTCGTGCGCAAGTCCGCGCGCAAACTGCCGTGCAGGAGGCGGCGCTCGCAAGCTATCAGAAGGCCGTCTTGGTTTCCTTGGAGGAGGCCGAGAACGCGGTAGTCGCGTATGCCCAGGAACAAAACCGCCGCCGCGCGCTCGCCGAGACGCTCGCCGAAAACCGCCGCTCGCTGGAGTTGGCCGACGGTCTCTACGAACACGGGCGCGTGAACTATCTCGACGTCCTCGACGCCCGGCGCGCGCTCTACGAATCGGACGATCAATTGGCAGTCAGCGACCAAACCGTTGCGCTCGATCTCATCGCGCTCTACAAGGCGATGGGCGGAGGGTGGGAGGCGCCGCCGCAGGCGCCGGCGTCCGCTACCGCCGCATCGCCGTGACGACGCCCGCTGTGACAGCGGCGCTGCGCTTGGACCGCGTTCGAAAATCCTTTCGCCGCGAGACCGGCGAATCGGTGCTGGCGCTCGACGACATCTCGTTCTCCGTCAACCCGGGCGGACTCGCGGCCGTGATCGGACCGGACGGCGCGGGCAAGACGACGCTGATGCGGCTGCTCACGGGGCTCATGAAGGCCGATCGCGGGACCGTCAGTGTGCTCGGAATCGACGCGGCCAAAGATCCGCATGCGATTCAATCGCGGATCTCCTATATGCCGCAGCAATTCGGCCTCTATGAGGATCTGACGGTCCGCGAGAACCTGGATCTTTATGCGGATATGCATGGGGTTTCGGCCGACAGCCGGCGAACACAATACCTGCGACTCATGAGCATGACCGGCCTAGATCCGTTTCAAACGCGCCTCGCCGGACAGCTATCGGGAGGAATGAAACAGAAACTAGGCCTCGCGTGCGCGCTGGTCCGCTCTCCCGATTTGCTGCTGCTCGATGAACCGACGGTCGGGGTCGATCCGCTCTCACGCCGCGAGTTGTGGGAGATCATTCGCCAACTGATCAAAGACCGCCTGACGGTCCTGCTAAGCAGCAGTGATCCGGATGAAGCCGAGAATTGCGACACCGTGCTCGTGCTCAGCGAGGGCAAGAAGCTCATCGACGCGCCGCCGGCCGAGGTTTGCCGCTTGGCGCTCAATCGGATCTTTCTCGCGCAACCGCCGGATGCCCTCAAGGCGCGCGATTTGCAGGCCCAGCTATTGGCATTGCCCAACGTCATCGATGCCGTACCCGAGTGCGGGCAGGTGCGACTCATTGCCGACGCGAGTTCTGGCGGATCCGAGTCGAGGCCGTTCGCGGGCATCTCCGCTCTGCCGACGCCGGCCCGATTCGAGGACGGATTCATGGTGCTTCTGTACCAAGCCGCCGGCGGCAAGGCCGCCGACAAGCAGGCGCCGGCGCTACAGGAACCAGCGATCGGCGGCGCGCCGGGAGACACCGTCGTCGAGGTCCACGATCTCGTGCGGCGCTTCGGAAAATTCGTCGCTGTGGATCGCGTGAGTTTTGCCGTCCAGCGGGGCGAGATTTTTGGTTTGCTCGGGCCGAATGGCGCCGGTAAAACCACGACATTTCGCATGCTCTGCGGGCTGCTGCCGATTTCCGCTGGCAGCTTGAAGGTCGCTGGAGTCAATGTCCTTCAAAACCGGGCCTCGGCGCGACAGCATCTCGGCTATGTCGCACAAAAGTTCTCTCTCTATGGACAATTGACCGTCGAGGAGAACCTCGATTTCTTCGCTCGCGCCTACGGCCTCGCGGGCGATAAGCGGCGCGAGCGCATTGGCTGGGCCTTGAGCCAGTTCGAACTCGCGCCGTTCGTGCGACTGCCGAGCGCGCAATTGCCGGGAGGGTTCAAACAGCGTCTAGCGATGGCGGCCGCGCTGCTGCACCGGCCGCAAATTCTGTTCCTCGACGAACCCACGAGCGGCGCCGACCCGTTCGCGCGCCGCGAGTTTTGGCAACGTATAATCGCACTTGCCCGCAATGGTGTGACCGTCATCGTGACGACTCATTTCATGGCGGAGGCCGAATATTGTGATCGAGCCCTCGTCCTCGATGACGGCAAGGTGCTCGCCCAGGGCACACCCGCCGAGCTGCGTGCGCTCGCGCCCGTGGTGGCCGGCCGGGTCGCGACGATGGAGGACGCCTTCATCGCGATCGTCGAGAAGTCGCGCGCCATTCCCGCGCGGAAGTCCGCGTGAGGCCGGCATGATGGATTGGCAGGCAAAATGGCGCCGGATTTGGGCGCTGACGCGCAAGGAAACGCGGCAGATTATTCGCGATCCGAGCAGCATCGCGATCGGCATCGTCTTCCCGGTGATGATGATTCTGCTGTTCGGATTCGGGCTCTCGCTCGACGTCACCACGGTTTCTGTCGCCGTTGTCGACGAAGACGTCTCCGCGGACAGCGCCGCGCTGATCGGGGCGTTTCGTCTGTCGCCTTACTTCAAGTTGACCGCGACGCGCGCGATGGCTGAAGCGACCATATTGATGTTGAATCGAAACGTGGATGGCATCTTGCAAATCCCGTCCGACTTCAGCCGGCGCTGGCACGCGGGTGCCGCCGATATCCAGATTCTCGTGGACGGGATGGATTCGAACCAAGCCCGCATCATGCAGGCGTATTCCGCGGGACCGGTCGCGATCTGGAGTGCGGCGCAGGCCCACACCGGGACCTCGGTCGCGGTGGGCCCGGTCATCGTCGAGAGCCGCATGTGGTTCAACACGGCCAATGACAGCCATTATTTCCTGGTCCCGGGCCTCATCGTTCTGGTCATGACGATTATCGGTGCGTTCCTGACCGCGATGGTCGTTGCGAGGGAGTGGGAGCGCGGTACGCTGGAGGCGCTGTTCGTGACGCCGATGCTGCCGGGCGAGTTCCTCGTCAGCAAGTTCATTCCCTATTTTGGATTGGGCATGATCGGTTTCGTGCTGTGTCTGCTTGCGGGAAAATTTCTGTTCCATGTTCCCTTGCGCGGCTCACTTTCCTTGCTCTGCCTCGCCTCGATGATCTACCTGCTGGTGGCCTTAGGCATAGGGCTGCTCGTATCCACGCTCGTCAAGAGCCAATTCCTGGCGAGCCAGTTGGCGATGTTGCTGACGTTCCTGCCGGCGATGATGCTGTCCGGCTTTCTCTACGATCTGCGCAGCATGCCGCTGGTCATTCGGGGCATCACCCACATTCTGCCGGCGCGCTACGCGGTCGCGTTGCTGCAGACGCTGTATCTCGCGGGCAACGTCGGCAGTGTGATCTGGTTCAACCTCGCGGTTCTGACGGCGATGGCCGCGGCGCTGACACTGGCAACGCGATGCGCCACCGTCAAACAAATAAGCTGAGGCGTTCGCATGCACTCCTCGCTGCTTCGTATCCTCGCGCTCATTCGCAAAGAATTTCTCGCGGTATTGAAGGACCCTCGCAGCCGCTTCATCATTTTCCTGCCACCCATGTTGCAGTGTTTGATCTTCGGCTATGCGGCCAGCTTCGACCTCAACTCCGTCGCCTACGCGGTCTATGATCAGGACCATAGCGCTGCGTCAATGGCTTTGCTGTCGCGCCTGGACGGATCCCGGGTCTTCGAGCGCCAAGCCGATCTCGGCCGCGCCAAGGACATCGGCGCTTGGATCGACAGCGGTCGCGCGCTGCTCGTGATCCAAATCGATCAGAATTTTGAACGTAATCTGCTCGCAGGTTCGGCCGCACCGCTCGAGGTGATTGCCGACGGCCGCAATTCCAACACGGCCGGCACCGCGCTGGGGTATTTGAACAGCGTCGTTGAAAGCTTCAACGGCGACTGGAGATCCAACCACGGTCAGCAAGGCGTTAGCGTCCACATCGTCACTCGCTCTTGGTACAACCCGAATCTCGATTCGCGCTGGACGATGATTCCGAGCCTGATCGGCACGCTGACGATGATGGGCACGATGATGCTGACGGCCTTGTCGGTCGCCCGCGAACGCGAGCAGGGAACATTCGACCAATTGCTGGTCACGCCGTTTCGACCATTTGAAATCATGTTGGGGAAGGCGTTACCCAACATGGCCATCGGCCTGGGCCAATCGACTACCGTATTGCTGATCGCACAGTTTTGGTTTCGCATCCCGTTCGCCGGATCCTTCGTCGTTTTATATGCGGGGCTCACTCTGTTCCTGATGGCTGCGGTCGGCCTCGGTCTGTTTGTCTCCTCGATCGCCAAGACCATGCAGCAGGCCATGCTTTACGCATTCATATTGGTGATGCCGTTCGCGCTGTTGTCTGGATTGACTACGCCTTTCAGCAGCATGCCGGACATTCTTCAAACTGTCATGATCATCAATCCGCTGCGCTACGCGCTCGATCTGACCAAACGGGTATATTTGGAGGGTGCCGGGTTCGCGAACCTTTTCGCCGATTTTCTGCCGCTGTTCATCATCGGATTGGTCACACTCTCGGGCGCGGCTTGGTTGTTCAGGCGACGGCTGAACTAATGCAGAAGCAATCCGCCGCTTTGGGTATTCGGTATGGAGATCGCTGAATTGCTCGCAGGCACGCGTGCACATGTTGTCATCCGGCGCTGGATCGTGAAGACCAGATTGCGCTGACCCAAAGCGGATGCAGGCGAGACGCGAGACATCGCGACCCTTATCGTAACTGCCGTTGACCTGCTGGGATTCTTCGGTTCATTGAGGACTTGGGAAATGGCCGTCGAAGCAGTGGAAGTGGAGTTGACCCGTATCAGTGAACCGGCGATGGGCTAATCCGTGTGCCCGTTTTGTGCCCCAGTTAGCTCGATTCTGGTGGGTTTAGATGGCATTTATGGCTCAAAAAGAGCGGCATTTCATTGGTGCTTGGGCCTCATAATGCCGAGGTCGAGGGTTCGAGTCCCTCTCTCACCACCAGTAATATCAATGGTTTGCATGTAAAAACGCCGGCGCGAATTCTCTAGCCCTGTGCCCTTCATGTGCTCTTAAAATTCGGGTAGCGCTGGCTAGGGCATTGAATGAGTAGAAGAAATTTGTAGAGCACAATGCCAAGGTCGAGCTAGTAAGGCGTCACGTTCACGCTAACGATACTCAATCCTCCGTGACGAGCACCAGGCTACGAATTAGAGGGTCGGGACTTGGACAACACCATTGCGGCGACTCTCAGCGCATTTCAGGGGCGAAGCGCACAGGCGAAGAATCAAGTCGCTCACTTACGCGGCGTTGCGATTCACTTCCATGGTAATCCGAGCGATCTTTTTCCTGCGCTTATTTTTCTTAGCTTGCCAGAGATCATAAGCAGCCTGCATTGCAAGCCAGGTTTCGGCCGACGTGCCCAACGCCTCCTCAAGGCGGATGGACATGTCCGTGCTGATGGCGGCCTTGCCATGAATGATCCGAGAGATCGCGGTTCGCGTCATCCCGAGCTTTTCGGCAAACGCGGTCACACTGATCCCACCATCTTCGCGCAATACCGTATCGGCGAGAATCTCGCCGGGGTGCGGCGGGTTAAACATTCTGCTCATTTCAGTTCCTTTCTCAATGGTAGTCTTCATAATCAATGAGGATCGCATCCCCATTTTCAAAGGCGTATGTGAGCCTCCAATTCCCGCTTACTGACACCGACCAGCGTGCCGCTAATGGCCCTTTGAGCGGGTGCCAATCCCATCCTGGCAAATTCATATCCGATTCCTTTTTTGCCGCGTTCAAAACGGCGAGCTGAAGGCTCAACCTCTTTGCATGCTTTGGCTGGATACCCGCTTTCGACCCGCTCTTGAAAAATGCTTCAATCCCGGAGTGTCGAAAGCTCTTAATCATGCGTGTAGTGTAGCGTTACGCTATACGCATTGCAATAATTAGTTCTGCAGACCCCAGCGTGACGCGCCAGTATTCCGGCGTGAGGCGCTCGAGCCGGATCTCCTGCTTTGGCGCGGCGTCAGTCCTGGTGCCGGGTGCTTCCGCCGGCTAGCCGGCGTGAGCGGGATTGATGCCTGCCATTACGGCAGCTACGAGTGTTGCGGCAAGGATTTGCGTTTTCATTCTGGATACCTCGGGTGGTTCATGTAGAACGCGTGCGCCGTCTATCAAACGGCCAGTCAGGGGCGCTGCACGAATGCCCTGCACCAGCCGCCGGATGGAACCGAGTGACCCGGGTAAATGCTGCAGCCGGCCGTTGCGTCGGATTGTTTACCCTGGTATTGCATGCATACACCACAGTGTTGACCAGACTTGAAAGTGGGGTTCGCGCTCGCGTCGACTTTCGATGCATCCGGCACGAAGCCGAGCGAGTGCGCGGTAGAATCAGTCGGATCGAGCGGGAGCCTATCTGGTTTTTTGCGTGAGAGGTCATAACATGTCCA